>JAZNWI010000181.1:0-85779 GCA_045593305.1 Clostridia bacterium | reverse complement strand
CAAGTTATACTTGGCAATTAAATAGTCTGATACCCATAAATATGCGGGAAACACATTATAATATCAAGTCCCGTTGCAGAATTTACGGCACTTATTGTTCCGTGGTGCTTTTCAACAATTGCTTTTGTTATTGCATGACCTATTCCTGCACTCTGAGGCTTGGCATTTTTAGCTCTGTGGAATCTCTTGAAAAGCTTACCCACATCATCTTTATCAACACCGCCACCGTTATCGGAAACAGTAACAATTGTGGAGCGTTCATTTTCTTCAATAATTATATTGATTTCGCCATTGTTATCGGTGTGCTCGCAGGCGTTTTTGATAACATTCCCTAAAGCTTCCGTTAACCATTCCTTATCGCATCTCATTCTGCTTCTTCCAACAACACCGAACTGCTTTTCAGGAAAAATATGCTTCATATCGAGAACGATGCTTTTAAGGATTTCGCCCACCTCGTAAAACTGAAAATCCATAACGTATGTATCGCTTTTTATCTTTTCAAGGCGTAAAAGCTTTGCAACAAGCTCTTCAGTTTTCTCCACAAGCTGAAGTTCTTTTTCTGTATGCTCCGTAGGATTCTGAGCATTATCCATTTCAAGATAAAGGCGAAGACCTGCCAATGGAGTTTTTAATTGGTGAGAAATATCTGCGATAAAATCCGTATTCTTTTTGGTTTCAAGCTCTGTGTTATGCTTTTGCACCTCAAGAGCATTTTCTAAATCGCAAACCACATTCTGAAGAGGCGCAAAGTTGTCATCATTTGTGCTGAATTTTGTCAATTCACCTTTTTCAAGATATTTATTGATGCTTTTGGTAAGTCTTTTCACTTTCCTTTTGTTGTTGGTAAGCAAAATGCACAAAACCAACACAACAAAAAGTAATAAGAAAACAGAAATAATTAAACAGATTTCCAAAGGACTCATTTCCCGTCCTCCCATCTGTAACCGATACCACGAACGGTGACAATATGCTCCGGACCAATTTTTTCACGAAGTCTGCTTATATGCACAGAAAGGGTGTTGTCATCTATAAATGAACCGCCCTCATCCCATATATTCTCCAGTAAAATTGCTCTTGTAACAATAACACCGCTATTTCTTACGAGCGCCGAAAGAATCTGAAACTCCGTTGGAGTAACAAAAACATTTTCGCCATCCTTTTTAACAGTCATTGTGTTTATATCAATAACAACATTCTCGCAACTGTAAACCGTTGATTTGTTTCTTCTTAAAAGAGCTCGTATTCTTGATAAAAGTTCAAGTAATTTAAAAGGCTTTGTAACATAATCATCCGCACCTGCATCAAGACCGCGAACAACCTGAACCTCATCATCACAAGCGGTTAAAAACAAAATCGGTACATCTTCATTCTTCCCACGAATAAAGGAACACATATCAAAGCCGTTACCGTCAGGAAGCATAACATCAAGGATTATAAGGTTAAACTTTTCTTTTAAGAAACTTGCCTTTGCATCCTCAATTGTCCCTGCAGAAACAACATCATAGCCCTCTTTTTTGAGCATTTCACAAAGCCCATCACGAAGGAATACATCATCTTCAGTTACAAGAATTCTCACTGCCATTTTCATCACCAAAACAATGATACCACAGGGCACCAAATAAATCAAATTAAGATTTTGTAAGATTGGGTTAGCCATTCTTTTTTGATAAAAGCTTAATACGAGTTAATCCTTTTGCGCCCCACTCTATTTTTGGTTTAGTACTGTGAAAACATGATTTGAGAAGTTAATTTTAAAGTATTTCTTCCTACCAAACAATTAAACATAACGACTCCCGCCTACTGTCAGTAAGCGGGAGCCGTTATTATAATCAGTTTTCGCCCTGCATACATAACCTTAACCCGTCACCTATCAAAAAAGACGATTCCGTGTTGCCGTTCACCTTAAAAAGGGCAGTCATCAAGCTTTTCGGAATCAAAATTGATACTATTCCTTTTGCACCATTTTTCTATGGCATTATATAAATCCGAGTTGGGTTCGATTGACTTGTTCCTGCATTCTTTTGCCTGCACAAGAACATTATTAAGAAATTCGACAGCAGCAACTATTTTATCACCTTTGTAAATTGCAACAACAGGATTAGAACATGAATCCCATTTAACCAAACAATTATCCATTCTTTCACCTGCAACAACACATTCCTGCTTAGTTCTTAAATATTTAAAACGATATTTATCTACTATGGTGTCTTTCATATTTGAAGCAACTAAACTTATAGGTGCAGATATCTCATTCGCCCGTTGTGAATACGGTATAGCTTTTCTAAAAATATTTTTCTCCAAGAGCCATTTTTCTCGTTCTTTTTTTTGCACATAAGCACTTAATGAGTTGTAATAAATAGCATAGCTTATAACATAATCAAAACAATAGAGGTTATTTATAAATCTTGATTTTTCCAAAGCAGCAGAGTAATCAGATAAAAATGTTTTCATAGGTGTTTCATAATAATGCATCATCGATAATAATTGAAATATGTATTTTTTATTCAGAAAAGCGCAAAACAAGTTCACATCATTTAACAATCCATATAAAAACTCACATTCTTTGATATAGAAGAACAGACCGCTTCTTTTTGCAAATAATCTTTTAATAGATTTACAATAAGGAATTGATGATTTTTCAAGAAGCTTCATTGCACTTTCGGAATTACCGAGCCATTCGTACACTTGTTTAAAACTTTCGTCCACAACCCTTGACCCTTTCCAGAAAGGAATGGCTTCATAAAACTCTTTCGGAAAACCTGTGAATCGCACAAAATTCACAAATTTATCAATATCGAGCTCATTTGTGGTAAAGGGCATTTTATGGCTCGTGATTTTCTCAAAGCAGCTTCTGATTGTGCGTTTTACTATATTGCTTTTTGAAAACAAATCAATCAATATATCGCCTGTAAAATCTATTTCAGAATCCGTTACAGGTGTGGTACACACAACTTTTTTATCACTTATGAATTCCATATAAGTGCTTCCGGCTTCAAAATCGAAAACAACCTGCTCATATACAGGAAATTCGATAGCCGTACTGCCATTCAACCATTTAAGCAAAACAAATTCCGACAGATTTTTTATTGCTCGTTTGACATATAGTTTTCCGTCAACATAGTCTATATACAGTTCTGTATATTCATTTGATTTATTGGAACTATAACCACATTCGGGACATATATATTCTCTTGAAAAATCTTCATACTCCTGAATTTTCAGTTCTTCATCAGGTTCACCCAGTAACGATAGCTGAATATTTGCCCAACCATCAATTTCAATCTTACTTTTTTTAGGTAATGCACAAGAATTTTCATTAAGATAATGAGCGTATGCCGGTGTTTCTTTTCCGCAATGCGGGCATTTTATGTAATGGCTCACTATCTCCGCTCTATTGCCTACACGCTTGGCAATTGTTATGCACTTCTGCTTTCTGCTTTTCAGAATTTCACCGGCAGTATATAAATCAACATCCCTTGTTCTTTTAATTATCTCATAACCCATAGGGATTTTCCAATAAATCATTATTTTATCCATAGCGCACCTCGCGGACAATTTTCTATGATATAAGAATAGCAAAAGGAACGCACCAAAAACGGTACACGTGTTTTTTACACAACAGAAAAAATGAAGGACAAAGGGAACCAAAGTTCCCTTTGTCCTTCATAGTTTAAATTCACTTTATAAAACTATTTCCTCGGCAACTGCTAAGATTTTGCTAATAAGTTGTTTTTCCATAGGCTTCCAATATTCGGCATCGCATACAATTATCAGTTTCTTTTTCGCTCTGCTAACAGCCGTGTTTATAACCTTCTTACCGTCACTTTTTTGATGTAATGAGTTTGTAAACCACATATCTGTTGTATCAGCCACACTAAATATAACTGTATCCCACTCCCTACCTTGAGAACCGTGAACCGTCATAATAGAATCCTGCATAGCCTTATCGCCTTTAAATCTATTTTTCAACTCTTGTCGTTGATTAACATATGGCGTAATGATACCGACATCATCTTCTAGATTTTCTTTTAGATATTTTAATATAGCGTCGCATTCGGAAATACTAATGTGTGGTTTGATTCCCGGATTTTTTCGAGCATCTATATAAAACATCACGGTTTCATAACTTTCATTTCCGGTAAATTGTTCTGAATACACCTCTTTCGCAAGCACATTTGCCAGAGCCGGTCCAAAGCGATAAGTTTGAACAAGATCACTTTTCTTTATACTGTAAAATGATGCTGTTTTATGATTAGAATAGGATTTAAAAACCTCATCAAAAGATTCCGTCAAAAATTTTTCAGTGAACAAAGCAGATAGGGACCACAAGCAAACCTCCCTGTTGTCCGGCGTTATTTGGTTTTCATTCATTTCGCAAACCGGCGGCAGTTGCATATGATCGCCTAAAAAAGTTATCGGACAATCAAAAGCAGTCAAAGTAGCACCTTTAATAAGAGAGCAATAGCCCGCCTCATCTAAAAATATATGACTTGGTCGGAAGTCCCCGTCAGGAAGTATTCTGTTCAACAATGTATCCATAGTTGCTGCAATTATGTTTCGTTTAGAGATGCTGCCTTTTCGAGAGCTTTCTTCAATTATGCTCTTTTCTTCCTGATATTTTTGCAATTCCTTTTCTAATTTTTCTTTTTCCCTCAATGCATCCGCTTCGGAAAAATCGTCCGGCAAATCAAATTGTTTGACTTTTCCATCAATCTCAATAGTTAATTTCGTTATATACAAATCAACTACATTTTTGGCATACTTAAAATCCAATTTATCAATACGTTCTATTTGTTGTTTAAGTATCTGCCAATCATCTGCTATATCTTCAAGTTCGTTCCAATATTTTTCAAGTTTTTCTTGTAAATTACACAAAACAACTTTTGTTGAAGATGCTTGTTCTTTTTGTGAAGTAATACTTTCTTCTATTTGTTGAATTTCAATTTTCAGAGCATTATACTGAGACAATAATGCTTTGAGATTTTCCTGACTTTTACTCAACTTATTTTGCATCATAACTTTTGTAATCTTGTTGCTGTATTTTTCAATTTTTGATTTACATTCACCTATTTGTTTCACCAAATTATTTTCATCATTATTTTTTTGAGTCAGCTCTCCTTGTAAAGAAATAATGCTTGCTTCTAAAACTGTTAATTCGTTTTGTTTTTTCTGCACACCTAAATCATCAATCTTAGAAAACAATACATCGAAGCGTTTTTCCTTTTCTTCTTTCTCAACTTTTAAGAAACTAACTTTTTCGTACTCATAATAAAGCTGTAACTTTTTATTGCAGTCATTTAACTCTGCTTTTGTTGTTTTTATAAAATCATTCAAATCGTTAATTTGCTTAACAACACCCGTATCTTCACAAACTTCGGAATACTGTTCTACAAATGCAGAAGTCGGAAGTCCTAAGCGTAAAACAGTTTTTTCAATATCAACACCATTTTCTTCTAAAACGGGTAATAAACCATAAAGCGTTTGTTCCAGCGCATTGTTTGTAGGTGCTGTAATTAAAATCTTTTTTTCTGCCTTAACATAGGGAATAAGGCAATTAGCAAGAACGAATTTCGTTTTACCTGTCCCGGGAGCACCCCAAATATATGTAAACGGATATGAAAAAACTGTATCTATAGCATTTTTCTGATCCTCAGACGGTTCATGTGACAATCTTTTAAAATCCGGCGGTTCAACCTCAGACGAAGCAGAAGGCATATGTAATTTATTTCCGTACTTTTTATACCATTCTTCAACTCTTTTAACTAAAAAAGTGAGATCTGAAACTACTAATACCTCTTCGGGTTTACACGCTTTCATTACATCAATGCAATTACTTTTTACAAATATCTCAAGCTCGCGATGTTTTTTATTATATCTTAACGGTTTAATATCACCAACATCATAAACCAGATTATTTATACTAATCTGTACACCCTCAAATAATTTCAAAGGTTTTTCCAAAGATAGAACAAAAAAACCCTCATCTTTTCTTTTTATGTTGCTGACTCTGCAACTATCCATACCTTTTTGTCCTTTTTTCAGATAATCATAGTATTTTTCTGAAGCAGTAATTGCAGCCTGTTTAAACATAACATCGCCTCCTTGAACAAATCCAATTATATCACACAAACAAATGTTTGTCTATAATTAATATCATATACCCCGCACTAAAAACGGTACTTAGTTTTGTTTAGTATATTAGATGCAAAATCTGTCGGTTTGTGTTATAATGTAATTATCGAGGTGATTTTATGCTAAATCACGAATATTTATCTCCTAAAACATTGCGAGCTTGACACATATGCTATGGTCAAGATTTGGGAAAAACTGAAAAGAGCGGCAAAGTAACCGAAACTCGATAAAAATTTTGAACAATAAACTCTGATAGGATGCGTAGAAATGAAAAAAAAGAATGATCCCAAGAATCAAAAAGTTATAATAATAAATAACATGTTCACAGGTGGTTATGGTCTTAATGGTGAAAATCTGCCCCATGAAATGATAAATTTTTTCAGGGATAAAAATAATGGTTTTAATGTATACATTACACCAACAGGAACAATCAACAAATCTATTAAGGAAGAGGACATCCGAGCTATTATATTCATACGCAATTACGAAAACGGAATGGTAGAAGTTCTTGGCAAAGCAGAAGGTATACAACCCAAGAAATTCTATACCCAAGGCATAAATTTAGACAAACAAAATCAAATAAAAGACAGCAACGGAAAAACCGCTGCTACAATAAAAAAAGAATTATCAGATATCAATAAATCAATATTCTATGGAGAAAAATCACTGACAGATATTCATATATCAAATGCTTCAGATAATGGCATTCTGGTAAGTATGACTGTAGATAAAATCTGCTTACCCCAAAAAACCTTCTACTTATCATACAAGCCCGAAAACGAAAAATTGTTTAACGATGTATATTTTTTACCCTCCGATGATGGAAACGGCCCGGGCAAACAGATTGCAAACCAAAGTATGCTTGCTTATTATTACGAAACCGACAACAAATACGCTTATGACAAACTGAACGAAATCCTAAAAGATGATAAAAACGAGTTTTGGGAAAACGAAAGCAAAACACCCGAATACAACGCCGCAGAAATAGATAAAGACCTTGTAGGTATCGATAATTTCTTTAAAATAACAAGACAACAAGATAACGAGGTCATGTTTTCCAATATGTTTTTCTATTATTTTTCAACTTGCCCTAAGTTATTAAAATATTTTGTCAAGGAAATCTTGGGTCTTGAGTTAAGCGAAAGTTATACTGTTGAACGAGAAAAAGAGCGCATGGATATCAGAATTATCGACGATAACCACTACATAATAATCGAAAACAAAATCAAGTCCGGCATTAACGGTATAATAAAAAAACAAAAAGGAAAAAACGATGATGAAACCACCAATAAAAAGCCCGGATACCAATATACTGAAGACGGATTTGCAATAGACGAAAACGGCAAATACATTTCTCAATTATCAGTCTATTTAGAGAAGGCCAAAAACCACTTAGAAAAAGAGAAAAAAACAGATGTAGAAATCAAAGCATTTATTTTTGCTCCTAACTATAGCCCATTGAACAAAGATTTGCTGGATAACAAATATTCATGTGGCAAAGAATATAGCATCATCCGCTATAAAGATATTGAAAAAGCTTTTCATTCTTACCCCGGCGATAAGCCTCCGTATTTCCAGGACTTTTTATATGCGCTTAATAAACACACAAAAACTATAGACGACGAGCACAGATTAAACCTTTTATATCGTCTTAAATGTAGAATTGAAGATAATTGACAAAAAGAAACGCCCCGACTATTGAAATCGAATCAATAGTCGGGGCGTTTCTATATTCAGTTCAATTCAACCTTTTTCAAATCAACGTAGAGCTCCGATGAATACTCCTGTCCGAGTAAATCGTCAATATATATATAGTAATCTTTTTCTTCTTCCATTGAAAAAGCATTTGTTGCTATATACGGGTCATAGCCATTGCAGGGGCCATCATCCTCACCATAAGCCATAATTGATTCACCATCATAGTTAAAAGCAATCATGCCATCTACATACTCATTTTCGCATAAATCCAATGTTGTTTTTTCGCCATTAAAAATCGAATAAAATGAATTCTGTATTTTTGATAAAATTTCTTTTGTCAAAAAATCCTCACAAAAATCGTCATCATCCTCAGACTCAAACATATCGTCCAGGTATTCATACAAAGCGGTAATTCTACCTTTGCCATCAAACATAGTGTTTTCAGAAAATGCAAAGCATTTAATTGTATCTCGCATTGCTTTTCGTGCTTCTTCGAAAGTCTCAAATGCAGAAACAGTTGTTTTTAAATCCGCCTTTGTGCAGCACTCATTGGGCAAAGATGTTCTTACTGATAATACCCAAATTTCTTTCATAATATAACCTCCAAATTCATTTCAATTCTTCAAATTGTATTTCGTACTCTTTTGCATATTCAAAAGCCAACGAGTCTTTCGGGGCGATAATTTTAATGTTATTAGCTTTTGACTCGGGAATGAGGGTGGGTCTGTTGTGTTTTTTCACCTCGCCTTTTGTAGCAAATGCCATTTTGCCGATTTTAGTATTTTTACCTTTAATTGTAACAGTTTTAAGCTGGGGATTAAGAGCAAAGCAAAGAGGTGAAATTTCTGTTACACTTTCGGGAATAACAATTCCTTCAATACTTGTGAAAGCGAATGCCATATAACCTATTTCAGTTACACCCTCGGGTATTTCTATCTTTTCAAGTGCCAGGCAACCGTCAAAGGCTAATTTGCCGATTTTTTTGATTGTATTATCATCGGGAATAACGCTGTTTTTACAGCCCATAATCAGAGTGCCTGTCGCAGAATCAATAAGGCAATTATTCACACTGCGATAAACAGGGTTGCCATCTTCAACCTCAATGCTTTCAATGTCATCTGTAAGACCTAAATATTCATACATCTTCTCGCTTATAGCGGTCATAGTGCGCGGAAATACAATATGGGGGCAATAAACATCAAATTCAATCAAAACACCATTTTCAATTTTCATATTTTTTAAACTCCTTTATATTTGATGAGTTTATTATAACGAAACTCATGCACCAAGAACGGTACTTACTATTTAAAAATAACAACCTGTCTATTCATTTTCTTTAGTCTGTCAATAAAGTTACCCAAATCAAATTCGTAGTTACCGGGTAATTTTATAACTACAGGCATTTTTTTCGCGTTAATATTTCGAATTCCGTTAAAGTCATCCCAAAATCTGACAAGATTCATAAAGCAAAGCAGGTTATACTGCAACAACTCCTCTTTTGATAAAACGCTGTCTTCTATGCCATTCTCCCCTTTTGTTACAATATATTCTCCGTTTTCTTTCAAATAAAGCCAAAAATCATTTTCATTGCTGATCAATTCAGATTTAAAGTTCTTTATAAACTCATTTGTAAACGCTCTGAATGAACGGGTCCCCCCTATTCCGTTTGTAAGGAGTGAAAAACGACCTTTATAGAAATATTTATTGTCTTTATAAAAAGCCAATTTCAAAGGATATTTCTGTTTTTGAAAATCTTCAAAATATGTAACATCATTTTCTTCTTTTGATTTATTAACCAATGAAAAGTACTCATCGGTAAAATCACCTTCGAAGTTATCTTCATCTACCGACACAGACCATTTTGTTTTGCATTTTAAATGCTTTCCTGTTATGTGGTACACCTTATCAATTACTACTTCAGCGAAAATTTCGACAGATGAACTCCGTCTTTTTATTTTAGTGCTGCCCATAAGTAATTTTATAGTATCAATAACCGCATCATTGTCCCCATAGCTTATCACAGTACAAAAATCATCAAAAGTTATATCAGCAATTACAACACCGTTTTCTTTAACCACCAGTTTTTTAATTATGACATTCATACCCAATTATCAAGCATTTCCGCAAATTTACTTTCGCTGAGCATCGGTATTCCTTTTTTTATAGCAACTCCAACCTTCTTACTACCGGGCATAGCACCGTAAATCACATAATCCGTATCATCTTCAACAGCGTCCGACACTCTTGCACCCAAAGCTGTTAAAAGCTCTGTAATGCCCTCTCGTGTAAAATTATTAAACGTACCTGTTACTACTACACTGCAATCCTGAAAACCGTTACTGCTTTCACTTCTCGGTTTTGTTATCCCCTTAAACGAAACCTCAACCATTAAAGCGTTGAGCATTTTCACATTGGACGGAACATCATACCATTCATAAATTTTCCTCTCAAGTGTTGACGATATTCCTTCAATATGAGAAAGAGGAAAATGCTTTTCCAAATCCTTCACAAAAGACTCCATTGACCCATAATAATACTGATGAAGTATTTTAGCTGCTTCATTTCCCAAACCCGCAATTCCTAAACCATTAAGAAATTGATTCATATAACATTTGCGACTTGCCTCAATAGAATTATGTATTAAATTATATCTGTCAACATTGAAACCGGGGGCATTTATAATATCTTCTTTATAAATATCCAGGTGATACAAATCCTTAAAGTTTTTAATCCAACCATAAGCCATTAAAGTTTCTAATGTACTTGTAGAAAGCCCTTCAATGTTCATGGCATTTTTATCACAATATCGGGCTATCTTTTGTGCGTTTCTTGCTATGCAATCTTCATTGGGACAATAAAGGTCTTTAACACCTGACGGCGAAACTCTTACCTCAAGGGTTTCGCCGCAACTTGGACAGAAACGCGGAAGCTCATAACCGCCTCGCCTTGTTTTGTTCTCAGCAATCTGGGGCACAATCATATTTGCTTTATAAACCAATATTTTGTCACCCTCACCGAATTTATATTTTTCAAAATTACTGAGATTATGAAGGCTGGCTCTGTGAACGCGCGTGCCATCAATTAAAACCTCATCAAACAAACCAACTATGCTGACTTTTCCTGTTCTGGTTGTGTATATATCAACACCTCTGAAAATCGTTTCTTTTACTTCATCCTTCCATTTTAATGCCAGCATTCTCTTTTCATGGTGCGCAGTAGCGCCCAAACCTTTGCCGAATTCAATATCATTATACTCTGCAACGATACCATCAACAGGATATGGAAATTCATTGGGAATCCAACCCTCTATACTTTCAGCAATTGCCATAGGGTGCTCTTCTTTTGAAATTTCAGAATATGGAACTACAGAAAAGTTATTGTTTTTCAAAAATTCAATTTGTTCAATTTTAGTTGCAGGTGCATCATCTTTAATAAGCTCAAACGCAATAAAATCCATATGAGAAAGCTTCCCCATATCAGGAACGAGGCTTCTGACCGCACCGGAAGCAACATTTCTCGGGTGTGAATTGTTTATGCCGAGTTTTGACAAAATGTCAAAATCATCCCAGGAAACAACACCCTCTCCTCGTACCTCAAAATTTTCTTTACACGCCACAACCCAAGGTACATTACGCATTTCTTTTACGGTATGAGTTACATCTTCACCTATAACACCATCGCTACCTCTTGTAACCGCTTGTTTAAATTTCCCGTTTTCATATCTTAAAACCAGAGTCAGACCGTCGATTTTCCAAGAGATAATAGCATCATTAACCTTTAAAAATCCAACAAATTCTTCCATATTTTTGGTTTTATTACAAGAAAGCATAGGTTTTGAATGTCTTACAGTTTCCAGACCTGCTTTCGCATCACCGGGAACTTTTCCAATTGGCGAATTAGAAAAATGAATACCGGTTTGCTTTTCTAACATTGTTAATTCAAGCACCAATATATCGTACTCTCGGTCGGTCATAATCGGCTCATCCTTCTGAAAATACGCCTCGTTAGCTTCTGTGATTTTATTTATAAGCTCTTTCATTTTCTGAATATCATTTATCATACAAATACCCCTTTCGTTTACAGTAAAACTATATCATAAGTTATGCACCTAAAAGGTCTCATCAGTTACTATGATTTTTTATCAAACGAGCGATTTTGCCCCATGGTGGTGTTACATCTTTGTTATTGATTATCCACAATACAGGGATACCATTAGCATCGTTCTCTTCAGGAAAAGGAGCATAACCATCAGTAAGAATAACAATGCTAACCGGCGGATTATAACTCATTTTTTCACGTACATAATCAAAAATAATATGGAACGATGTTCCTCCTCCACCTTTAGGTCTGATAATCTTAAATTCATCTTCATCCTCAAAAGGCGTTGGTTCAATTACAACAGCATCAAAAAAGCCTAACCTTCCTTGTAACTTACCATTGAATTGAATTATTGCATTATATATTTCGCTATAGCATTGTGATATTTCATCATTAGACATTGAACCGGAAGTATCTATCATAAACAATATATCCTGAACTGTTTCATCTTTCTCATTAAAATCAGGCAAAAAGAACGGGCAATCCTCCATCCTTCTATCAGGAGGTGCAAACGAATAATCACAGATTTCCTCTTGAATAAAATCATTTAAAATAGTGCGCCAATCTAAAATTGGTTTTTTCAATTTTTCAATTAATCTTTCTGCCGCTTGAGGAATTGTGTCTCTTGATTTACCGCCATCTAATGAGCTGATAATTTCCGTAGCTTCAATCATTCGTGAATACCAGACTTCTCTTTGTGAATTGAGTTCATCATCACCTTTCCAAAACGAGTGGTCATCAAATTCTGTTTCTTTTACGCCAGAATTTTCGTCCGATTCTTTCAACATTGTTTCTTTTATTAAGGCTGCGGCTGCTTTTTCTGCATTTTCTTCTTTAATAGACGCAATAAGACTTTCTAAATCGTTTTCCGTCGCTCCCCCACTACCGGAGCTCGCCTTTTCGCTCCCTTTACCTTTTCCGTTGCCTTTTCCGTCTCCCTCTCCATCTCCGTCATTCCCCTCAATATCTTCACTATCGTCTTCATCCTTACCCACATTGTCAATTCCCGGATTTTCTTCGCGATCATCTTGGGGCTCACCTTCATCATTCGCTGAATCACTATCTTTTTCCTTTTTTCTTTTTTTAAGTATCTGTATATAAACCTGCTCAACCGTATATTCATAGCCTTCTGTTCCATCCGGCGCAATATGAATTAATTCACCGTATTCTTTCAAAGTGATTTTCCTGCGGTCCATACCGAAGCTTTTCAATATATTGGAATTAACCACAATATCACATGCTAAATCATACGCTTCCAAATCATAATCAGCCTGAAATCTAAAAGGGTGACCTAACGCAACGTGCAAAACCTCGTGCATTAAAACAAACTCCAATTCGCTATCGCTTAACATATTTATAAAGTCAGGGTTAAATGCTATTCTTGTTCCGTCTGTGTAAGCGGTTTTGCAGGTTATATCTAAAGCAAATTTCATATTCATCAAAAGCAAAGCGTAAAAAGGTTGTTTTGATAAAAGAGAGAGTCTTGCGCTTTGCAATCTCTTAACAATATCTAAGGTTTGCTTATCAAACTGAGCCATTGCGAACAACACCATTCTTTCCCGCAAGTTTTATATATTCGGGAATCTGTAATAAAGTATTTTTATAATCATCTGAAAAAGTTTCATAATTTTTCAATAAAAACGCTACATAATCAGCAGGCATATTATAAGCGTACCTGAGAGAATGTCCCATTTTGTCTAAATCATATTTACAATCTCTGGCATAAGACACCATGGAAGCTACTACCGCATACAAAGCATCGCCGGTTTCAGGCAAGTTTTTTTCCTTTCCGTTAAAAATATCTTCCACTTTGGGCAAATCAGTCATCTTGCACCAGGATCTGAATTCATAAGCAACACCATTACCCACAAGACCCGCTATTAACGGGTATATTTTTACAACATTATCTGAAACATTATTAAGCAAATTACTTACCATTTCCCATGAACGGGGCGTGGCGAAAGCAAGATCATCATTTTGCGCATCAAAACCGAAAAGCCTGTCTGTCCGATAAGATAAATAACCGATAACTTTTTCGTTTACACCTGATTTCATAGCCCAATTAAGCCAGGAATCGAAGCTACCCTCAATTTCAATATGTAACAAACGGTTTGCAAGAGCTTTAGGCATTTTAAAAGAAACGGATTTATCTGTAACTCGGTTACCTGCAGCAACTACAATGCAGTTATCCGGCAATTTATGCTCACCAACAACTCTGTCAAGAGTTATCTGATAAGCCGCAGCCTGCACCGACTGAGGTGCTGCAGAAATCTCATCAAGAAAAAGTATATTGATAACATCTTCGCTGTCGCTCATCTGAAATATTTGCGGTTTCAACCATATTGCCAAGGTTTTATCTGCGTTTGCAGTAGGTATTCCTCGAAGGTCAATAGGATTAAAAAGAAGCAGTCTGACATCTGTAACTTCAACCCTTTTTCTTGTTTGCGACTCAATGTTTTTGGCAATCTGCCTTATTGCCTGAGATTTACCTACACCGGGAGGTCCCCAAAGCATAACAGAAGGTAGTATTTTCATAGGCAAATCTTTTTTTATAACTTCACAATAAGATTCCGATAATGTTTTTATGGTTTTTTCTACGGATAATACCGGCATATTTATATTTGTTGAACTCATGCTGCTGCCACTCCTAATTCTTCATCAATTTTTTCAAGCTCTGCTTTTAAGCTTTCGATTTCTAATTCATAGCTTTGTGTGTTGGTTTTAAGCTCTTCTTCAATTGCCGCCTTTTGACAATACAAGTCTTCCAGCGCATCCTCTTGCCTTTGTTTCGTCTGTGCAAGGTTATCAAGCAAATTATTCAAACGTTTCGTTATACCCGCGACGCTCTCAATTTCCATATAATAAACGCCTTTTCGTTTAACAAAAACATAAGGAATCCTCTCTTTTTCAGTTGCCGAGCCATCTTCTGCCTTATTTTTGCTTTTCACTACTTTTGGCTGCATACGTGCAGGAACAACCACGTCAAAGCCCTGATAATTCAGAATTTTCTTTTCATAGCTTTGGTTAATATGAGTTTTTACCGCAGAAAATATTGCATCTCTTATAGCCTTTTGTTCTTCGTAACTCATATCTTCATAATCATTTCCATGCGCTGCATAAAACTCCATATCAAGCTGCGTGTTTGCGATTCGTTCCTTTTGTTGTTCTATCTTTTCGGGAATCTCTGCTAATGTCTTTTGTTTCAAATAACGGGACTCGGTATAATCGCGCTGAAGTATTCTGTATTTATCTAATTCATTTATAATTTCAACGCGCTTTTTAATAAGAGGATTACCTACCGCCAATGCCTTAACCTCTGCATAAGTCAACACACTTTCGTCAACATCGTCGCCCTCACGAACAACAACATGTCCTGACAAAATCTGACTTATAAATTTTTGTTTTGCTTCAAGCAACTGCCAGGAATAAGCGTCAAAGCTTCCACGGGTAATATACCTGAAAATCTGTACCGCTTCGCATTTATTCCCCTGTCTTAGAATTCTTCCTTCTCGTTGCACCATATCTGCAGGCCGCCACGGAACATCGAGATGATGCAACGCGCAAAGTCTTTTCTGAACATTTACACCCAAACCCATTTTAAATGTTGAACCGATAACAACGGATTTAATCCCATTTCTCAAATCTCTGAAAAGTAGTTTCTTCTTCACCTCGGTATCTGCCTCGTGTATAAAAGCTATTTCATTTTCGGGCATACCCATAGCTTTCAATATAGTTTTTAGTTCGTCATATAAATTAAAGGAATTTTTCGGTGTAGATGTATCACAGAAAACCATTTGTATAAGTTTTTCGTCACGGGTTTTATTGTATATTTCCATAATATTTTCTGCACATCTGAAAACCTTTGAATCGAAATCCAGACCATAAACCATATCAATAAGCCTCATATCAAGAGCCGCTTTTCTGCCATCGGTTGTAATTTTCAGCAAATTATCGTCTTTAGGTTTGACGCGTTTTTTTCTTACATCATCTGCTCTTTTGGATATATCCTTCAAAAACACTTTGAAATCATCGCTACCCACACGAACTGAATCAGTGTAGCCATCAAATTCAGGTATCCCGACAGATTGGTCAATATGATAAAAATCAGCTATTGACGAAAGAATCGCAGTAAGCTCGGGAACGTTATAGAATTTTGAAAAACGGGTGGCAAGATGATATGAATTTGTATCAACATCAATTTCAAATTCTGTAGTCTTTTTTCCGAACATACCAACCCATGAATCGAAATTCTGAATTCCTAAAAATTCCAATTCGCCATCTTGCAGATATTTTTGCATAATAAAAATATCGCTGATAGAGTTTGTAATGGGCGTTCCCGTTGCAAGAATTACTCTGCCGCCGTTATTCTGGCGTTGAACGCAATGAACCTTATCCATCAACGCATCGCATTTTCTTGAACCGCTTTTCGATATACCTCTTACCCTTGAGATAGCCGAATCCAATGAAACATTTTTATAGTTGTGCGCTTCATCAACAAAAAGGGTGTTAATACCCAACTCATCAAAAGCCACTTCACAAACATTTGAAACCATATTATCTTGTAATTTATCAAGTGTTTTCACAACGCTCTCGCGTTTTCTTGAAACCACCTTACCTTCAAAGCTTGTGGATGCTTTATCCAACAAAGACAGTTGTTCTTCATACATATCCTGATAATATTTTTTAGAAAGAGATAATAAATCAAAGGAGCTGTATGCCATAAGAATTGCATCGAAATCCTCCTCCATTATTCTGTTTAAGGTTTCATTTCGTTTTTTCGAGTTGAAGTTTTTATTGTTGACAACAAGTAAATTTGCGTCAGGGTACATTTTTTTGAACATTTCAACCCATTGGGGCAAAATATTATTGGGAATTACATATAAATTCTTTTGTGATTTTCCAAGCCTTTTCAACTCCATACCCGCAGCGATCATTGTATAAGTTTTTCCTGCGCCTACATCATGAGCTAACAATGTATTGGGAGAAAAAATAATTCTTGCCACCGAATTTTTTTGGTGTGGGCGCAGTTCAATTTCGGGATTCATATCAGGAAATTCTAAAAACGAACCGTCAAAAACACGTTTTTTAATGCTGCCGTATTTACGGTGATATGCTCCGCTCAATCTTCTTTTCCGTTCCTCGTCTTCCCATACCCATTTCTGAAATTCCTGAACCATCTTATCTTGCTTTTCCAAAATTTTTACTGTTTCATTCTGATTAAGAATTCTTGTTTTGCTATTAGGGTCGGTGGTGTCAAAAATTGCCAGAGTTTTCATATTAAGAATATTTTCCAAAAGGTAAAGCATGTCCATTCTTTTGGTTCCGTATGTAGAATAATTTATCTCCTCGTATTTACCATGCTCCTTACTTTTTCTGAACCTTGTTTTATTGGGTATTTCCCAGATACCTGTAATTTCATCGTGGCGCACAGCATTTTCTTTAGTAATAAATGATTCTACTTCCTTCGGGTACTCCCCTCCATACTTTTCGTAGCCTATTAAATGCATAATAAAGTCATCTATAATATCTGTAGGCACCCAGGGAGAGCCCAATGTTATATAAATCTCGTCTGTGGTAAGTTCAGGGTTCATAACCTCCAACAAAGCTTTTATATTATCATCAAAACAACCGGGGTATTCAGTATTTGCTTCCATAGCTAATTGATATTTATGCATAAGATTTCCCGAAAGATATTCTTCTGCTGTTTCCCAACCTTTATAAAAGCATTCCTCCCAATGAAGCGGATTCTGATAAATTGAACCTTTTAATGTTTCGATTACAGTTTTCATTTCTTCCCCTGTAATTGAAGCAATAAACTCAATATCAACAAGCCCTAAAGAATCAATAGAAACAAATAATGCATCGGATATACTGTCGCAATGAATATTGGCGCGTGCATCATCTTCAAAAGAGTTAACGAAATCCATTGGCAATTCCATTGCGCTGATTTGCTCCGCACGTTCTCTGCGTTTGCGTTCAGCTCTTCGTGCCGCTCTGATTTCTGCCGCTTTTCTTCTGGTTTCCTCTTCTTCCATTTTCTTTTTAAGCAGCTCTGCCTCTCTCTCCTCCCTGGCTCTTTTCTCCTGCTCTCTTATGTCTAATTGTGCATACTTTAAAGATTCTATTGCTATCTCAAAATCTTCATTAGAAAAAACTGCACCGCCTTTTTTGATACTGTCATAAAAGTTAAATAGAATTTTTCGTTTTTCATTCGCTACTTCAACAGCATTAACATCTTTTTTCTTTGACATAAAAAAACTCCTTTTATTGCAAATAAAAATGTATAATGAGGGGCAAACTCAATTCACAACGATAGTATAGCAATTCTTGCGAACCAATTTCGGTACACAAAAGCGAGTCTTCCGAAACTTCGAAAGACTCGTTTTCTTATTTATTTTCTTCAATCCATTTAGCTATCATTTCATATGTTATTTCTGCACCTTGTTCTTCCATTTGACTCAGATAGTCACTCAGACAGCTTAATGTTTCCGAATCAATTCCAAGAACTCTCATAAGACTTAACTCTTCGGGGTCGATTGTATAATTCGGTATCAAAACATCTCTTCGAAAGTCAACCTTAAAGACATTTTCGCCATATTCATCAAGCAATTCATCCAAAAATAAGAAACTGTCGTTTTCTACCATCCATTCCCTTTCCTCCTTGTAAACAGGAACAGCCAATAAAAACTTAACTTCTTTTGATTTTGACATTTTGAATGTTAAGCCCGAGTCATAAAAAACCACATAATCATAACCGAATGTGTCTTTAAATTGTTTTGAAACATTAATCGTGTGCCCGGGACCCAAACAAGTGTTTTCTCTGAAAGGAAATTTACTTAAACTTTGTAATTCACCTGTTACGACACACGCCTCTTTGCTTTTAGCATCAATTTCTTTTGATAGCTTCATAACAAACTCTATACTTCCAAATCCAATTACTGCCGGACACATTTCGCGAGCACTCATTCCGAATGTAACCAAATTTTTTACGCCGTCTTCATTAACAGCAACATATACATCTGTATGAACATATTCGCTATAAATTTCATGATACAGAAATCCGCTACCCCGACCAAAGTTTTTATCTATAAACTTTTGAATTTTATTCATTTGATAGTCATTGTACATAATTGGTAATTTATCCATATCTATTCTCCTTTTTATATGGCAAAGCCTATTTTGATATTTTCTTCTGTTTTGGTTGTAAAAGGTTCTTCTATATCTTCCGCACGAAGTGTAGTGATATCTTCATCCGCAATCTTATCTAAATCCATAGAAACAAGTCTGTTGGCTTGTGATATTTTAGCCTTTTCTATGATATTTCTTGCGTATCTGCCGTTACCAAAATCAGGGCTTAATATCGCAGATTCAAAAACTGTTTCTAATTTTTCTGTTGCTTCTTCAGTTAACTCTAAACCTTTATTTGCGGCAATCAACTTTGCGATATCGCAAAGCTCTTTTGAATTATAATCTTCAAAAGGTATATGGAAAGCAATACGTGAGCGAAGTCCGGGATTTTTGTCTAAAAAGCCGTTCATTTTATCAGGATACCCTGCAAAAATAACAACGGTATCTTCACGATTATTTTCCATCTCCTGAACTATGGTATTTATTGCTTCGTCACCGTAAAGCCCATCTCTGTCATCAACAAGAGAATACGCCTCATCAATAAACAAAACACTGCCTTTGGCTTCTCTGAATAACTTTTGTACTAAAGGTGCTGTGGAGCCGACATATTTTCCAACGATATCTCCTCTGCCCACTTCATACAAATCACCTTTTGACAAAAGTCCATTTTCTTTCATAATCTGCGCAAAAAGCCTTGCCACAGTTGTTTTTGCAGTTCCCGGATTGCCTGTGAATACCATATGCATAGCAGGACGGTCCTTTGAGTAACCTCTATCTTCAAATATTTTCTGTGCTTTATAAAAATTAAGGGCTTGGTTCATAACCTTTTTGGCTTCACTCAAACCAATAAGTTTTTGCAGTTTTTCATAAGCACTCCCCTTGGGTTCTTCTTTATTTAGTTTAACTTTCGTTGTTTGCGCTTGCTTGTATTGAGGAAAAATTGTGTTACGAAGTTTTTTATCATGCCATTCATCAAAAATACGATTAAGTTCGGTTACGGTATAACATTTATCATTATCGTCAGATAAATCTATCAACTTTTTGTCACTTCTTATTTTCAATTGCTTCGCCTTGTTTCTGAGATACTCCTGCGCCTGTTTCTTATGGACTACATCCTCAAAAATTTCCACAAAGGAAGTTACACCGAAATTCATTAAAAACATTTCCTTTACTTTGGTGCCGGCACAAGGAAGGCAAATTATTGTCAGAACCTTGTTTTTATACTTCACCGCCGTTTCACACAAAGCTGAAATAACCTCTTCATCACGCCTTGCATATTCACCATCATTATCTGTTTCATTACCATAACGAATTATCATTGCTCCGCCCTCGCAGCTTTTATAAAGAGCCTCAAAACTTTGACCGGGAACCCGGCATTTATTATCATAGTCCACGAAACAATATCTCTTATTCTGTATTCGTCCGTTATCATAAAGCGCCGCAAGCAAGGTGCGATATATCTCTTTTTTCAATTCCCGTTCATCGCTTCTTATTATGTAATGCACCGGATGACCTTTAAATACATTGCAGGTGTTTTTTATGTATATTCTTTCAAGTTCAGGTCTCAGAGTTTCTCTGAACAGATTTTCATCTGCAAACTGAAACATTTTTTCTGAATTAACATTATCTTCAATTACCGCTTCACCATAAGGGATATGGCAATACCTATCACCAATCCCGCTTATTCCGAATGCATCTAAAACATCATCATTATCATAAACAAAATCATTACGCACAGCACTGTTAAGCATAGAATGAAATGCTCTGAAAGTAATTTCTTCAAACAAAACCTTCTTTAATTCAAATGGTAATATTTTCTCGAATTTTGCAAAAATATTATCTATGTCGCCATTGGTTCTGAGAATCATTCCAAAAGTAATTTTTTCATTTCTGACTCCCACTGCAAAAACAAAATTCTGTTGCTTACTTTTTTGATAAAAAGATTCACTTTTTTCACAAAGCTCATCTGCCAATGTTTTCATAGATTTCCTATCCTTCAAATCAACATTATTTTCAACATCATCAATAGCTGCTTCAATCTTATAAAAAACCATCTTTAAACCTCCCAAATTTTCATCGTAAATATATTATACAAAATCTTATGTACTGTTTTAGGTACACAAAAACCGCCACGCATTTCTGCGTGGCGGTTTATAAAAAATATATTTATTTATATCTTTTTTTAGCATCAACCAATATTTCTTTAATCTTCTGACGAAGCTCCAAAGGTTTTGTAATTTCAACAAAGCCAAGATACTGCTTTGCCCAGTGCTCCATTGCATTGGGACTTGCGGTTAATTCAACCTTCACCTTATCTTTGCTGAGCTCGGTAAATTTAATATCTCTACCGAACCAATCAACAATCTGGTCGATAATTTTTTTATCTGAAATAAATTCAATAGGTTGAGGCTTATCTGTGAACATATAAGGAAGACCTGTCGCTATTTCCTTATAATCAATTCCGTTTTCGTAACCCTCAACAGTACGAATATTGGTTAAAGGTCTGTCCTCAATAAGAGTCATATTGCTGATTCTGTCAAGTCTGTAAAAACCCATATTGTGCCATCTTTCGTTAAGCGCCATTAAATAATAGCGTTGGTTATGAAGAATAAGCTGATAAGGACTCGCCTTGTGAGAAGCAGATTTATGCAGCTTTTTATCCACACCGAACTTATTGTAATCAAAAGCAATCTGCACACCCTTTTCGATAGCCAAATCTATCATATCTATATTATAGAAAAGAGCGATATTATCCGTCTTGTTCCAATCGTTTACGGAATAAATATTTTTAATGTGGGATTTAAAATAAACATTCGACAGACCGCAAAGTCTTTCAATTAAATCCTTTGAATATTTAGGTGCAATATGCGTACTTGAAAGAACCCCATCAATAAGCATACGAAGCTCCGAATCCTCAAAAGCCCGCGCTTCAAGGAAACTACCCGCTCTGGTTGATTCGATTTCATACCCCGCCTCTTTAAGAAGAGATATGTTTCTTCCGATTGCCTTTCTCTCAATAACAATTCCGTAATCATCTTCAAGATAGTTCGCAATATCTTCCTGCTTTAAAGGATGGTCAAAATCACTGTATTTCTCAAAAATTTGCAAAATACGGATTAACGCCAATTTTTTAGGTTCAAGTTCAGCCATAACAACACTCCTCAAATCGCTATGATAACAATACTATTGTACCATATCTGCACCATAACACAAGTGTTATATGCACCAAAAAGAGTGCATCATTTTTGTAATAATCGCATTATTGAGATTTACGATAATTATGATATAATTTTTTCAGGTGATAATATGGAAATTAAAAACATTACTACTTTAGAGGAACTTTTTACATTATGGAAAAAAGCACAAGAAGCCGAAGATGAAAATTCTTGCAAAAAAACATTCCCCAAAATTAACGGTATGAGCCCCGATTATGAAACCTTCAAAAACAGTTTTTGTCCCGATGGTTATATTTCATCAGAGATGAAATTTAATGGTATTTTGATAATATGCAGAGAATCTAATGTTTCAGTTAATGAAAAAATAGGCGAATTTGAAGACACTTTTGCAATGAAAGACTCAAAAGAATATATGACTGTTTATTACGATTTCATAAAAAAGGTGTTAAAGACCTTAAATGAATTGGACGCGAGTAATAACTACACGGATAAAGATGCTGAAAACTGTGCATATATGAACCTTAACAAACGCGGAGGATATGGTTCAACCAACCACAGCAGATTGGCGAATTATGCAAAACTTTATGAGCCTTTTATAAAAAAAGAAATTGAACTTTTATCACCCCAAATAGTAATATGCGGCGGCACCTACGGTACAGTTAAAGATTGGCTACCTGAAAACGCAATGGTTCTTGATTGCTACCACCCTAGTGCCCGTGGAAGATTTCATATAAAGCGTATTAAAGATTAATCTTTGCCCTCTTTTTGATTGAAGGTTTCATAATTTGACTTAATGTGTCGTTTTTTCAGGAATCGATTATTGGGGAAGGGCTCAGACTTGCAACGGATAAGATGGACAGCAGAAACTTCTACGCCATCAACCCGTCACTCGACTGCAAAACGCCCAAAAGAATGTAACTGTAACGACTTAAATAAAAACGCACCAGAAAAGCGAGGTCAGGGACAAAACATCCCCGCCCTCGCTTTATTCCTGCTATAACTTTCTCATATCACCAATATAACTGATAATAATTCTCATGTGTTTCACCAAATCCGCCTTTCATTTCTTTAGCGGACGGTATTTTCTTTAAAATATCAAGTATTCCCATCATTTCCCTCAAAACTCAACTCTGCCAACTATCTTTGCATTTCGGCTATTCGTACCCACAAGAATTGTGTAGCTCCTATCAAGCTCCCATTCGCCCTCTTCTGCATTATAGAATTTTATATCTTCAAGGTCTATTACAACCTTTGCTCCTACGCTCTCCCCTGCTTTTACAGTCACTCGTTTAAAGCCTTTAAGAAGCTTAACCGGTCTGTCTTCTTGTGCATTTTCGCTTGAAACATAAATCTGCAGAACCTCATCACCATCAACAGCACCGATATTTTTAACATCCGCTGAAACCTGAATCACTTTTTCAGTTTGTAAAACCTTCGGGTTTTCAATTACAAAATCCGTATATGAACATCCGTAACCAAAAGGATATTGAGGCTCTATACCTTTTTTGTCAAACAAGGTGTAGCCGTGGTAGTAACCGTAATTAATTCCTCTGCCACTATCTTCAATATGTAAAAATGATGGGTAATCCTCGTCGTTGAAAGCAATTGTAAAGGGCAATTTACCGCCGGGGTTTACATCACCGCTTAAAACATCTGCAAGAGCGTTTCCGCCCTCAAGACCGCTATAGAATGAGAAGAGAATTGCATCTGCCAAATCGTTCCACTCTTTAATAACATAGGCACTACCGCCCATTATATTAACTATAAGTTTTTTACCTGTTTGGGATAAAGCTTTAATCAGTGCAACATCTTCGTCAGGTATTCTTAAATTGACTCTGTCGCCACCTTTACCTACAGGCTTTTGCTTGATGTTACCGAGATTCACAAGGAACTCGCCCTCTTGCTTGTAATCACTTCCTACACAAGCAACTATGTAGTCACAATACTTAACCGATTCTGTAGCTTTAGCAGTATCACAACCGTTATAAACCACAACATTATCTGCACCGAAGCGGTTTTTGATGCCTTGAAAAGCGGTTACTGTATAAGGACTGTAAACATTACTGCTACCGTGGTCGCCAACATTTATTTTATCGGCATATCTGCCAATAACGGCTATCTTTTTGCCGTTAGCAACAGGTAATGTTTTGTTTTCATTTTTTAGGAGAACTGTACCTTTACCTGCAACTTTTCTTGACAACTCGGTATGCTCTTTTGCGAGAATAACGGACTTGGGTTGTTCTTTATATTCAGGTAAAGTTTTGATAAGTGCTTTTAAAACTCTTCCTGCACTTAAATCAATATCAGCCTCGGTAAGCTCACCTTTTTTCAGCTTACTGTTCAGGAAAGCATATCTGAAGGTATATGGCATTTCCACATCCATACCCGCCTTAACGCTTCTTGCCGCATCATAAATACCATAAACGAAGTCGGAAAGAGCAAAGCCCTCAAAGCCCCATTTATCACGAAGAATGTCAGTTAAAAGCTCTTTATTTTCACACGCATAAGTGCCATTTACCTTATTATATGCACCCATTATAGACATTGCACCGACATCAATGCATTTTTTGAAATGAGGCAAATAAACCTCGTGAAGAGTTCTTTCCGCTGCCTTTGCATCAACGCTAAATCGCAAATCTTCAATACTGTTAAGGGCATAGTGCTTAGGACAGGCAATTATACCGTTTTCCTGCATTGCTTTTGTGAGCGCGGCACCCATTTTGCCAAGCAAAAACGGGTCCTCACCATAAGTCTCCTGTGCTCTGCCCCATTTGGGATGGCGAAGTAAGTTTATACATACACCGGCAAATAGATTTGCACCAAAAGCACCGGCTTCTTTTGCCATAACCTTGCCGATTTCATATTCCAATTCATCGTCAAATGTAGCACCACGAAGCATAGAAACAGGGAAACAAGTGCATTTTCCCATAACTATACCACGAGGTCCGTCAGTAAAAAGAACGGGCGGAATCCCCAGTCTTTTGCAACCTCCTGCAGGATATGCTTCACCGTTATAATATCTGCCACGAGTGAAAACATTTTTTATTGTTACACCCATAGCGTGCCCCTGCATCATCTTTATTTTTTCTTTAAGAGTCATTTCAGAAAGAAGCTTTTCTGCGACTTCATTTAACTTTTCATTTGTAGGATTTTCTTTATAAAGCTTAACTGCTGTATTAAAATCAAAAGTCATAAAATCACACTCCGTCAATCTTTAGAATTTAAAATCAGATTTTATTTTTGCTGTACAAATGTATGATAACACAAAAAATATATAAAAAACAAGAGCAAGGATAAGCACCGTCTTAAAATTAAAGCTCATAAACTCAGCTCCTTCGCATTGGAATTCTCAGTAACCTACGCCATAACATATATAACATCATAATCTTACCATTGATATAAGAGAAGTGTAATTAAAAACTTTTTCTTGACAACTCAAAAAACTTGTGTTATAGTGTGCGAAAATATAAAAACGAGGTAAAGGTTATGAACACATATCTTCTCAAAAAACAAGATATGCAGAATTCCTGGCTTGCAAAGAACGATTACGATCTTTCTTGCAGGTCTATGCCTCTATACTCATTTCGACAAAACTAAAGTGATTTGTTAACGATATGATTATACCGGTGTAGGCTTACTGCAAAGCTTACACCGGTTACTTTTATTCTCAATACAACTTTGAAAGGAGTAGAAATTATGATTAAATATCCAAACTACGATAGAAGCATACTTTCGATTGCTTCATCAGTTTTAAACCATTTCGGCGTAAAGGACTGCCAACATAAAACCTTACCCGAATTTGATAAATTACTCCAGAAAGACTACAAAAATATTATAGTAATTCTTTTTGACGGATTGGGAACTTCAACCTTGAACTATCATCTCGAAGAAAATGATTTTTTAAGGAAACATTATGTAACCGATATTTCTTCCGTTTTCCCATCAACAACCGTTGCAGCAACCACATCTATTTTAAGTGGATATTCTCCGTTGGAATGTGGATGGCTTGGCTGGGACTTATACTTTGAAGAAATCGGAGAAAATGTTGCAGTTTTCAAAAATACCTTGCAAAGAAATGGTGAGCCTGCTGCAAAATACAACGTGGCTCACAAATACATTCCTTACAAAAACATTATGCAAAGAATTGAAAAGGTAAAGGGCAGAAAAAGTGCTTACTGTGTAGCCTTCTTTTCAAAATATCGTGTCAAAAGTGTTGAGGATATTTGCAAGACGATATACAAGCTTTCTAAAAAGAGAAAGAAGAAATATATCTATGCTTATTGGAATCAGCCTGACCATGCAATGCACGGTCACGGAGTAACAAGTCCTGAAGCACACAAAGAGATTTTGCATATTAACAGCGAGGTTGAAAAGCTTTGTGGTAAATTAAAGGATTCACTTGTAATTATCACCGCTGACCACGGACTTTGTGATGGGAAAACAGAATATTTAGAGGACTATCCCCAAATAACAGAACTTTTAAAAATACCACCATCTATTGAACCAAGAGCTTTAAGTTTGTTTATTAAAGACGGAAAAACAGAAGAATTCAAAACAGAATTCAACAAAATATTCGGTGAGTCTTTCAGGTTAATGACAAAGGAAGAAGTGTTCTCTGAAAATATTTTAGGTTTTGGAACACCGCATCCGAAAACCGCAAACTTTATAGGTGACTTTTTCGCAGTTGCTCTTGGTGAAATCAATATTGACTATAAACGAGGCGATTTTGAAATGGTTGGTGTTCACGCAGGTCTTACAGAAGAAGAAATGACTGTTCCCTTTATAGCAATAGAAACAGAAAAGAGGAAGAAACGATGAATATAATACAAAAAATTAAACAGATAAAATACATAAAAAACACACCCATACTTGAAACAGAAAGGCTGATTTTACGTCCTATTACACCAAAGGATGCAGATGCTGCTTTCGTATGGTTGAGTGATGAAAAAGTTAATAAATTTATGCCTTATAACCTTTACAAAAACACAGATGAGGTATTGCATTGGATAAATGTTATACTCCCCAATGATAAAAATTTTCACTGGGGAATTGTGCTTAAAGAAAACAATCTTTTAATAGGTAGCTGTAGCATTGGTCCTGACAAAAAAGAACCGGGTGCTTGGGGTTTTGGTTACAATATCCGTTCAGATTATTGGAACAAAGGCCTAACCACAGAAGCTACAAAGCGGATGATTGAATTTGCCTATACACAGCAAGGAATAAAGGATTTTGTTTCAAACCACGCAGTTGATAATCCAGCTTCGGGCAAGGTTATGGAAAAGTGCGGTTTAACATTCGACCATTACGGAGAATACAGCACCTTTGACGGCACACAAACGTTTAAGGCAAAATTCTATAAAATGCATTTGGACTAAAAAGTGAGGACAGGGATGCACCTGTCCTCGTTTTATATCATCAAAAATACTTCACTTGTTTTTTAATTTATATCATTATTGAAAGATTTATAACTATATGCTATCATAACAATATACTCGTCGAAAGTAGGAATGCTTTATGAATTATCTTAAATATGTAAATATTAAGCAGGGGTCAAAATCTCTGCACAGGTTTTCTCAAGGTAATACCTTGCCTTTGGTTCAAAGACCTTTCGGTTTCGCGGCGTTCAGTTTGCAGACCGAAACATCAAGAGGAAGCTGGTACTATCATCCCGAGGACCGTTCTGTTGAGGGTATTCGCCTTACCCGTCAGCCCAGTCCGTGGATTAGTGACCATAGTGCATTTACAATGATGCCTCAGATAGAGAAGCCTTACGTTGATTTTGAAGATTGCTGGTCAGGTTACGACCCCGAAAAAGCAATTTTACAACCCCATTATCTTAAGTGCTATCTCAAACGTCCTTTTTGTGATTTTGAGCTTACCCCCACCGAATACGGCGCTTGTGTAAGGTTAAGCTTTAAGACGGATTTTGATCGTTATCTGTCAGTTTTACCCGTTAAATATAATTGTGAATACGAGTTTGATAAAGAAAACAACCGTCTTTATTGTTGGACTGATTGCAACCAAGGCAAAAAAAGCCACGATAAAGGTACTCTCAAGGGGTATTACGTTTTCCAATTCGATGCAGATTCTGTTGATGCAGACAAGATTCTCACGGGTAACAGAGACACCTGCGATACCGAGCACAGTTTACATATCAAGGGCGAAGGCACAGGTATTCATATTGCATTGAAGAAAAAGGATGTTACTTTCACCGTTGCAACATCTTTCATAAGCTATGATCAGGCATTGAGAAATCTTCAGCACGACTCTGTTTACGGTAGCTTTGATGAGCTCAAAACGGAGAATGAGCGTATCTGGAACGAATATCTCAGTAAAATTGAGATAGATGCAGATGACGATACAATGAAAACATTCTACAGCTGTATGTATCGCACCTTCCTTTATCCTCACAAGGCATACGAGCCCGATGAAAACGGCAATCCCATTCACTATTCACCCTGTGCAGATAAGGTTCTCCCGGGTGTAAGATACACGGATAACGGCTTCTGGGATACATACCGCACAAACTATCCGTTCTACGCTATTGTCGCCAAGGATATTTTACCCGAGATTATTGAGGGTTATATTCAGGATTATATAGATGGCGGTTGGCTTCCCCGTTGGACTGCAGGCGATGCAAAAAACTGTATGCCCAGCACCGCAATTGATGCGGTAATCGCAGATGTTGCCACAAGAAATCTGATTTCAAAGGATTTACTCGAAACTGCATTTGAAGGCATGGAGCACCACGCTAATAAATCCTCCACAGTACCCGCCTACGGTAGAGAGGGTTGCGAGGAATACCTTGAGCTGGGATATGTACCTTGCGACAAATTCAAAGAAAGCGTAAACCTTACTCTTGATGCGGCATACTTCGATGATTGCCTTGCAACTGTTGCAGGTATTCTCGGCTACAAGGATAAGAAAGAAAAATATCTCGAACGTGCTAAGAATTATGCCAATATTTTCGATAAAGAAACGGGCTTTATGCGACCTAAGGATTCCGAGGGTAACTTCAAGCCCGACTTTGACCCAATAAGATGGGGCGGAGACTACACTGAAGCCGCCGCATGGCAAACAACATTTGCGGTACAGCACGATATTGACGGTCTTGCAGAGCTTTACGGCGGTAAGGACGGACTTATCAAAAAGCTTGATGAATTCTTCTCCACACCTGCCGATTACAGAGTTGGCGGATACAACTACGAAATCCACGAAATGACCGAAATGGCGGCTTGCGATTGGGGTCAGTGTGCGATTTCCAATCAGCCCAGCTTCCACATTCCGTTTATCTACACATATCTCGGTCAACCCGAAAAAACTGAATACTGGCTTAAAAAGATTTGTGCAGAGGGCTTCTCATGGAAAGATGACGGTTTCCCCGGTGACGAGGACAACGGCTCAACTGCCGCTTGGTACATCTTCAGTTGCCTTGGTATTTACCCCATCACTCCCGGTAAACCTATTTACACAAACAATAAACCAATAGTTGATAACATCCGTATTCTCGGTAAAAAGGTTGATTTTGCAAAGCACGGCAATATGGTAACATACGATGAAATAATGAAAGAAATTGAAGAATAAGAGGTAGATTAAAATGCATAAAAAAATAGCTCTTACGCCCCCTATGGGTTGGAACAGTTGGGACTGCTACGGTGCGGCGGTAAATGAAGAACAGCTCCTTGCCAATGCGGATTATATGGCAAAACACCTTAAGGATTACGGTTGGGAATATGTTGTTTGTGACATTCAGTGGTCAGAGCCCACAGCAAACAGTTTTTCCTACAACTACTTTGCTCCCCTTCGTATGGATGAATATTCACGCCTTATTCCTTCAGTTGAACGCTTCCCCTCTTCTGCTGACGGAAAAGGTTTCAAGCCCATTGCGGATTACATTCACTCACTCGGTCTTAAATTCGGTATTCACATTATGAGAGGTATTCCGCGACAGGCAGCGCATCAGCACACTAAAATCAAGTGCGAGGGTGTTACCGCCAATGATATTGCAAACCCCACTTCAATATGTCCTTGGAACCCGGATATGTACGGTCTTTACCCTGACAAAAAGGGAGCTCAGGAATATTACGATTCAATCTTTGAGCTTTACGCCTCGTGGGGTGTAGATTACATCAAGTGCGATGATATCGCTAATACCGAGATGTTCCCCAATAACCCCTATTCAGCAAGAAAAGAAATTGAAATGCTCAGAAAAGCTATTGATAAGTGTGGCAGAGATATGGTTCTCAGTCTTTCTCCCGGCCCTGCTCCTGTAAGTGAGCACGAGCACCTCGCAGCTCACGCTAACCTTTGGCGTATGACAGGCGATTTTTGGGACGAATGGAGTAAGCTTCACGCAATGTTTGAGCGTTGCTACGCTTGGCAGGAATACGTTCAGCCCGGCGCCTGGCCCGATTGCGATATGCTCCCCTTGGGCAGAATCCAGAAAACCGAAGAACTCCCCCAATACAGAAACCGTTACACACGCTTTACCCACGATGAGCAGATAACAATGATGACCCTTTGGGGTATTTTCCGTTCACCTCTTATGATGGGCGGTGAAATGCGTGAAAACGATGAATTCACTCTTTCGCTTCTTCAGAACAGAGAGCTTATTGATATGCTGAAAAATTCAAGCGGCGCAAGACAATTCAAGCGTGAAGAAACTGACGGCAAAGGTGAAATCATCTGGACATCTAATGGCGAAAACTGCAAATATGTTGCACTTTTCAACACAGATGATAAAGAAAGAGAAATCAACTTTGATATTACCAATATTTCAATGGGCGGTGTTGAATACAGCGTTTGGGATATGTGGAAACACGAAGAACACACAGTAACCGACGGTGAATTTTCCGCAAAGGTTAACTCTCACGGAGCAAGACTTTTTAAGATTGAGATAAAGTAAATATATATAACTACATACGAAAGACGACAGGCAAAACCTGTCGTCTGTTTTTTTACTATAATTGCATTATTTTAAGTATTATATCAGCACTTTTATAAAACAGCTCCGTTTTCTTTCAGTTTGCTTTGGAGGGTTTTTATATCAACCGTATGTGCTGTTTCGTTATTTTTCATAGCCACTGCAACCGCAGTGCCTGCAGCTTCGCCAAGGCAACAACATATCGGCATTATTCTCACAGACGCCTGTGCTTCGTGGGTTGCGGAAAGGCAACGCCCTACCACAAGCAAATTATCATACTCCTTCGGCAAAAGTGAACGATATGGAATTGTATAAAACTCGCCGTCACCAAAAAATCTGTGGCTTGTGCCTGTGCCTGACGGGTTATGTATATCTATATCGTAATTTCCTAAAGCTATGGAATCCTCAAACCGAGTGCAGTTGATTATTTCATCGGCGGTCAGAATATGCACACCCTTCAATTTACGGCTTTCACGAACACCGATGTCGATGGCAATGGAAATAAGGGCGCTTTCGTCAAAGGCTTTTGAATTCTCCCTCAAAAAGCTGACAAGCTCATGTATCTGACGGCGGGCTAAAACTTCGGCCTTGCTCACATCAAAGGGGTCTGTTGGGTTAAGCTTTATCACTCGGGTTGAATTGAAGTGCAGAACATCCTCCCCTACGCCAAAGAAAACCAAAATATTTTCCCGAGGATTTGTAATTTCACCCTTGGCTTGTTTTTCTTTATACAGTTCCTGCAAACGCGGTCTTTCCTCAGTAAAAAGATCAAGGTCAACACCACTCATTCTGAAGCAGGTTGTCATAGGCTGGCACAAGCCGTCGCTTTCACGACCCAACTGAAAATCGCACCCCGCAAGATAAAACAATTCGCCGTCACCTGTGGCATCTACAAAGAAATCGGCTTCAACCGTTATTTTCTGACCCTTGGCGGTTATATCGACCTCGGTAATTTTCCGCCCACAAGTTTTAACATCATAAACAATACCGTGGAAAAGGACATCAACACCTACCTCGGTTGTTATATCATCAAGAACGATTTTGAAATATTCGGAATTGAATTCGTGGTCCTTACAATCATCAACATATTTATCGTGCCTTTCCTTCATTTCCTTGAAAACGCCTTGAGAAAGGTAATTTCTTTTAATATTTTTATCCCAATAAGGCTTTGTCCAATACGGCATAAAGGGATAAACGAGACAATTTGAAATAACACCGCCAAGGCAACCCGCCTTTTCAACCAACAAGACCTTAAGACCCTCACGAGCAGCACTGACAGCCGCCGCAACACCGGAAAGTCCCCCGCCGGCCACCACAAGATTATATTTCATAAAATCATCTCCGTAAATTAGAATCAACTTAGTTCTTTTCGCTATAAATTCCTATAGCCTTACTGATAAAGTCAGCAGTTCCTTCGCCGTGCTTGTCAATGTTGTTTTTAAAGCGTTCGTCTGCAACATACATCTGACCGAGCCCTGTTAAAATCTGATTTGTGCAGGTATAGTAATTTTCAGTGATATGGTTTTGCAACATTTTCACAAGATTCTGTGCTTCGGTAGAATCAGGCTCTTCACCATTTTTCATACATACCGCAAATTCTGCAAGGATTTCATTCATACCGTCAGCAAGGTTATTCCACTTTTCTTTTGAATAATCTTTTGTTTTCTCGGTATGTTCCTTATACGCCCGGGTTTCGCCCCAAGTTTCCTTTACTTCGGTTTTGTAATTTTCAAAATCCATAATGACTCCTGTTACCATTACTTAAATTTTCTCTAAAACAATAGCAATAAAGTTCAAATATTTACATGCTCCTGCTTCAATGGCCTTTCTGTCATTGATAGCATATTCATTATCACACTGTATCCAATCGTTCCAACATTCTTCATTACTTTCCATTTCGCAAATGGAAACAATCTCACTATTCTTGGATTTTGAAACAATGTTTTTCCAATATTCTATATCGTGGATATAGTCTAATTGTTCAGGAGTCCAGGATAATAATAGTTCTTTCGGAATGTTATTATGGCAGTCTTTTTTCATTCCCGGAACAACTATATAAATATACCCGCCTTTCTTTACAAAAGGTAAAAGCTTTTCATCTAAATAGTCTGCATCTCTTCCAAAGTAATTATAGGAATCTGTACTGACAACTGCATCGAAAAATTCCTTTTCGTATTTTAAATCCGTAGCATCCGCTTTTACAGCAACAATTTTCTCTTCTGTTAATCCCATTTCGGTAAAGAATTTTTGATTTTCCTCGGCGTCACTCCAAAGGTCTGTTGCATAAACTTTAAATCCATATTCTTTTGCTAAAAACACAGATGTGATTCCTTGTCCGCTACCTAAATCCATAACAATAGCGCCCTTTTTAATACTATTGTCTTTCATAAGCTCTTCTTCTAATTTTAACGGGTTAGGTCCCATAATTTTTTGATTGATTAAATCGCTATCATATTTTTCTGCTTTTACATATTTCATTTTAATCTCACCTTTAAGTCCTCATATTTTAAATTATAATGTGTATGTTCTATTTCGTTTTTTCAATCCATTTTTTAGACCAGGTAAATAAGATTTCGGACATTCGGTTAAATCGGAACTGTTTTAATATTACCAAATGAACGGTATCAATCGATATTTGACTTTTTGTTTATACTCAAGATAACCATCCAGTTCTTTTTCAAGAAATTCTTCTTCATTTTTAATTCTTTTGGCAATTATAAAGGGATATACAAGAAAAACCAAAAAGGAATATATTGAACCTAATACAATAGGCATCGATAAAAATAAAAGCAACGTGACACTGTACATAGGGTGTCTTACGATACCATATAGTCCTGTATCTATAACTTTCTGATTTTCCTGCACCTCAATAGTACGGCTAAGATACGTGTTTTCTCTAAGCACTTCAGCATAAAGAACATATGACACAAGGAATACAACCGCGGCACCCAATGAAACCCCTTTGGGCAACACATACCAACCGAAACGAAAACCTAAGCCTGCTATAATAAAGCCTGCTAAAAACATAAGTCCGCTAAGCTTCACCACAAGGCTTTGTTCCTTTTGCTTTTCTTTTGAATTGAGTCGTTTTTTTAACAGTTCGGGATTTTTCAGCATCATCACAATTCCTGCCGGAAGCATTGGCGCGAATAAAACACCGACAAACAACCACCCGTTAAAAAATGAAAACGTACCTGCAGGTAAGAATATTAACAAACAAACTAAAACGAAACCTAATAAAAATTTAGTCAAAGCTTGAACAAATAACTTTGTTGTCATAATAAAACACCCATTTAAACCTCTTTATACTAACTCAAAAACCGCTGTATCGTGTTTTTTCATAATTAACGAAAGCTTCTCTGTTTCGCATTCGGGTAAGGCTACACCGAGCAGAGATTTAATCTTGTATTTCTTAGGCAAATTTATGTTGATTGTACCGTCCGCAACACTATGAATGCCAAGATATCCGCCACCCACATAAACAACACAATTCTTATCGTTATAGCAATGCACTCCCGATGAAACAAGTAAATCACGAAGCTCATCCGTTGTGAAAAAAGATTTACTTTCACTTGCATAAATAAATGAAACATTCTGTTTTTTGCACAACTCAACCGCCGCCTTTCCGTATTCCGAAGGAATAGGTGCGGCAAAAATTGCGGTGCGGTATTTACGAAGCACTTTCGGCGCATCCTCAACCATACACAAATCAAAGGGGATGCCCGTATTACCCATTGCGACTCTTGTTCTGTTCACCGATTACATAAAATCTGATATTCCAATCAAATATTCATCCGCTTCTTCTCTTGACCTGAAGATTACAACCTGTTTATCTTCCCTGTATTTCTCAATCAATCCGTATATTTTAGGTAAAGATTTTTGCGAAAATTCTTTTATAAAACCTTCAAACTCAGGGTCCAATTCGGTTTCAAGCCAAGGCAAGTCGTAACGCCCTTTACCGATTCGCTCAGTAGCTCCTTGAATACAAATTTCCGTTGGTAAATCAAAGAGGAAAACTGTGTCGCATTGCTGAAGTCGTGTTTCAATAGTCCTGCTGTAATTCCCATCAATTATCCACTCGGAAGTCAGAAATATTTCCTGTATTCTATCATCAAATTCCTCTCTCGGAATATGAGTTTTATCGGGTTTGTGCCAGATTGCATCCAGATAATACAAGGGCAAACCTGTTCGTTTATGGAGTTTTTCTGCAAATGTGGTTTTTCCCGAGCCCGGACAACCTATAACAATAACTTTTTTCATTTTCACCAACTCTGCTCCAACCCGTACTTTTTTCACTATCAGCAACGCTACTGATTTACTGAATATATAATAACACAAACAAACAACTTCTTCAACACAACTGTTTTATTTGAACATATATCTTAAATGAAAATATCAAGTAAGCAAGTAAAAGATACTCTCCCCCAACAGTTAAACTGTCGAGGGAGAGTACCTGTATTTGAATGGTGGGAATTGTAAAACAAATATTATTTTAATATAGAAATCGCATCACTGATTGTTTTTTCAAATGCTTCTCTGCCGTATTTATCAACTTCGGCTTTATTCTTCTCGCCATGAGTAAGGCAACCTGCGCCACCTATGCAACCGCCGGTACACGCCATACCTTCGATGAAGTTTGCGTTAAGTGCGTTTTTGCTCTTTTTAAGAAGAGCTATTCTGCACTCCTCAATACCGTCGCAAGAAACAGGCTTAAAGTCAAAATCAGTAATATTCTGTTCCTTTATCGCCTGTGTTACTGCGTCTGTAAGACCGCCGCTACGGGCAAAGATTCTACCGAAATATGATGCATTATCAAGAACATCTTCATCGAGCGTTGTTATATCAATATCTCGGCTGTCAAAAAGAGCCTGAAGCTCTTCAAAGGTCAGAACCGCATCAACATAAGGCTTTGCTTGTTCAAGCTGTGCTTCGGCTTTCTTTGCAGTACATGGCCCTATGAAAATCGTTTTTGCATTTTCATCTGTTTCTTTTATATATTTTGATATTTCAACCATGGGAGAACGGTTATGTGAAATCAAAGGAACTAAATCAGGGAATGAAGATTTAATATAAGAAACAAATGCAGGACAGCAAGAGCTTGTAAGGAAACCTTTTTCGGTTAATTCCTTTGCTTCGCTCATTGCAACCATATCTGCACCAAGAGCCGCCTCAACAACTGTATGGAAGCCCATATTTTTAAGCCCTGTTATAACCTGACCTAACTTTGCATAAGAAAACTGGCTGGAAATAGACGGAGCGACAACTGCATACAGCTTGTAGTTTCTGCCTTGTTCGCTTTTCTTTATAAGGTCAACCACATTAAGTATGTACGATTTATCAGAAATCGCACCGAAAGGACATTGATAAACACAGGCACCGCAAGCCGTACATTTATCGTTATCGATGGATGCGGCATTATCTTCGTTTATAGATATTGCCTTTACCTTACACGCAATCTGGCAAGGTCTTTTGCGGTTGACAATTGCAGAATAAGGGCAAACCTTAGCGCATTGACCGCACTCAACACATTTTGATTTATCAATATGCGCAACGTGGTTGTGATCGAAGGAAATGGCGCCTCGTTTACACACGTCTTCACAACGGTGAGCAAGACAGCCACGGCAGGAGTCCGTTACCTCATAGCCTGCCGCCGGGCATTCATCGCAAGCAATATCGATTACCTCGATAACATTGGGGTTTTCTGCGTCACCGCCCATCGCGATTTTCACACGTTCAGAGAGAATTGCTCTCTCTTTATATACACAACAACGCATTGTGGAGGTTTTGCCGGGGACGATTTTTTTAGGTATCTCAAGAATGTTTTCGAGAAGAGTATCATTCCAGGCTTCTCTTGCAACTTCCCTTAAAACCTTATATTTAAGATATTGTACCTTTGTATCAAATTTTCTTATATTACTCATATTCTTTACTCACTCTAAAAGTAACTTACTTTAATTCGTTTTCCCATTTGTTTCAAGCTTTTGGACAATTCTTCAACAAGGTTCATTTTAATGTTGAAGTTTATAGGCAAATCAGGATTCTGATGAGCAGGGTTAATAGCTCTGCCCACATAGAAGTTTATATCAGTTGCCTCTTCAAAAAGCAATCGGCTTATGAGAGAAGCGCCGTCCTTTTTAAAACTCCAATGCTCATAGTGTTTATTTTCACCGAGATAATCCTGAGCATACTCTACAACCTTGTTGACTGTGATAACACCCTCTGTTACAAGGTCAACACCCTCAATTTCCGCAATAGGCGGAACATCGCTGTTCTCAAAATTAAGAGAAGGCTTTAAGGGCTTTCTTAAAAACTTAGAAGCGATAGTCGAAGTTGTGCCGCCGCATATAATATGCTTACCCTCCTTCGAGAAGAAAAGGCTCATCATACGGTCTGCATCATCACGGTTAGAAGGCGGCCCGAACAACATATTCATAGGCACGCGCTTTCTGATTTTAACGACGCAAGCTGTTGCATCGTCACCGGGTTTATGTCCGTAAAGCTTATCGCACTCATCAATCAACATAGTGGATAAATTTTTTGCGGTATAGCCCACAGGCGCCAATGTTTCCATAAAATTTGCAATATCTGCGCGCTTCCATCCGAAGTTGTAAGCCGTGCCGATACCCGCGTGGGGGCAACCGTCGCTCATTGCTATGAAAATATCATCTTCCTGCAGTTGAATAACTGACTTAAATATTTTCTTTCCGCCTATATTCATTTCTGTTTTCGGATAATCCCAATTTTTATTGTTTCTGATGATTATTGTATGGGGATTATCGTACTGAATAAGCTCGGCAGTCTGATTGTTTTTTAAATGGATAATTGTAAAAGTAGAGTATGCCACACCTCTGACGGAGCAAACGGGCAAGGTTGCGGCAATGGTTTCGACACATTCTTCTAAGGAAAGCCCCTCGGCTAACATCGTAGAAATAATCTTTGATGTAAGTGTCGAGAGAATGCTCGCTTTAACACCGCTACCCAATCCGTCAGAAAGAACTACAACTGTTGAATCCTCATCGGGTTCAACTATATCTATATGGTCTCCGCAAAGTTGTTCTCCATAATGATTTATACTTTTATAACCGATATCTGCACATAAATCATTCATCAGAAATCGACTCCTTTAATTTTGCAAGCGCGATTTTTGTTTCTGCGGCAGTTTCACCCAAGAGTGAAGCAATTTCCTGAACGATTCGCATTTGCTTATCAACAACTTTATCGGCAACCTCAATTGTTTGTCGGCTGATGTTTTCTTTTCTCTCCCGCTGCTCTTCTTCAGCGGTAACATCTCTCATAATTCCTATTAAAAGATGTGAATCCCTGTTGTAAACAACTGTCTGTTCAACATATCTCTTATACTCCGCAAAGTAAACTCGTTGGTTGTTTACGCCCCTGCCTGTTTTTAACACATTTTCAAAAATGGTGGGGTCAAGAATACGGATAACATAATCACCGAGAACATCCGACGCATAACGGATATTCATAATTTCTCTTGCAGCTTTGTTGATTTGCTGAACCTCTAAATTCTCATTGAGAACTATAAGTCCGTTGGGCGAGCTGTTTACAATAGTATCTGAAAAGCTTTCTGCTTTATCTTTTAAGAACGGCAAGCACATTGAAATTTCAGCCTTACCCTGACAAATTGCCACCGCTTTCTCGCGGCAGGTATTATAACCGCATGAACCGCAATTAAGCTCTTGAGAGGGCTTGAATTTTCCCATCTGGCGAAGAACGCTGTTTATCTCCATCTCGGATGGTTGCGGATATCTGTGCTCAATATATTCAAACTGTTTTCTCAAATCAGTTGACTTAGGTTGGGAAACCTCAAAATCCTTTTTGCCTGCATATTTTGTAATGGTTATATAATCTTTAACAGCCTCTGTACGGTGATATTTCTCCATAACAGGGCCGCCCACACAGCTACCTACACAAGCAGACATTTCAATAAAACACTTGTGAATATTGCCGCTTTCAATATCTTTAAGCGCAGCAATGCAGTTTTCAACACCGTCAAGAGCAAGGTATGTATAACCGGGAATATCCTGTGCCATTGTTTTAAGAACGCCACCTGTTGTGGGGAAGAAACGCGCCTTGCTGAAATCATCATTATCATACTCAGCTTCAAGCTCGATTTGTTCTTCTTTTAACCAGTTGGTTAACTCCTCAAATGTCAGAACAGCATCAACAATCCCCTCATAATGCTCTGCTTCATCCTTCTTTGAAACACAAGGACCAATAAAAACGGTCTTAGCATCGGGATAGCGGCTTTTAATATCCATACAGTGGGCCTGCATAGGTGAAACAACATCTGCAAGATACTCTAATTCTGCAGGAAAGTATTTTTGAATAAGTAAATTAACAGAATGGCAACAGGATGTGATAATAATGTCTCTTTCATCCTCTTTCAGCATTCTTTCGTATTCATTTTTTACAATTGTTGCACCGATTGCAGTTTCTTCAACATCGTAAAAGCCCAACTTCTTTAAGGCTTTGCGCATAGCATTTATACCAACACCGTTGTAATTTGCTATAAAAGACGGTGCAAGGCTTACTATAACCTTTTCTCTCGCCTGAAGAAATACTTTTACTTTTTCTGTTTCATCAACAATTTCTTTAGCATTTTGCGGGCAAACAACAAAGCACTGACCGCAAAGAATACACTCATTGCCTATAATATGTGCCTGGTTTCCCGAAAAGCGAATCGCCTTAACGGGACAATGGCGAATACATTTATAACAGTTTTTGCAGTTGGACTTTTTTAGCGTTAAACAATTAGGCATCTCCCGTTACATCCCTTCACTTTTTAGATTGGATAAAACATTATCATTAAGAAATTCCTTGAAGTTTTCTCTGGTAACACCTGTATAAATGTTATCATCTACCTGAACTGTTACCCCTACGCGGTTACACTTGCCGATGCAAAAGCTACCGACAAGTGTTACCTCTTTTTCCAAATGATAATCTTCAACGGCTTTTTGTAAAAGTTCAACAATATCTGCTGAGCCTTTCAAGTGGCAAGAACTGCCCACACAAACCTGAATAATCATTTTTATATCTTTCCTTTTACGTTTTCTTCAAAAAACTCGGTTACTGTTTCGGGTGTTACTGAATAAAACTCATCGTTAACAGTTACGCAAACACCCTGCTGACATTTACCCATACAAAATGTGCCGCCTAACTCAACCTTATCACCTAAGTTGTTTTCCTTGATAAGATACTGAAGCTGTTCAACAACCTGACGTGAACCTTTAATATGGCAAGAACTACCAATACAAACTGTAATTTTCATTTTTATACCCTCGCTTATTTCTTATTCGTAATCAACAACATTTACCCAGGAAAGAAGGAATTCGCGTTCCTTTTCGTTACCCTTAACTGACTGGGAAGCGGCAACGATGGGCATCCATTTCTGTACGTACTGCTTTGCGGTGTTGCTCTTTTCACAGAACAAATCAAGATATTTTTTAGCACCTTCGATGTCACCGTTAAGCCAGAAAAGAAGGTATGTTCTTGCGGCATCTGCAGAAGCATTACCCTGTGTTGCGTGAGACCAGTCCAAAATATAGGGAGTTCCGTCCTCAGCAATAATAATGTTTGAGGGGTTAAAGTCGCCGTGGCAAACTTTGTTGTGCTTAGGCATACCTTCGAGTCTTGTGTGAAGGTCATAGCGAGTTGTAGCATCAAGCTCAGAAGCACTGATTTTACGGTTCATTTTATCTTTTAATTTATTGAGCAAGGGACAAACCTTTGAGTGAACATTCAACTGAATATCAACGAGAAGATTGATGTATTCATCCTTTTTCTCTACATCCTCTTCCATAAGCTGTTGGAGAGTTTTACCCTTGATGTATTCAGAAACAATAGCCCATTTGCCCTCAACCATTGTAACTTCTACGATTTTAGGAATATTAAGACCTGTTTCTTCGATTCTTGCCTGATTTAAAGCTTCGTTAAGAACATCTGCTTTTGAATAATCGGCGTTAAAAACCTTAACGCACTTGTCACCGTCGCGGTAAATAGTCTTATCGTTTCTTACTGCAATAACTCTATCAAGTTTCATTTTTATTTCTCCCTTCTCTTATGCCTTTTTACCCTTTGTGTAAGGTGCTTTAACTGCGTTTGCAGTCATGCCTGTTGCAACATCTGCTGCAGTGGGCATTGCTTTTTCTGTGAAATGCTTGCCGTAGTAAGCATTGAGATACATTTCTTTGATTTCGCTCATAAGAGGATAACGGGGGTTAGCTCCTGTGCACTGGTCGTCAAATGCCTGTTCAACCATTTCATCAAGATTGTCAAGGAATGCTTTTTCGTCAACACCGTAGTCCTTAATTGTTTCTTTAATGCCAACCCTTGCTTTAAGGTCGTTAATAGCTTTGATAAGGTTTTCAAGCTTTTCGTTGTCGTTATTACCGCCGAGACCGAGGTAATCTGCAATTTCTGCATAGCGTGCAAGAGTATGGGGATGGTCATACTGTGAGAATGTACCCATTTTTGCAGGCGCTTCGCTTGCGTTGAAACGAAGAACTTCTTCAATCATAAGTGCGTTTGCTACACCGTGTGGAAGGTGGTGGAAAGCACCAAGCTTATGTGCCATTGAGTGACAAATACCGAGGAAGGCGTTAGCAAAAGCCATACCTGCCATTGTTGCGGCATTAGCCATTTTTTCTCTTGCTTCAACATCGGTCTGACCGTTTTCGTATGCACGGGGAAGATATTTGAAGATATTTTTAAGTGCCTGTAATGCAAGGCCGTCTGTGTAATCTGTTGCAAGCATTGCTGCGTATGCTTCTACTGCGTGAGTTACAGCATCTATACCTGAAGCCGCTGTAAGACCCTTAGGTGCTGACATATGGAAATCGGTATCGATAATTGCCATATTGGGAAGAAGCTCGTAGTCTGCAAGAGGATATTTAACACCTGTTGTTTCGTCTGTGATAACTGCGAAAGGTGTTACCTCCGAGCCTGTACCTGCAGATGTGGGAACAGCAATGAAATATGCCTTTTCGCCCATCTTGGGGAAAGTATATACACGCTTACGGATATCAATGAAACGCATTGCCATATCCATAAAGTCTGCTTCGGGGTGTTCATAAAGAACCCACATAATCTTAGCAGCGTCCATTGCAGAACCACCGCCGAGAGCGATAATTGTATCGGGCTTGAATGCTGCCATCTGAGCCGCACCGCTTTTTGCATTTTTGAGAGTGGGGTCAGGCTGAACATCAAAGAATGTTGTATGAGCAATACCCATTTCATCAAGCTTATCTGTAATAGGCTTTGTATAGCCGTTTTCATAAAGGAAGGTATCTGTTACGATGAATGCTTTTTTAGCGCCTCTTACGCTTCTGAGTTCATCGAGAGCAACCGGTAAGCATCCTTTCTTAATATATACCTTTTCGGGTGCTCTGAACCAAAGCATATTCTCCCTTCTTTCTGCAACAGTTTTAATATTTATAAGGTGTCTTACACCAACGTTTTCTGATACTGAGTTACCGCCCCAGGAACCGCAACCGAGAGTAAGTGACGGAGCAAGCTTGAAGTTGTAAAGGTCGCCGATACCACCGTGTGATGAAGGTGTGTTGACAAGGATACGGCAAGTTTTCATACGTGCTGCAAACTCATTAAGCTTCTCAGTTTCTGTAACCTCGTTAAGGTAAACAGAAGATGTGTGACCGTAACCACCGTCAGCAACAAGGTGTTCTGCCTTTGAAAGTGCATCCTCGAAAGAGGTAGCCTTATACATTGCAAGTACGGGTGAAAGCTTTTCGTGAGCGAATTCTTCAGAAAGCTCAACGCTTTCAACTTCACCGATAAGAATTTTTGTTCCTTCGGGAACAGTTACACCCGAAAGCTCTGCAATCTTTGCAGCGCTCTGACCAACGATTTTTGCATTAAGGGCGCCGTTGATGATAATTGTTTTTCTTACCTTTTCAGTTTCTGCAGCATCAAGGAAATAGCAACCGCGACTTGCAAATTCTGTTTTTACTGCATCATAAACACTTTCGAGAACAATAACTGACTGCTCAGAAGCACAAATCATACCATTATCGAATGTTTTTGAATGAATAATTGAGTTAACCGCAAGAAGAATATCTGCACTGTCATCAATAATTGCAGGAGTGTTACCTGCACCAACGCCGAGGGCGGGTTTGCCGCTTGAATAAGCCGCTTTAACCATGCCGGGGCCGCCTGTTGCGAGAATTATATCTGCTTCTTTCATTACAGTATTTGTCATTTCGAGAGAAGGAACATCAATCCAGTCGATAATTCCTTCGGGAGCGCCTGCTTCTACTGCTGCTTCAAGCACAAGCTTTGCTGCGGCAATTGTGCAGTTCTTTGCTCTGGGGTGAGGAGAGATTATAATAGCGTTTCTTGTTTTAAGAGCAATAAGACATTTGAAAATTGCTGTTGATGTGGGGTTTGTTGTGGGAATAACCGCAGCGATAACACCGATAGGCTCTGCAATTTTTTTAGTACCGAAAGCCTTGTCTTCTTCAATTACACCGCAAGTCTTTGTATTCTTATAAGCATTGTAGATATATTCGGAAGCATAGTTATTCTTAATAACCTTATCTTCTACAATACCCATACCTGTTTCTTCAACTGCCATTTTTGCAAGAGGAATTCTTGCTTTGTTTGCGGCGGAAGCAGCAGCTAAAAAGATTTTATCTACCTGCTCCTGAGTGTAGGTTGCAAATTTCTTTTGTGCCTCTCTTGTGCGTTCAATAGCTTCCTGGAGCTTTTCAACGCAATCAACAATTTCGTACTTGGTGTCCATATATATCCTCCTAATAATTATTACTGATTTAATCGGGTGCATACTGCGCCCTCGGTTAACTTTGTTATTATTTTAACAACCTTAAAAGGATTATGGAATTCTTAAAACATATAACCGGTGTTATCAAAAATGATAACACCAAAAACATATGAAAAAACCGACTTGAGTTTTACTCAAATCGGTTAAAAATTAATTCATTTTAAGATGTTTTCTTTTTGATTCACACAGGGCAGTAATAAATTGGCGGTCAAGTTTTGAAAGCTTATAACCATTTTTATAAATCAAAACATCTTTATATACCTTTTTATTATCGCCACATTTCTTCTGAACCAGGTTATAGCGTTCAAGAAGACTTTTTGGTGCAGACGAAACCCACATAAATGTTTCGGGGTTCATAGATAATAAATCAAACTGACTTGCTCTTTCAAAAATAAAGATTCTGCGATCTATGTTGTTGGGAAGCTCCTCTTTAACGACCTTCGATAACGGCATTGAAGGAACATAGGGGTCAGCATGAGCTATTTCGATATAATCACTTAAATCATCGTAGGTAATTGTTTCTTTTTTTGCCAACGGGTTATCTGCACTCATTATAAGTGAATAAGTAAACTCCGTTACCAATTCATACTGAAAGCCTTTTTCTTCAAGCATAGCTTTAAAGTATTTATCATAGTTTTCAGCATAGCGTATAATACCTAATTTATAATCGTGCTCAACCATATTGCGAATGGTGCGCTGCGAGTTAGTTTCCTTATAGAATATTTCCGCCGCGTCTTTTGAGAGCGATTTTGAAAATTCTGCGAACGCCTCGGAAATATAACAAGCTCGAGGAACAGATATTGAAAACTCCTGCTTTTTAACCGCACCTTTTTTATAGAAATCCTCAACATGTTCAATATGACCGAGGATTCCCTTGGCGAAATGTATGAATTCCTCCCCTTCCGGAGTAAGCTCCATACCTTTAGTGGTACGCTCAAAAATAGTTATTCCCAAATCTGTTTCAAGCTCTTTTATTGAGCGGCTTATATTCGGTGTTGCAATAAGCAAGGTTTCAGACGCTTTACCTAAAGAGCCTAATTTGGCAACCTCAACGGCATATTTCATATGTAACAAGTTCAAATCTGCTCACCACCCGCTGTTTTCGTAATTATACCATCTTGTCATATAAAAATCAATCAGTATAAAGGTTATTGTAATTCAAACCGATTTCTCTCAAACTTCAACATTCCCTCATCACGCATTTTACAAAGCTCGTTTGACATAGCACTTCTGTCAACAGATAAGAAATCTGCAAGCTGTTGACGGTTAAAGGGAATGGTAAATATTGAGCTATTTTGCTTTTTAGCCTCTTCGGACAAATATGAAATCAACTTTTCTCTTGTGGTGCGTTTAGACATATGACCAAGCTTTTGTACAAGCTTTCTGTTTTTCTCTGAAATTGCGAAAAACATATTCTGTACCACCATAGCGTGAAAACGGCAAGCCGACGGGCAGGTGGTTATAACACGATTCACATCAAAGAATATCACCGCACTGTCCTCAACAGCCACAACATCATTAAGAAGAGCTCCGCTTTCAGGCGCAACATACGCTTCGCCAAACATTTCGCCAACTGCTATATTACCCAGAATACTGCGATTACCCCAATAATCGTCCTTTTGAATATGCAAACCACCTTCAACCAAAACCATAATATCGTTAATGTGCTCGCCCTGTCTTAACACAAAAGCCCCTTTTTTATATTCACCAAGCCTTGCTCCAAGGCAACTGAGCATTGCTTCAACATCACTTTCACCTACGCCCGAAAACATTTTCGTTCTTTTCAAAACGGGAATATATTTTTTCAAAAACCCACCTCTTTCGTTGTAAATACAACAGACTTGTTTTTATTATTCTACTATAATGAAATCACAAAATCAATAGAGGTGAAATTTTTATGATAAGAAAAATAATAAAAATAGATGAAGATAAATGCAATGGTTGCGGTGCTTGTGCCGCTGCTTGTCACGAAGGTGCTATTGAAATGATAAACGGCAAGGCAAAGCTTACCCGCGAGAATTACTGCGACGGACTCGGCGATTGTCTGCCGGCGTGTCCCGTAGATGCCATTACCTTTGAAGAAAGAGAAGCGCCGGCATACGATGAAGCGGCAGTTCTTGCAGCTAAGCAAAAGAAGGCACCGCTACCCTGCGGTTGTCCCGGAACGGCTTCAAAAGCTATCAAACGAGAGGCTTGTGCCGTACCAACATCTGCACCTGCCACAAGCCAACTCTCACAATGGCCCGTTCAGATTAAACTCGTTCCCGTAAATGCACCATACTTTGACGGCGCAAATCTTTTGGTTGCGGCTGACTGCACAGCTTTCGCCTACGGCAACTTCCACAACGATTTTATTCGCAATCACATTACTCTCATCGGATGTCCGAAGCTTGATGAAGGCGACTATACAGATAAACTGACTGCAATCATTGCAAACAACAATATTAAAAGCGTCACCATCGTTCGTATGGAAGTTCCTTGTTGCGGCGGTATTGAAAATGCTGTAAAAAGAGCGTTGCAAGCAAGCGGGAAATTCATTCCTTGGAGAGTTGTAACCATCTCTACCGACGGCAGAATATTGGATTAATAAAGTTAATGTTTTAGTTTTAAACCTCTCTTTGTTGACACAAACAAGAGTTTTATATAAAATAAATTTAGTCAATCCAATAACACAACAAGAGGTGAATATATCTGTGAATATTAAATTAATGGGGCCTGCAAAAATTATAATGAGCAATCCCGAGGGTCCTCATTCTTATTTTGCCTGGCCCACCATTGCAAAGCTTCAAAACGGAACTATTGCAGTAGGTGCTTCAGGCTATCGGGTAGAGCATATATGCCCATTCGGCAAAGGTGTTGTTTCTTTCAGCGGTGATAACGGCGAGCATTATTCAAAACCCGAAATAATTATTGACACAGTTCTTGATGACAGAGATGTGGGGCTTACGGTTTTCGATGAAAAGGGCTTGATTGTAACATCCTTCAATAATTCTACTGATTTTCAGAGATACAATATGCTACAGACGAAAGAATGCTTTGACTATATCAACTCTGTTTCTCTATACGACGAAGGCGCTGCTCTCGGCATAAATTTCAGGATAAGTACAGATTACGGTAAGTCTTTTTCGAAGATTTATAAATCCCCAATATCATCACCCCACGGCCCTGTTCAACTTAATGACGGAACGATTTTATGGGTTGGCAGGGTATTAGGAGTGCGCAACCAATTGCAAGCGCATATAATCGACCCCGAAAACGGAAATATGTCTTTTCAAGGTGAAATTTCCACCGATGGTTTTGATGAAATCAATTTTTATGAACCTTATGCTATTCAACTCCCCGACGGAAAAATTATTTGCCATTTACGAGCAGAAAATGACGAAGAAACTATGTTCACACTTTTCCAGACCGTTTCTTATGATAACGGAAAAACATGGAGTAAACCACGGCAGATTATCCCCGACAACAGCGGCGCGCCGTCACACTTATTGCTTCACTCATCGGGCGTATTGATTGCGGCATTTTCGCGCAGAACACTCCCCTACGGAATCCGCGTAATTTTCAGCACAGACGGCGGCGAAACATGGAGCGAAGAACACAGTCTTTATGAAAATTACGACTCAGACGATTTAGGTTACCCTTCAACTGTTGAGCTTGATGACGGTAGTCTGTTGACTGTTTTTTATGCAAGAGATACTGAAGAAACGCCTGCCGTTATCATGCAGCAGAAATGGCGTTTAGATATACCTTGATTTACAGAATATACTACTCAACACAAAACCGCCCGAACCCTTCATTTTATTAGGGTTCGGGCGGTAATTAAATGCCGTTTATTTTTGAGTTATCGGTATTTTCTACAATTTCATAAACGAATAGCACTGCAATCGTTTTCAAGATTCATTTTGAGATTTACATTAACACTACAAAAATCAATCCCATCAACAATCCGCCTGCAAAACCGGATACGTGTTCCCAGAATGTTGCCTTGCCCATAAACATTCCGCCAACTGTGTATATAGCCAAAATTACCAACGCTATTGTTGACACGGGCGAAAAGAAAACTGTTCCGTTTTTTATGGCAAGCATTACAAAAACCGCAATCAGACCATAAATCCCCGTTGACGCACCTTCGCCCTCGTGGAGTTTATACACGAATGTCATAAACAATCCCGATATGAGAGCAGACCCGATATAGCAAAGGGTTGTTTTTAATGTACCCAATTGAGATTCGACAGCATAGCCAACAACGAGTGTTGCAGTTATGTTTGATATTATATGCACCGTTCCAACGTGAAGAAGTGCAGAGGAAACAAGACGCCAGACCTGACCTTTTTTTATTTTCTTTTCCGAAAGATGCAAAGCGTGATTTATGTAGCCTTTGTTATGCCCTGTCAGAAGCTTCTCTTTAAGTGTAACTGTTTCTGTTTTAGGGATTACTATAAAATTATCAAGTATGTAGATTATAAAAATAATTACGCAAAATGTTATTGTAAATATCGGCATAATATCTTCCCCATTCATCCACGTTTAAAATTGACTTAGCGTATTTAAAGTATATATGTAATCAATTTACAGGTTGAAGCGTAAACAAGTCTATTGCTGTTTCTTCTCCGTTTTCCCACCATAAAATAACGCCATCACGAACAGCAAAATCAGTATAATTCGGAAGACAAACAGAATAATATTCGCTTATTTCTGTTCCGTCAAGCTTCATTTTGTAAACTATATAATCAGATTGTGTTTCTTTTTCGGTTACTTTTGCAAAATACAACCATTCGTCGGAAATTGTATAACCTGAAAGGATATCTTCCAGGGTGTATAACAAATCACCATTCCACTTATAAGCGTAAAGTTTTATTTTCTGATCAACAGAAAGAGCTTGTGTGCCGCCAATGAGTTTATCATCAACTATATGCCACTCTCCGCAGGGTTTAGTGGTGTCTTTCTGTAATTCAATCAATTCTTTTGTATCTGCCTTATACATATACGACACCGCATCCCCCACAGGAGGATAATAAACTTCAAAAAGAATACTGTCCTTTTGGTAGTCTATGATTTCCGCACCAATTTCTCCGCCGCTCCATTCAGCAGAATAATCGGCATTAAATACCGCTATTGTTTCACTTTTTGAGTTTTGGACATTTTCGATAATAATACCAAAAGAGGTTCGGATTGTTTTTTCGGAGGATGCGAGACTTTTATCGGTTATGTAAAATTCATTGTCGCACGCTCCGCAGTTAAAAGATATGTCGAAAGAAATCTTTGAATCATAATACTCTGTAACCGCTGATTCTGCTCCCACATCACCGGAATAATTTTCTTCCAAAAAATTTATTTGTGCCAAAGCTCGCTTGAGTTCACCTTGGTCAATTAAATCGTTTATTTTTGTAATATATTCATCAACAGTCAACGAATAACCGTAGTCGTAGTTTCCATCCTCGTCAAAATTCACGTTGTAGTTATCATCAATGTTGCGTCCAAGAGCATCTGTAGAAATATAGAAATATATATCAGGATCTTCCGAAGATATAATTTCAGCCATATATTCCATATTTTTAAAGTCGTAAATTACTTTTTCTACAAAAAACTTCTTGTCGGGATATGTTTCTTCAATATATTTTTCTACTGCTTTTCTTGAAAGCAAAAGCGAAACAGGATTCCCGAAAAACTCATTAACCAACGCCAATATCAGTAAAGCTGAGCACAACACTGCTAAAACAGCGATAACCTTTTTTGACTTTTGGTTTTTCATAGAGTTCATCCTTTCCTCGTCTTAGAAAACATCCACTCATCCCAATCGCTGTTTCTAAAGAAATCAGCATAAATTGTATGTCCGCCTGTTTCATACATCTTCTCTTTCACATCTGCATTGTTCTTTTTAAGATTTTTTGACAATAGCTCGTTGCTCGTTACCATATGCATATGGTCATCTTTTGCACAAGAGATATAAAAAGGCGTTCCGGCAAGGGTTTTATAATCTTCATCCGCGAGATTGCGTACATATGGATTTTCTTTGATTTTCTCCTGAGCTTTCCACTCTTCATTGAATGTATAAGACATTGAAATAACCGCCGCCGCATATTTTTGAGGATTCCTTAAGACCTCATAAACGCAGGCATAACCGCCGTGCGAAGTGCCCGCAAGGTAAACTCTGTCAAAATCGACATTGTTATATGTATTCTGAATATAGTCAATAAAACCCTCAAGGGCTCTGCTATGCTCTGCCCTGTTATAGTCACAAGTAACATCAAGATGTATGGCAACCTGATGACATTTTCTGTTATTGAGTTTTTTCATTAATTTAGAAAACTCAAACAACTGCATATTATTTTTGCCCGCACAATTCCAACCGCCACCGTGATGATAAATAACGATGGGATATTTACCCTTATCTTCAATAGGTTTACATCTGAAAAAATATCCCTCTCCGGTGTTTTTATCGCAATAAAAATATTTTTTATACGAGGGAAAAATTAAGGTGAAACCTTGCCTTATCACGCCCGATTTTTCTGCACGTGCAGTTAATTTTTGTTTATATTTTCTTATTCCTTTTTCCCGTTTAGAGAAAAGCTTTCCCACGAAGAAATAAAATTTATAAAATAAAGCCATAAAAACACCTTCCAATTATTGCAATTCGGATTACTCGTTTAAAAGATTTAAAAAGTCTTTTATACTATCTGAAAATGCGACTATTACACCTAACACTCCGCACAATAAGCTTATCCATGGGGTAAATTCAAAAAAATAAATAGATTCCATCCACTCCCAGGTATTCAATAAAGTAATTAGCAAAATACCAAACAAAATAAGACAAGCTCCCTGAATTTGCCTTTTGTAGTTTGGGCTTTTTACGATTGACTTTATCTCCGGAGGATTGTTAATTTCCTGTTCCTTCCGGTTATCATCTTTGTTTAACACTTTATCTTCCTGTTCACACATTTCAAAAATCCCCCTATATAAAATTTTATTATACACCTTTTGTTATATACAAGCATTGTTACGTTTTATTTGTTAAATAAATTTTATCTGTATGTATTCCGTCACAATCTGCTATTTTTACTATTACAAATTCAGGCTCGCCGCTGACCTCTACCGTAAAAAATTCGCCATCACGTTCCGCATTCAGAAACTCATTTCCAGCCATAACACTCACAATGGTTTCATCTGTTATATTTTTCGGCATAACCCGTATTATTGTGTACGCACCATAATTTTCGTGTTCAAAATGGGTTATTTCACCCGAATTCAGAGAAATGAGTTCTTTTATTTCTTCTGTATTGTTATAAGCTGAATATGCATAATCAGACCACGACAGGACATTGAGTTCCAGACTTCTTATCTCATCCATTATTAAACTCATATGCACTGTGTGAATAGCAAGAATTACAAAACAAATAGCAAAAAAGCAACTTACTCTGTTTTCAAAAGATTTTGCCTCATGTAAAAACTTTTTGATTTTTTCTTTTGTTTCCTGTTTCATAAAAACACTCCATCAACCGGACAAAGCCACATTAACAACATTTTGATACGAATTGCAATCAACCGAATCCGAAACACAACCGTTTGCGGCATAGCACTGGAGTGTATCAGAATTTTTATGTCCGTTTGCAATAAGCTCCGTTTCACTCACATCAAGCACATCGCAAATACCGTCTCCATTGATATCCCCTGTTACAACCATCGTAAAATCTGCGGAATGCTCATCGTTTTCCCAAACCGTCATCGTAGAACCTGTTGCAAAACAACTAATATCATTTCCATATATGTCCTTAACAGAGAATTCACTGCCATTTAAAATATCTATCGTATCATTTAAAAACGAAAAATCGTTGGTTGGTGTAATTAATATATTATTTTTAAAATCAATATAAACACCTGATTCGTGTTCAAACAGAGATTTAGTAAGAGCTTGAATACACAAATTGTTCACACCCAAAAAACTGCTGTAAGCAGTCATATCATTCCATTTGCTTCCTGAATTCAAATAACTTTCACCACGATTACAGCAAAAACCGTATTCAGTATCCCCCTCAACAGCAATGGAAGGCTTGCCGGTTTCTATTTCCAGCTTTATTACAATTGAAAAAATTGTTCCGGGTTTCAGAAGCACCTCTTCCGGCACATCAATTGTGTGATATCCCGGATTGTCTATTTTAGTCTGCCATGATGTTACGAAAGTACCTTCTACAGGCGATGTATAATCCGCAGGCAAATCTTTGTATATGCTGATTGTTAAATCGGTATTCTGTTGCATAATGTATGTGGCCACATCGGAAATAACTTCATAGTTTTTCGCTTTGTACACATTTGCGATTTGAGGTGAAGTGCCAAAAGTTAAATTATCTCGATATCCGTTTCCGTTATAGGTATAGTTATTTGTAAAAGCATCTGCACTTTGTGTTTTGAAGCCCACAAACTCCCCTAATGTAACATCTTCATAAGATATCCAGAAATATCCGTCAAGACCCCAATCTTCCCCCCAACTGTTTTTACAAAGCCACGCGCCATCAGCGGCGGGAACACAAGTTGAAAGGAAATTATCGGCCTGATAATCGTCATCCCAACCAATAATGGAAATCATATGGTTACAGGTAACAGAGGTGTTGCAATTATACGCATAAGTTTGTTTGTTTAAATAGGTAGCATTGTTGTAATAACTTGCGGTTATGGCGCCGTTTTCCATAATCCATTGTTTTATATCTTCTGTATCTGCAAGTTCTTCTGCAGACTCAATCACAACATCCGAACCTTTGTCATAACGGCAGTTTTCATTGTAATTCCCCATATTAGAATGCGAATACGGGTAAAACGGATAATCAGATTCCTTTGCTAAACCCGACCAACGTGATAACGCCTTAACGACATACCGCCAGTTACCGCCACATTCACTGCCCGAATAAGGATTTTCTACAGTTAAACCATCACCGTAGGCTAAATCATTTGTATCGGTTGTAAAGCTGTTTTTAGAAAACCAAACGAGATGTGCTTCCGAAAAATCTGTTGCAGAATACTCGCTTACCCCTTGTTTAACACTGTTACTTTCAAGTGAACTCACACAGGAAAACGCCCAACAGTTACCTGAACTGCCCTGATTTGTTACGGGTGTAACATAACCGTAATCCCTCAAATCGTAAGAGGACGGAAAATATGCAGAATAGTAAAGTGTTTCGCTTTCTGTATTCTCAACAACTTCAATTTCCGGTTCGTTGCCGTTTGAATCCACAAATTTATAATCTATGTAGCCGTATTCACTCGCTTCACTTTCTTGTAATCTATAAACTTCAAAAGGGGGATTCTCCATCGCCGATGTAGGAAGCACGGCGGTTTGTATCATCAGAATTGCACATAAAATGATTGCCCACGTTTTTTTCATCAGAGTAACCTTCTTTCAATACACTCACAATTTATTGGTATATTCTTTTGATTTTTGCTTTTTCGAGCACACCTTATTTATCAATACAAGTTTTTGCTTCCGATTGTCTGCGTGTTTTTTCAACAGAAGCGCATATTAAACCTATCGAACACGAAACAAGCATTGCAACAAATAAATATACAATCATCAATTCTTCAATAGCGATGCTCAACGGATGAAAAATATGTACTCGCGGTATAAAATAAACCTCTACCCTACAGAACGTATGTAAAGCAATCTAATATAGAAACAGCAGCAAGAAGCAAACTGAGTTTGATTTTCGGTTTGTTGTATTCCTTTTTCACAACTATTCCTACTATTTAAACTTAACTGTAACCTTATGACTGCCTATACCTGTTTTTATTTCGATTCTGCTTTCACCGTTTTTACCCAAAGGAATAATCTTATATTCCCCGTCGGTTTCTATGCTCTCGATTTCCTTATGAGCATAAATCACTGTAGGAACATCAAATTCTTTTTCCTGTGTAAACTCCAAAATAAACACATTATTCTCTTTGTCGTGGCGATAACTTTCAATTGTACCGCAAACTGCCTGAGGAACAGGTCTTACTATCCTTTTCAGAACCTTTTTATGCTGAGTCATAAAGAAACCGTATTGGAAAGTATAATATGCCTGGCTCCATTGATTTTCATCAAATTTCCCAAGCAGAAAATCAAGGTGGTCCAGCCATCTGTCACCTTGCCAATAACCTCCCCATTCCCCTACAATAATAGGTTTATTCCATTTTTCCTGAGTTCTTTTTTTCTCTTCAAAAATTGACCAAACCCGGGAATTACTTGCATAGTCATAAGTGGGTGTATCAACCGTTAAATCATAACCATGGGGTGAATAGCAAAGCTGTTCTTCCTGCTTGCCATCATAATTTACGGGAGGCATACAGAAGGGAATACCAAGATTTGTATAATAACAGCTTTCAACAATTATTATTCCGTTATCGGTAACCTTGCGTATGCTTTTTGAAAGACGGTTTATAAAACCTGAATATACTTCTTCATCAAATTTTCTTTGAAGTTCATCTCCCGCCTTTGTAACCTTGCGGAAAAGGTCGGGGTCCTCAAATGGTTCAAGAACTCTGTGGGAATTACCTGTAACAAGTTGTTTTATAAGCCAGGGTTTATTGCAACGTTTATCTGTAATTACTGTTTTTGCAAGATTAAGAATAAGTTTTCTGAAGATTTTTCCGCCATCACTACCGGGATAAGGCTCGTTGAATAAATCAAAACCAAGTAAAGCAGGATGGTCCTTGATTCTTTCGGCAAGATGGCACCACATATTGATAAAATATGTCTGCAAGCCGACACCATTGACTTTGGTGTCTGCCCAGAAATTATCAAAGCAATTATGTACGCCTTTATCCCAGAAATAACCCGTTGCCCACACAAGTTTTGATTTTCTCGGTTTTTTTGTTCCTCTTAAGCAAGCCCACTCGGGAGCTCCGTCACCGCCACGTTCATCTGCAGAACCACCGAATAAATCCTGATGCATATCAACAAAAACATATATTCCGTATTTCTCGCAATGGTCTAAAAAAGCTACTATTTTATCAATATAATCTTCATCATACTCATTGGGTTTAGGTTCAATAGCCGCCCACGGAACACCAAGCCTTACGATAGTCCAACCGCATTGGCTGAATTTGCGCACTGTCAACTCCATATACTCGGTGTCATACATCCAACTCGTTCTTTCGGCTACTTTATCGTCATAATTCACACCGTTAAAAATCCTGTGTCTGTCGTATTCATCAACAAAGCGCTTTCCGTCAACGATTATTTTTTCCATACCAATTCTCCTTCAATGTTATACTTTTTTCACACCGTAAATACAAAGGTTTTTTCTTTCTTCAGGTATTTTCAGATAGCCGATTTTAACAAGTTCTTCCATAATTATGCCTATGGTATCCCCCTGATGCCTTAAAAAGCAAATATATCTGCATTGGTCTTTCAGGGATTCAGGCACGTGCTTTTCAAGAATATCCGCCGCATACTCGCAGATTTCTTGCATACAATTCTGAACTGTATCAACAAGCTCCTGTACCAGTGATTTAATCTGAGCATTTTCTTTGCGTGAAAGCACAGGGAAATTTGCTTTCATCACATCATCTTCAACCAAAATCATTTCTTCGCTCACAAGCTGAGCAATGATTTCTTTTTGGTGTGGACCGATATCTTTTCCTAATACAGCGTCAAGAATCACTCGCGTTCTTTCAACATTTTGAGGATGATAATTCTGGCACTTTTCTATTATTTTGTAATTAACACCATCATAACGAGCGGTTTTATCTGTATTTGCCGTACCATAAATACCATTGAAATAGGAAAAGCCATAGTCATTATCGTGACCAAAAATGATACCGTATGCTTTATCATACAAATGGGGATAAGCACCAAAATCTTCTTGTATCTTTTTATCAAAGTCGTTTAAAGCGTTTACTAAAACAAAGTTTACAAGAAACCACCGAAGTTCGCCTTCACTCAGCTGAACCCCAAAATCAACTTTCTTTATTTCAGGTAAAATCTCATCAACCGTTTCAAAAATACTTTTTACAGTATTCTTGCAAATTTGTGCAGCCGGTATTTTTTGCTGAATTTCATTTTCATATTCATTTTCAAAAATAATAAAATTTGTCTGATACTTGTTACCTGTTTGCTTTATAAAGTTATACTTTAATAAAATATCAAGTTCATCTTCAAGATACGGGGCAGCTACACCCAACTCTAAAGATAGCTCCTCGAATCTGCGAGGCTTTTTATATGCGGCAAGCACAATGTTTCCCGGGAGTTTTCTTTCAAATGTTTCCCATACATACGCGTTACTTCCGTATCCCCAGAAATCAATACCAAAAGTACCGGGATTATAACTTTTTTCGCCTAAATTTCTTTGCATCTGTATGCCTTCTTTCAAAATTTTTCTTGTTTTAAAAAGATAATATTTAACCATCTCTTCACTGATTTTCATTTCTTTTGAAATTTCAGCCACGGTTTTATTGTTAATATAATACTGTACGGTTACCTCACGATATTGTTTGGAAAGAAGCGATAACTCTCTGCGAAGAACCATAAGTTCTTCGTTTTCAACGATATGTTCCTCGGGGGTGCCCCAATTCACACCGTAAAAATCTATATTGTTTTTTGAGCTTCGTGTATTCTTTTTGTGTATATATTTTTTTAATGTGTTCTCCGCTATGCGCCACATGAATCCGTAAAATGCCTCATCAGATTCAAGCCTGTCCACAGAGGACAGCACCTCAACAATTATGTCGTTAGTTAAATCCTCCGCATCCTGTTTGTCAAACAAATTCGTTACACAAAAAGCAAAAATATTCTTAAGATTTTCGTTGAGTAACTCTGCAGCCGTTTCCTTTTTCATATTTATACCGTACCTTTTTGAAAGCTTTCATATATATAGTACAAAATGTCTTATCCCGGTTAACTAATTTTTTTAAAAATTTTTATCGTTTTCAATAAATTTCGAAACTATGTATTATTTTGCAACACTCAACCAACAGCCTTCGGCACCCACTCCGTCTGCAGGGGGTACAAGTACACCTTTATCAATCAGCACTTCTACTACCGAATCAAGTACGGGAAGACTTGCAAGATGATTTACAAAACGCCATTCATCAAGCAAGTAGAATGGTACATTTTTCTTGATAAGTTTAGCGAGCTTTTCTGCAATAATCTGTGCTTCATCTTCAAAGCTTTCCGTATTCAGACTTTTGCTTATGTCGAAAAGTGTTTCGTTATCCTCCATAGAAGATACAAGAATTTTGGTGTAGAGAACGCCATCTTCTTTATACAGATAACCGCTTTCAACAGCTTTTGCCGCATGCTCTTTTTCTTTCTCCGACAAACCGTTTATTTTAAGCCCGTCAATGGCCCTGAGTGTAAGCTGAATAGGAGATGCTTTTGAAATATTAAGACCGCAATCAAAATGCTGTTTTATTCTTGTGATATAAATATTATCAAAACGAACCTTTGAAAAACCACAAACATTTTCTGCATTTACCACATCCCAGCCGCCTCCGTAATTCTTTTTATTATCAACAAATCCGTACACACTGAATGGACGCTCGATTTTTTGAGATTTTTCAAAATAATTCTCTGACAAAACCTTTTCTACCTTTTCGGAAAACACCTTGGTTATAAAGTATATCTGTTGCCACAAAATCAAATTGAAATCCGCTTTTTTATTAAGATACGGCAAAGCAAGATATTCTTTCTTGTGTTCTTCAATAAACTGTGAAACTATATTGCATATTTTAGGTAACTGTTCAAGATACAAATCCTGAACCTTATTCACGGCAAGTTTATCCAACAAAATAAAATTAATTGCATATTTGCCGTTTTCGGTTCTGCGAAGAAGACCGTAATCTTCATTTGCACCTTTGGTCAGAATTTCAAGTTCTTCTTCAACATAAACTGTGGGAACATTCAATTTTTCTGCAATTTCACCCGGACTCATAGCTTTTTTATGGCAAAGCCACAAAACATGCTTCGAAAACATACGTGTGCAAACAGTACGGGGGTCTCCCCCTTTTAAATCACCCGTGCCCCAGATAACATAATCAATTTCATCAAGGGCAAGCGGTCTGTTATTTGTTTCATACATTTCATTTACCTCATTTTTCACTTTTTCTCTTGCTGAAAATAATCTTTGACGAACGGCACTCTCGCCTATATTCTGGCGCTTTGCTATTTCTGCGGTGGATAAACCGTCCAAATAGAACATAATCATCACTTCACGATATGCCTTCGTTAAAAAAGCTATTCTCCTATACACTGCCTCTAACAGTTCGTCACTATCGTCCTCGTGTGCTTCGTCTGCAAGAAAGGGAAGTATTTCTTCAGAATCTCCCTCATAAAAGGTATCAGTATGCTTTCTTTTTCTTTTTGAAAAGTCGGCATAGACATTTTTGGCAACCCGCCACACAAACGAATATAAATCCATAATCTCACCGTCTGTATTTGCGGCTTTCACCAAAGCAAAAATGATATCCGAACACAATTCCTGTGCTTCATAGCTATCATTGGTTCTTGCATAACAAAAACCATATAGTTTTTCCATCAACTCATCGTCAAAATATTTCAGCAGTTCTTGTTTTTTCATATGGTCCTCCAAGCGATTACGTAATGCTTTCAACTATATAGTCTGTTTAAAACTTGATTTGTTAGGTAAAAAAACATATTTTTTCCAAAACATTTGCAAAATACCAAGAAATTAAGCAAGAACCCGGTTTTTTATAATTTAATCCTGTTTTTCCAACCGTTCTTTTAATGCAGCATTTATTTGATTGGCTTCCCTTTTCATTGAAATGAAAAACATTGCAATTGAAAATGCATAAACAAAAACCACACAAATAAGCATTAATACAATTTCTTTCGGTACGGGTCTTACCCATTCAAAAAGAATGCCTAAACCTACCATTGAAGCACTTACAAAAATATAATGACAAGCAAAGGCGAAAACCATACCCTTATTTGTTGAATATTCACGCTGAATAGTTGCGGTTGTAACAAGGGACATAATTATCCCTACCAAAGGAATTTCTGCTACGCTATAAACAGCCACCATTTCATATCCTACTATCAATGTATATATAGCAAAAGCAATAGCTGTCCCCGTTGTAATATATGTAAACATTTTAAGGAATTCAGTAAAAAATTTCATTGCATTAACCTCCTATATACCTAACGCTTTTTTCAAATCAGGTACATACTGCCTTGAAATAATAATTTTTTCGTCATTCTGAAGTTTTGCTTCAAATCTTCCGTTAAACATCGGTGCAACAGATTTTATTTTATATAAATTCACAATAACAGATTTTGATATTCTGATAAAATCGCTGTTTGACAAAGCATCTTCAATTTCATAAAGTTTCAGCCGCACTTCATAAACCTGTTTTTCGCAACAAGCAAACACCTTATTGTCAACGGACTCAAAATAATAAATATCTTTAGGATACAACTTAATTATATCTCTATCCTGATAAGCAGTAACTCTGCTTTCCTCTTCCTTTAACCGACAGATGATTTTCATTAAATCTTCATCGAGATTTCTGCATTTTATTATGATTTCATCCTCTTCATTCGGTTTAGGTGTTACAATTGTTATTTTCATTTCGCACCATTCTTTCTTCTGTAATTAATAACAAGCATTCCTAAGCCTAAGCATACAAAACCCGAAACAAGTAAAAACACACAACAAATCAATGGTGAAATATTCCAATCAAATAAATTTATACTTATCCCCATAGTTTCACCATAAATATTTGCAATTTCTTCAGGCACATCCACGAACAACACACCCATCATGTCTTCACATATTACATTTCTGAACATAACCGTACTGTAAATAACAGGAGTACATTTTACTACATTTTGAAGTAAAGGTGAAAGTTGACCTATGGGCATATATGTGCCGCCGAAGAAACCGACTAAAGCTCCTATTACGGTCCCGAAGCCACTCCAGGCACTTTCGCTCTTTACTAGTGTAGCGAATAAATACATTATAGCAGAATACGAAAAAGAACTAACTATTATAAACAGAAAAACTTTAATATGTGAAAATAGCGATAAAGCAGATGCTCCCTTTATCACAAAATATATTTCGGCAATCGTAAATGTGAGTGAACATATTATAATGGCAGATAAACAAGTTGAAGTTATGTATGATAATGCTATAATCCCCCTGTTTACCGGTGATGTATAAATAGCATCGCTGCGTTTACTGTTCTTATCTTTTATCATAGCCGAATAAGATGAAAGCGTAACCATAACCGCATTACTGGGAACTATACCGCCGATTGTCCACGCTAAAACCAATAAAAAAGCGTTAGTTTTATCTTCTGCGGCGTTTCTGTTCGGTAATGCGGCAAGATTATCCGTTAACATATCAATGTTAATATCACCGAGGAAAAATATCATAAGGCACAACACTACAAGCATTGACAACAGCGAAAAGAAAACTGTTCCCTTATCCCTAAGATACATCAATAAATTTCTTTTAACCAATTGTGTATATTGTGTCATAATAATCCTCCCGTCGCATTTATAAACACGTCGTCAAGGGTTCCTTGAACGACTTCAAAACCACTGAAGCTACCTTTTAATTCATTTATAATTTCAATAGCATCATTTGTTTTTTTCAATTTTATCATCACTTCGTTACCCTGTTTTCTATATTCAAAGTTTTTTAATTTACACTCAATGTTTTCATCTGTGTAAATCCGCAAGTAATCATATGCATATTTTTCTTTAAGCTCAAAAGGACTTCCTTCTGCAATTAATTTACCCTTATCTATTATAATTATTTTATCCGCCTGTGCAGCTTCTTCCATATAATGTGTCGTAAGAAAAACCGTCATATTCGTTTTCTCACGCATCAACTTTACTGTATTCCAGACTTCAATACGAGCTGCCGGGTCAAGTCCTGTTGTCGGTTCATCAAGAAAAAGTATTTTCGGTGTATGCATAAGAGCCGCCACTATTTCGCATCGTCTTTTTTGTCCACCGGACAGGTATTTATATTTTTTATCAAGTATTTTTCCAATCCCAAAAATCTCGCTTAATTCCAGTGCTTTTTCCTGTGCCTGTTTTTTTGTAATTCCGTGAAGCACTCCTCGGCATAGTAAATTTTCATTAACTGTCAACAAATCATCAAGAACATTTTCCTGATATACAACACCTATATTTTCTCTTATCTTGGTATCTTGCGATAAATCGTATCCGCAGATTTTAACATCACCGTCAGTAGGCGCAAGCAAGGTTGACATTATATTTATCGTGGTAGATTTGCCTGCTCCGTTAACGCCTAAAAAACCAACAAACTCACCGTCGCAAGCGAAAAAAGAAATATTATCCACTGCAGTAAAATCGCCGTATTTTTTAGTAAGGTTATTTATTTCAATAGACTTCATATCTATCGCCTCCCTGTAACATCACTTTAACAAATACATTTTCAATTTACAATACGGTCAAGCGCAAGTTGCATTTTAGAGGCACTAAGTTGCACTAAAGTGTCTTATTATAGCTAAATTTTCTTATGTTTTATGAGAAAATTTGTTTTGACTTGAATATACGAGCAGGGATACTTCAGCTATAATAACAACCGGATGATTATGGCGTTTCTGTTTTCTGCGTTGAGCTTTTCATTCACAACTGAATATGAGCGTTAAAACAAATCCCTTACCTTTAACCTTTATTCTTATAAAAATCAATTAAACAGATAGATAACAACACACCCAACCGTTATGAAAAGCATAACAGTTGGGTGTGTTTTTTAGCCTAATTCTATTTTGAAGCAAATTGGCAAATTCTTTGCAAATTCGCCTTTCAGGTTGATTTCAAGATACTCTTCATTTCTGTCAAATTCAATTTTTTCATCAGTACCAAGAAGTTCGATACTCTCTATAAGATAATCGTGCGGATTGTGTTTTCGAAGAGTTTTGATTCTGACTGTATTTGACGGGCGCATCTGGAAAGCATACAGATAACCATTTTTAAAAGTAAATCTGAAGTCTTCATTTGTAAAAGCCTTTTCTTCATTATCCTTAAAGAAACCGTCTTCTGCGTTAACCTCGCCTTCCCCAAAAGTTTTCCAGAAGGTTGTTCCGTAAATACCTTCGCCGTTTATTTCGAGCCATCGCCCCATATCAAGTAAAACCTTAGTCTCTTCATCGGTTATTGTTCCGTCAGGCTTGGGACCTATATTTATAAGAAGATTTCCGTTTTTACTTACAATGTCAACGAGGTCGCAAATAACCTGACGGGCGCTTTTATATTTGTTGTCCTTCCTGTAACCCCACGAGTGTTTTCCGATAGCCGTATCGGTCTGCCAATAAATGGGGGAAATACCCGACAATGCACCGCGCTCAACATCGAAGGTTGCAACCGTAGGCGGAAAAGCCTCGTGCTTGTAATTGATGGTAACCTCCTTACCCCATTCTTCAGCGCGGTTGTAGTAGTATGCCGCAAGCTTTTTAAGGTACGGCTTAAAGGAATGATTATGAATCCACCAATCAAAATATAATACTGAAGGTTGATATTTATCAATTATCTCACAGGTTCTCACAAGCCAATCCTCAAGCCACTGCGTACTTGCACCTTTTGAATATGTATCGGCAGTATATTTGTGAAGCCTGCCCGAATGAAATTCTTCGCAGTAAACAGCAGGACCGTAAAAATCTCTGTAGTTTTCATCATTTACATCGCTGTCATATTCTCTGCCGCCATTCATAAAGAAATAATGCTCCGCACGGTGAGTTGATGCGCAAAGCTCCAACCCTTGTTTTTCGCACTCTGCTTTCAATTCGCCTACAACATCGCGGCAGGGGCCCATTTCTTTGGAATTCCATCGGTTGAACTCTGTATCGTACATTGCGAAGCCATCGTGATGCTCCGCAACAGGCATAACATATCTGATACCGGATTTCTTAAAAAGCGATATCCAAGCCGAAGCATCAAACCTCTCAGCCTTGAACATAGGAATAAAATCTTTATACCCGAACTCATCCTGCTTACCATAGTTTTCAACATGGTGCTTGAACTCGTTTGTTCCCTCCCAATACATTTCGCGGGAATACCATTCGCTTCCAAAGGCAGGAACGCTGTAAACACCCCAATGAATAAACACACCTAATTTATCCCGCATATACCACTCGGGCACCTTATGGTGGGAAAGAGATGACCAATCCGCTTTATATTTACCGTTTTCATTTACAGTATCAATCAGATTTAAATATTCCTTGGTTGTCATAAAAGCTCACGCCTCCGACCTTTTTATTTATCATAACATACATCATATTAAAATGCACCATTTATTTCATTATAAATAAACCACTGTTTTTACAGTATCGGTTTTACCATACGAGAGCATAAAAATTGCCCCGTCGGGAAAGCGGAAAACGCCGCAATCCTGACGAGGCTTTTTTAGTTTCAGTAATGCTATACCCTAAACCTTCGGGGCTTCTTTCTTTTCACTTGTAAAGATATCACTAAATATTGTTTGTGTGCTTTTACCGCCGTTATCCTTATCCTTTGAATCAAAAACGCCACTACTCAAAAGCAGTAAAATCAAAGTGATAATAATCGCAACTGCACCAAAAATCGCACCTGTTACAGCCAGCTTCTTTTTGTTGCATTTTTTCGGTCTGCGCTTTTCTTTGGTGATTGCCGCTACTGTGTTTTTGGCGGAAACAGAAGCTACAACAACCGTAACATTATCCTTACCGCCTTTTCCAAGAGCCGCTTCCACTAGTGCGTCAGCCTTTTGCTTAACCGTAGCATTCCCCAACAAAACATCCTTAATTTCATCATCAGTCAACATATCCGTAAGCCCATCGCTACAAAGTAAAATCACATCATTCTCTTTGGCGGCTATGGTCTTGAAATAGGGCTCGATAATCATTTCTTCGGGGAAAATGCCGATATGCTGAGTTAATTTGTGCTTCTCTTTTATTTTTTGAGACTCTTCGTAGGAAACCATACCTGCATCAACCATAGTCTGAGCAATCGTATGGTCCTTGCTGAGGCAAATCAGTTTACCATCTCTCAAAAGATAGGCGCGGCTGTCCCCGACATTTGAAATATATATTTTTCCGTCGGAAAAGCCAAGCGATACGAATGTACAACCCATACGCTTTCCGATTTTGCGCATTTCGGCACAAACGGCGCTGTTAGCACTTTCTATTACCGAGCCGATTACATTTTCGGAAAAATCGGAACTAATAACCTCCACGATTTTTTCGCCGAATGTAACCGCCGCCGTCTGAGATGCCTTTTCTCCGGCGGCCTCGCCACCCATACCGTCGAAAACAGCGGTGGCTATTTTTGATGAATACTCGTACTCCGCTGAAATATCGTTAGCAGAATCAACAGTAACACCCGAGAGATAAAAATTATCCTCGTTGTTGCTTCGTTTTTTACCTACGTTACTGCGAGCGTAGCCTGAAATAAGAAGATTCGCCATAATAATTTTCCTTTTATTAAACTTTTATTTCTTTATACCCTTTATAGCTCCAAAAAGTGAATTAATGATATTAAATAAGCGCTTTATTAAAGGTATTATTTTATATTTGAACAGAATCACAAGTAAGCTGATTAAATTGCCGGCAGATATTGCAATGCCAATTATAGCCAAAATATAATAAGCCCCAAATATCAAAGCTACGACCGCTGATACAACAGCAAGAATTATATTTATTATCATCAAAACCTTTGTTTTTTGGCTCAGTTTTTTTGTTATGCCCTTTTCCTTCGCTTCGTTTAATACGCCGCCTATTTCCGCCATCGGCTCTTGTAATTTATCGGCTTTCCCGGCTTTTTTGGCTTTTTGCTTCTTTTGTTTTTTTCCGGCTTTTTGCTTTTTGGTTTTTTGTTCGGCTTCTTCTGATTGTTCAGCATAAAACGGAATATTGTTAAACACACCAACAGTTTCATCCAAAGCCGTATCTTCCGCAAAAGAAGGCTCAACAATAGGTGCTGCTTTCGTTTCAAAGGCAGGGATCTCCATATTAAAAGCACTGCCTGTTGCTTCTAAATCGGTATCTTCCGCAAAAGAAGGCTCAACAATAGGTGCTGCTTTCGTTTCAAAGGCAGGGATCTCCATATTAAAAGCGCTGCCTGTTGCTTCTAAGTCGGTATCTTCTGCAAAACATTCCTCAATAGCAGGTGCTTCTTTTGTTTCAACCTCGGGTATCTCCATATTAAAAGCGCTACCTGTTGCTTCATATTCGTCTTCAACAACCTGAGGCTCAGAAGCTTTTTCTTCTGCCTGCGGCTGAACGGATTGTGCAGCACCTTTTTTTATGGATTTCAAGGCTCTCTTGAAATCTCCTGCGGTCTGATATCTTTCCTCAGGGTTGAATGCGCAGGCTTTTCTTAAAACAGCCACAAGCTCCGCGCTTACGCCGCTTATATCCGGGAACGCCTCGCCTTTCAGGCGTTTAGCGTTGGCATCCTCTTTATCTGTAAATTTTATTGGAGTAGGATACTCGGGAAAAAACGGGGCTCTGTTTTTATTAAGCAAACGATACAACACTATACCCAAAGAATAAATATCTGCTGTTTTGTTGTAGTTCTCTCCCCTGAACACTTCCGGCGCCATATACATAAGCGTACCCTTTTTAGACATTTCGCCCTGGGTAGCTTCAAGCTGTCTTGCTATTCCGAAATCGCCAAGTTTATAATCGCCGTTAGAGGAAACGAAAATGTTATCCACCTTAATATCGCGGTGAATAATATTATGCTTTTCGCAGGTTTCAAGGGCGGTACAGATATCCATACCTAAATCCAACACCTCGTCAACGGACATAAATAACACCTGCTTATTTTCATCAATAAGCTTTTTGCTTAAAGGAGTCAGCAACTGCATTTTTATGTAAATCGTGTACCCGAAATCCTCATTAAGGACGATGCTGTGGTCCTTGTAATCAACAATATTCGTTATTCCGTCGAGAGAGGAAAGCAATTTAATTTCCTTAATGAAATCCTGAGCAATTTGTCCGTAATACAAAGAAATGCTCTCGTCATCCATACCTTCGGTACGAAGCTTGTCGTGGTCAGCTTTATCCTGGGGGATACGAATAACCTTCATCGCGGCGTAGTAAAAATTGCCGAAATCCTCTTTTTTTATTCTGTAAACCGTTCCGAATGCACCGGAACCGATTTTTTCATCAACGGTCCAATCACCAAAGACCTTTGTGCCTATATCTAACATAATTTCACCCTTTTATAATTATTAATCCCAGATTTCGTAGTCATAGCGCCAGTATGGGCCGACATTGTACCCAATATAAACCTCCTTACCGTTTAATGTCACATCCCCCATCATAGGGTCATCAATTATATCTCTTGGCTGGCGCTCCGGAACCATATTGGAACCATAAACCTCCATCAAACGCTCCCAAGTATAAAGGTTTGCGTCATCTCTATAAAAAGACCCATCTTCTGCCATAAGTTCCACATAAAACAAACCATCTTCTGTTACTACACCGTCGTAATTATCAGGCTCACCGTATGCCCAAGCAGCGTCAGCCGGTCCGCAACTGAAAAGCAGCTCTACAGTATCTCCGGTGTAAGCATACGAACTATCTCTCCAACCGTCACGACCTTCACCAATAATAGTGCCGTATTCGTAGGTTGAGGAATAAACATCTGTATAATAGTAGTCAATCCCGGCATTATAGAGCAGGCTTTCAACCTCTCCACAATCTTTCCCATCTATTTCAGCCAGCTGTATCGAGGTTTTTGTTTCTTCAGGCTGATAACCCGATGTTTGGTTCATGGTTAAAGTACCAATAACAAAACACACTACTATTACTGTAAGTAATCCCCATGCACTAATACGATTACCATTACGTTTTTTCTCTACGGCATCATCTTCGGAAGCGATTTCTTCAGGTGTTTGATTATCAAACTCACTCTGAGTTGCTTCTAAATCGTCCTCCGTAACAGCTTCGTCAACCTCGTTTTGAGGGATATATTCAGCCTGCGGTATTTCGTCATTAAATGCGCTTGCCGTTGCCTCTAAATCATCATCCTCAACAACTTCGTCAACCTCGTTTTGCGGGATATAATCGACCTGCGGTATTTCATCGTTGAACGCGCTTGCTGTTGCTTCTAAGTCATCCTCTTCAACCGTTTCGTCAACCTCGTTTTGAGGGATATAATCCACCTGTGGTATTTCGTCATTGAACGCGCTTGCTGTTGCTTCTAAAGAATCATCCTCAACGGGAGTTTCAACAATCGGAGCAGGCGCCACGGGAATAGCGGTAATTTCCTCTTCTTCGGTTTCAGCCTTGGCTTTTTTTACGGCTTTAAGTGCTTTTTTGAATTCGCTTGCGCTCTGATATCTGTCTTTCGGGTTAAATGCGCAGGCTTTTTTCAAAACATTCATAAGCTCGCCGCTTATATCGCTGATATCGGGGAAATCTTCGCCGTTTAAACGCTTTGTATTAGCTTGTTCCTTATCGGTAAATTTTATGGGTGTGGGATATTCGGGGAAAAAGGGCGCTCTGTTTTTATTAAGCAGACGATACAGAACAATGCCTAACGAATAAATATCCGCAGTTTTATCGTAGTTTTCGGCTCGGAAAACCTCGGGAGCCATATACAGCAATGTGCCCTTTTTAGACATCTCCCCTTGGGTTGCTTCAAGCTGCTTTGCTATACCGAAATCGCCCAATTTGTAATCGCCGTTTGAAGAAACGAAAATGTTATCCACCTTAATATCGCGGTGGATAATATTATGCTTTTCGCAGGTTTCAAGCGCCGAGCAAATGTCGATACCTAAATTCAGTATTTCATCATAGGGCAGGAAATTAACCTGCCCGTTTTCTTTAACAAGCTGATTTGATAAAGGTGTCAACAACTGCATTTTAATATAAATCGTGTAACCTAAATCAGCACAAGATTCTATAATATGGTCCTTGTAATCAACTATGTTCGTAATACCGTCAAGAGAAGAAAGCATCTCGATTTCTTTTATGAAATCTTCGGCAATCTGTCCGTAATATGTAGATATGCTTTCATCGTCCATACCTTCGCTGCGAAGTCTTTTATATTCCGACTTATCCTGCGGTATTTTAATAACCTTCATAGCGGCAAAATATGTTCTGCCGAATTCTTCTCTTTTTATTTTATACACGGTACCGAAAGCCCCGGAGCCGATCTTTTCATCAACGCTCCAATTACCGAATACCGGCGTACCTTTATCTAACATCCCAATCACCTGAATATTCATTATTTTTTCTTCTCTATTTTTTCTCTAAATGCGCGCAACCTATCGGACTTCCGTTTGATTTATAATAAGCATTTAAGAAATCATCAATTGTTTTTACTTTGGCTGTACTCGGACTTGTATTATCTGAATAATAAACTTTACCATCTACTATCTTATCGATATAAAGCACATGACCATACTTATTGCCCCATTTAGGAGAGCGTGGGAACGAGATAACCACATTGGTTACAGGCTCCCCCTCTGCGGCAATCAACTTATTTAAACAGTCCCTACCGGGATATTTAGTAACGTTGAAACTATTATTTGACTGAATCCTGTCATAAACTTGATTACCGTTACCGTAGCCTGTATAGTCAAAACCGTGCTGTTGCGCCTTTCTTTTTGTAAGTGCAGCGCAACTAACGGAACCATCCGGATTTTTTCCCATTCCGGGATAAACACTATTGTTATATAACTCCTGTAATTCCGCATCGGTAGGAATGTGTTGGCTAACCCTTACACCTTCCGGATAATCATTGACATCCACGCTATCTTTAGCTATTAAGCCCCTATCAAGCTGTATATAGAGTTTTACCGCTTCATCCAAAAACTGAGCCAAGCTCATACAATTATCGTAAACAGTTTTCTTCTGTTTTTTCAGGTTCTTTATCTCAGTCTCAAAACTCGCTGAAAAAGCGCCCCACCAATAATCATCGTATTCCGCCAGCTTAGCCTCAAGCTTGTCGCAACAGTTCTTATAATTTTCTGCATCGCTTCTGTACTGCACCGCTAACTTCGTCAGCGTATCTGTTTCTACTTTAATACTGTTTGCCATTGTCATACATCCTATCAATTAAATTAATTTACAGACAAATCAATCATTTAGTCAACCGAGCAGCCAATTCCCGTATTAAAAGTTCAATACCATTCAGCGCTTGTTCAGTTAAATCATCGCTGTACCCCTTGAATTCGACCTCGAACTCATTTTCGTCAATTGTATATATTACTTCCTTTTCCAGCATACCCAAAGGGTACGGAACAGCGGAATACATGTGGATTTTTTTATCTTGAGGAAGATAGCCGACGAGCATAAACAATCTATCCTGCTTTTTTACTATTGAGCCTAACGGTAATAAATTACTCATTTATATACCCACCTTCCTTTAAAGCCTGTAACACTTCATCTAACTGATCGTTTACTTCTTCTCCGTATTCTCCGAAAACATCATATATTTTTCCGAGCTTTTCCAAATAATCGTTTGCTTGCTCGTTTTTATAGCCGCTGAAAATAACATTATCAACATCATCAATAGAAACGGTTTTTATACTATCTTTGCTGATGAAGCCCAACGGAAGCCGAACGCATTTATACGCAGGAAGTAGTTTTTCATCTTTTTTTATGACGGAATAACCAATTATCAAGAAGTTCTTTTCATTTTTAGTAAAAATTGTGCCTATATGTAATAATTGCATTTATTTATCCTCCGATTATTTAAAACCTAACAGACGCCAAAAGAACGAGCCAACTGCTTTGTCAACAGGTCCGTTAATATCAATACCCGTAAATATTTCGAAAATAGTTTCCAATTCAGAAATATGCAAATAGGAATCCGCTAAAGCTGCAGCATTATCCAGCACGCAACCACTAAGACCGCCGACCACATAGCCCAAAAACAATCTCACACCATTAAATATATCGCCCTCTTCAAATGCCTCTATGACCTGCGCCTCCATCTCAGCGCCTATTCCGCTCCACTTGTCCATCTTTTTTAGTGCGGTAAACAGCGTTTTAGTTTTAATATTCGACTTTCCCATAATAGACACAACAAGAGAAGCTATATCTATTAATGTATCTCCTTCGAAATTTCCGCTAAAAATTTGCTGAAGAATTTTTAGTGATTTGTATTTATCTTTATCGTTAACCAGCTCTTCCAGCAAGGTATCAATAAGATCTCTTCGGTCTTCCCCAAGATTCTTTTCTATCCAATCATTTATTGCATCAAGAGATTCACTCATACTCTTTAAGTCTTTGCCTGTTCCGTCAATAATGTCATCCGCTTTTTCCAGCAGTTTATCTTTCAAATCATCAGTTATTTCGAAAATTTTGGGTATAGAAGGCACACCCCCACCCGGTATTCCCGTATCCCAATCTGAATATCCGTTTATTAATTGTCCCCATATAGGTCCAATGATCACAGGTGCAATGATTGCGGGTTTTACCAACCAAAACAAAGACTCGATAAATTTTCGTATAGCCTCATCATTCGTAGTTGTTTTTTTATTTACGCCTTCATAACCTGACTCAAGGCTGTTAAGAATATTAATAAGCGCCTCATCAGCCTCCATAATACGCTTTATCTCTTTTTTAGATTGAGCCAATTCATTAAAAATTGCATTTTTCCCAGAAAAGCTCCATGTTCCCTGCATAATTGAACTACCCCAATCGGTAGATTCCGCAAGTTGCTTATAGGCCTGCTCCAAATCGTTGTCGATAGATCTTATTTTTGTAGAATAGTTAAGTATGTTTGAATAATTTAATTCAATAATTGTTCCCATATTTATCTCTCCGTTTCACCCTAATCAAGCCTTATTATTTTCGAATTGTTTCGCAAAATTTCTGTCTATCTCTCGAATTTGGGCGGAGGTTTTTAATGTATATTCCTTATCGTTTTTTATGGAATCTTTAAGCTTATTTATATTTTTGTTTTGTTTATCTATATTGGTTACATATTGGAGCGCTGCATCGCTCTGCCAATTTTCACATATTAACTGCTTATTTTTTAATATACTGTCATAGCAAGCTTGCATTTCTTGCAAAAGCTGTTCGACCTCGTTACCAAGTTCGTTTACCTTATCTACATTTACTAAAACTCTTTTGGCCATAAAACTCACCCCTCAACACTCTTCTTAACATTTTCGCTGGCTCTTTCATAGCTGTCTATTGCTCTTTGAAGTCGGTTCTGCGCCCCCCTAAGGTCACTTATCATATTTTGAACCCTCTTCATACGATTTGCGGTAATCAATGTGCTCAAGGCGTTAGCCGCTTCACCCTTATAAGTATCGTTAACAAAGTTATTAAGCTGCGAGTACTCATTATACGCATTTTCGAGGTAAGCTATTGCGGTTCTTATACGCTTCACATCGCGTCTTGCATATTTTGTATCAATTTTGATCTGTGCCATTTTTTACCCCTCCTGATAAAACGCTATTTCCGACATATCTTTCTTTTTAAGTTGTACCTTCACTCCATCCGCACTATCCAGATCTGCCCATAATCCATCTTTCAACCGTGTATATAAACATTGTTTTTCAAAATATTCTTCGCCTCTTTTATAAAACTCATCGACGATTACAATTTTTGACACGACTGCATTTATATTGTCAAAAGTGTATGTGTTATCAATATCATTCTCTGATATTGGCTCGGTCTCGTTAATCATATTTGCTTCTTTCAATGCAAATATTTTAGCATCGTTCACATCATCTAATTCGCCAATGACAAATGCTCCGTTTGAACTATAATCAAGACCAAACCATTTATTATTTGAAAAATATACTTTTTTCATAACCGACTTCTTGTTCTTGTAATCTACAATGGCAACACAACAAACATAATCAGGATTTTCAAACATGCGAACAATTTCCGCATAATCTTTTCGTATGGTTGCATTGCCGAAAAAGTCCGTATTTAAAACTTTATTTTCCCTAAAATGGTCATATACTGACTGGCGAAGCTCATTTTGCTCTTGCTTTGATAATCTTGTAAAATCGATACCCGTTGCTACTGTACGAGTCAAGTTTAATTCTTTAGCTAAAAAATATATGTGGGATTCAGCAAGAGGAATAAGGTTTTCAATTTTTTTGAACATTGTATTATCCTTCCAATCTCATAGTGATATTTTTTTCGGTTTCTGCGTATTCTGCAGCTATCGTCTTAAGCACTTGAGTGTATTCTTCAATATACTTGTTGAGATATTCAAATTGTTTCTTCACAATCAAAATATTATTTTCATACGCTTTTGCTGTTTGACCTTGCCACTCACTGCCTAAACCGAGAACAAGATTCTCAATATTATTCATATTTGTCTGCAGCTCATAGTTAACATTGCTCAAACTATCGCTACAACGCAATAAAGCATCCACATCTATAACAATTTCCATAATTTATCTCCTTCTCAAATCTTTTTTTAAACAGGCGAATTTTTTGCTTAAAAAAGGATTTGAATCTTTACCGAAATTAAACAGGCAAGCCTACCTCCGATAAAAATCGGAGGCGGCTCTTCGGTTTTACTTCGTACCAAAACCGGACATCTTGCTTGCAAGACCTGTATCGAGTTCACCCATCTGCTGAGCTGCTGTATCCATAAGCTTTGCATAATCCTCAAGCATCTGTGAGAAATTTGTGAAAGTTGACTGCATGCTTTCATATTTGTTGAGGAAAGCTACCTGCGCATCACCCTTCCAAACCTCGTTAAGGTTTGTGATGAGAGTTCTCACCTTGTTCATTGCCTCGTCATGCTGTCCCTTTAAACCACGAAGCTCGTTTGCCTTGCCTTTAAGTAAATCGGGAGTTACCTGAATAAGTGCCATTATTTTCACCTCCTGAAGCTAAAATATATTGCTAAGAGACATTCTCTTTAACACCTAGTCTTTTGAAGCTTCAACAACATTCATAAGGTTTTCTGTCTGAGCTTCCAATTCCGCATTTTTTATTGTATTGAATAAAGCTGTAAGTTCATCCAATGAATGATTCATATTGTTGAACTGTTGCCGCATATCAAGAATTTTGTCATTAAATTTTAATATGGACGGACTTTTCCAAGCTTCTTCCGAAAGAATCACGCATGTATTAAGCTTTGAAACCGCGTCGGCAAGAACATCCGACAATTCGGTGATTTTCAAAGAATAGTGATTCAGCATATCTGCAAACAAAATTTCCTCTGTCATAATGCACCTCAACCTAATAACAAGTAATCGCCGTTTAATACCCCGCAAGAATCTAAAGTTTCATTGGGAAGCATGTATCGTTTCATACGTAATGAATACAAAAGCATCTGAGACTGATAGCTCAAAAAGCTCGGATTTTGGCTACTTAAGGTTTCAATAATATCTGTATAAAGCTTTTCTATCGGCTCGTCTGTGGGCACCTCTAAATCGTAGGAGAAATCTCTCCGCTGATTAGTTAATGTAATTATAATTTTACTCATTCCACATCACCTTCTGAGTTTTATTATCCCGCCGGAGCCATTTCCGCAAACCACAAAGCCGGATTCAAACTTTCTGAACTTCATTCCGTCGAAAAAATACTTACAAAACATTCCGTTATTGGTCTTGCCGCAAAGGCAATCGTACATCCCGTTTACAAACAACGAATCGTTGTTAAGCGCGGCGAGTTTTTCCTTAACCTCACAGAAGCCTAAAGATTGGGTAATCTCATCGCGCAATCGTTTCACAACATCGGCACTTATTTCGCCAACGCTGTATATGCTTTCGGACTTAAAAACACCTTCGCAATTACAAAGAACATAATTACCTTCGTTCAGTTTAAAAAGGAGCACCGATGCACCTTTAGTAAAAGAAGCGAAAAATTTAATAACCTTACCGGCCCTGTAATTGAGGATAATTTCATATTTTTCACCGGGCGCACAAAGCTGCTCCATAAGAGCTGAAACAGTTTCATCAACCTCGCCCACACCCGAAAAACGCGGAAAATACATCTGCTTTTTTTGCAGCGATTTCAACGCCGTTTTAACGCTTACATCATCAATATTAATAATCGGTGTTATTCCCGGAACTATGGGCTTTTTCAACAAGGCACCCAAGCACAAAAGCTGATACTGAGAAAGAATTACTATGTTATTAACTCTGACATCAGGCCAGATATTTTTAAGATAAGATATTTTTTTCTCTATCTTTTCCAACTCATTGATAGTGCACTTATTCATCTTCCGTTTCCTCCATTGAAGCTACCAAAGACGCCTCCAGCGAAATCACAGAATTTTCAACCTGCATTTCAACAAGTGGGTTTATACCGAGATTCTCATCCCCTGCATAAGTTTCCTCAATTATTCCCACAGCGGCGGCTGTACTTGCCAAAGCCATTTCATAACTGTTGTTCTGAACAAGCTGACTTGTTTCGGCAAAAACGCTGACATCTTCATCAGCTTCAACAGCCAATTCAATATTAATGGCAGTTATATCGCTCATATTTCTTTGAGTAATCTCGGCTTTTGCAACGATACCTTCAACCCGATTTTTCGCCTTCTCTTCAAGCTGCGAGTAAATGCCCGGGACCTGAAGGAATACGGAATATAAGTCTTGCATTTTTTCATTTACAACAAAGCAGGATTTTGAAAACTCTTCGCAAGCAACTTGAATCTGAGGATATTCCAATGATGTTTGCAACTGCATATCTGCTTGAAACTCATTGTTTAAAGCATTGAACTTATACAAAACTTCTTCAACCTGTTTTCGTGAATAATCAAATAATTGAACAGCTAATTGAAGTTTATCTACATCAATTTCAATTTTAGGCATAACAAACTCCTTGTGTTATTACTGAATTTTTATTTTAGTGCAAGAACCATTATCGAATAACCAGGCATTACCCTGACCGCAAACCTGATCTCGCTCAGCAAAAGAAAGGTTATTATCAAAAAAGCCTGCATTTGCGGGAGAGCCATCAACCAGAATACCGTTTTGATATTTCACTATCGTGGCTGTTAACGGCTCTAAGTCAGCTAATTTGCTGACATCGCCAAGTCGCCCGGCAACAAATACCAATACGCCCAAATCCTCAGCCAATCTTGCAATATTATCCATCCAGTTGCGCGTTTCGTTTTCAACAGACTCAACAAACTCATTGATATCATCAATAAAAATACAGATTTGCTTTTCCTTTAATATAAACGAAACAGGATCGAAATCGGGTTCGGCAGATGCCTCAACCTGCGCGTCCTTTCTGGCGTTAAGCATACCTACAATTTCACGGATGAGTGTATTCACAGCACTATCATTTTTGTCGATAGCGTAGCCGGTTGCACTTGACGCAAAGTCCGCAAAGGTTCTTTTATCGCTGTCAAAGAAATACATAAGGTTGTTTTCGTTTTGCAGCATACAAGCTATATTTTTTAACAGCGCGCTTTTACCCGAGCCTATAGAACCGCTCACCATAAAGCAATACTTCTTTTCCATACCTGCAAAAGCCGTTTCAATGCTTTCGTAAGAGATACCAAGAGGTATATCGTTTCTTCCTTTATACTCTCGGGCAATAGCATTGAACTCAACCTTTTCAGGCATTACAGGAATAACTCTCGGTAAGTCACCTGTCCACGCATCGCACATTCTTGATGATAAGCCTTTAACATCGGCGGCTCTTATAATTTCATTTTCGCCCTGTGCGTACCAAGCTACCTGAAACTCTGTGGGGCACGAACCCTTATATAATGCTCTGCCACAGGTTTTAGGCAAGAATTTACCCTCAGTTCTGCCTACTATACCGGAATAATCACCCTTATCTGTAAGCTCAAAAGCTACTGCGCCCTTGATATTTTGAATAATTTTATATCGGATTCCCGTATTTGTATTAGCGGTAAACACAAGGTAAATACCGTATGTTGCACCATCGCGGGAAATCTTTATCAGCAAATCTTCAATATCAGGATAAAGATCGAAAATAGGCATAATATTATCGATCATGATAATAATCGCAGGCATTTTTCCGACAGTTTCTCTGTATGCGGTCAAAGAGCTTACAACATTATCCAGGAACAATTTTCTGCGCCTGTCAAATTCCTCGTTAATAAGCTTTTGGAATTTTGATATTTTTTCTTCCTCTACATCAAGAACTACTCCGCCCACATGAGGGAAGGCGGACATAACATTCATACTCCAACCGCCGCAGTCGATAACATAAATGTTAACGTCATCAGGAGTATAATTTTTGCACATTGAAGTAATGAGTGTCTTTAAAAGCACTGTTTTGCCCGTACCCGATGCACCATAAATGCCGTAATGACCATCAGAGGCAAAATCCAAACACAATGTACCCTGCTCCTGGAGCTCAGGCATATCATAAAAACCTACGGGAACTTTAAGCCACGGCAAATCATTGGTATTCCATTTTTCGCCGTCAAAACCTTTTTCAGCGCTGATTACACTATCCAGCAAAATATTTTCTTCAAGCTCGGGAAGCCACGGACCGCGCAGCTTCGGAATACCTTGTTTTTCAGCCAAATCAGTTATATATTTATTTATTGCCGCAAGCTCGTCGAACTCGGCTTTAACCTTTGAAGTGTTTTTCTTTGGTGGCTTAACTCTGTGTCCGTTTGTTTCAACAATACAAACCTGATTACCCTTCTCGATTTTCCCTTCAGAATTACCTACATACGGCGCTCCGCTCCAGAAGGACTGGAACAACTCAAGCACCTCATCCTTACCGACTCTAACATAACAACGGCCTGCCTGAGTTATTTTTGAAGCCTCAGGTCTTTCAATCATTTCACGGCTGTCGCTCGCATCCTGAACCTTAAGGCAAAGACGGAAACGGGAGTTACCCGAAATCTGGTCATCAACAATACCCGAGGGTTTTTGAGTTGCCAAAACAAGATGGATACCGAGAGTTCGGCCCACACGAGCAACAGAAACAAGATCCGAAATAAATTGCGGCTCTTCTTTTTTCAGTTCGGCAAATTCATCAGCAACAATAACAAGATGAGGAAGAGGTTCGCTGACCTTACCCTCGTGGTAAAGCATCTGATATTTGTCTATATTATTAACTCCCGCCGCTTCAAACATTGCCATACGGCGCTCTTTCTCGCGGTTAAGAGAAATTATTGAGCGTTTAATGTTGGAGGCAATATTTGTGATTTTACCTACAACGTGAGGCATAGCCTCCAGAAGATTAGCCATACCGCCACCCTTATAGTCAATCAAAACAAAATTAACTTCATTTGGGTGATAGTTGACACACATTGAGAGAATCCATGTCTGGAGCAACTCGGACTTACCTGAGCCTGTTGTACCTGCAACAAGTCCATGTGGACCGTGTTCATCAGGGCTGCCGTGACTTTCACGGATATTAAGACTGAAAAGTTTATTTCCGCCCATAACACCGATAGGTGCAGCAAGGCTCTTGTACGCGCGGTTCATTGCCCAACGCTCGGCTATATTCAACTCCTCAACCGTCTTAACCCCGTAGCCCTCTAAAAAGGTTATACCGTCAGGAATATCCGCCGCGGAGGCAAACCCTTTAAGCTCAATAGATGACATTGCTCGTGCAAATTCATCAAAAGCATTAGGCTCCACTTCATCCCTGCTGAAAATAAATTTACTGTTGACTTTATCTCTTTCAAAAGCACTTGGGAAATTATCAACATCAATTATATAGTTACAAGCGTTAGGGAGGTTGTATATGTCATCAAACAAGAACAGTGATGTTACGCCCAACTGTGAATCGTTGTATAACAAATTAGGCATTATCTCTTCTGTTTCCATATATTTTCGTGAGCCGAGAATAAATATGTAATACGGAATCGGAACATTCTTCTTTGTTCCGAAGGTATCCTTCATATCTCTGATTCTGACTTTAAGCATATCGTTAAAGCTCTCGCAAATTGCATGAGCCGATTCCTTATCAAAAGAAAGGTAACGAACACTTCCGTTTTCATCCCAAATATGCGGCAACCATCTCAAAAACTCCCATTGAGATTTTTCTTCTTCATCAAAAATACCTACAATGCGCACATCAGAAAAGCAATGCATGGTGCAAAGCTCGGTAACCATGTTTTTAACTTGCTGAACTACCTTAGCCCTGTTACCTATAACACCGATTGTAGTATTATCTTTCAAAGATACCCTTACAGGAATGTTATCAACATACTTTGACTCTTCCACAAGCATTGCGGACATTTCTTTGGCGTCATCATCCTCCAACTCAACACCGTAGGCTTCACCGCGGTCTTTAACGGAAATACAGAGTTTTTCGTAACCCATACCCAAGCGGACATCAAGGAAATCTCTGTCCAAAGGGGTTCTTTCCCAAAGATTTCTGCGCATAGTGTTTGTTATCTCTATACAATCACTCGGAGAAGGATTCTCATCAGTAATAATTTTCCGCTGTTGATCGGCAACGGAAAAGATTCTTGTTCTTTGCTCATTTAAATAATTACCGAATCTCATTGCGCGAAGAGCCTCGTAATCATCCGCTTTCTTTTTACCGCGTTTATTTGATGCCTTTTGAGTTACTATATTGGTTGCAGGCATAATAAGCATAGATGAGCGGGCTGCAACCATCGCCGCCGACATAGCTCCACCAGTAAACATACTTGTTCCGAACATAGCTGCAGTACCGACAAGAGAAGACAACATACCTTTCGGTTTCTCGTATTTCTGCTGCTTAGATGGCGGAGCCGCAAGAACTATATCCTCAAACGGCAACTGTTCCTGGGTTCGGGGTGAACGTTTGTAAATTCTTTTATCACCCTTAACATACGCCGTATCTTTTTTATTCGATTCAGAAAACTCAACATCCCGGATATCGATATCATTACCTGCATTCTCAAAAAACAATTCACCGCTGTCAAGGCGGATAGAGTAGTTGAAAATATGGACTACATCACCTGTTACAAGCTTTGATTTCGAGGCTTTGATTGAGTTGAGATATGTACCGTTTGTTTCGCTTTTGTTTTCCAGATAAAAAACTCCGTTTTCACGTTTAATAACGCAATGCTCACCGGAAACAAAGCGGTTTTTTATAACAATATTGTTAGTTGAACGCCTACCTATTGTAATAACACTGTTGTGCGGCATTTTCACAGTCTTTTTACAAGCACTCTTTGCATAATCAACATAAACAAGCATAGGATTTTCCTTATCAATAAGGAAAATGTTGGGGATAGGAATATTATTTATTTTTGTTTCAGTGGGGTATTTGGAAACTATACTGAATTTATCACCCGATATTTTAAGAACAATCTGGGATGATTTTAACTTATCAAAAAATATATCGTCCTTTCGGGATGACCCGATTTTAAAATCTTTATCAGAACCATCTATCTTTTTTTGAAAAAAATTCAACCCATATATAAAAGAAATTATATATTCCATTTTCTTTCTCCTCACGCTTATTTCACATAATAATATTTAATCAAATTAAGGGTTAAAATACTATTCTCTGCCGGAGTACAAAATGGCGTTTTTGGGTGTTTTCCGAAAAATTTTTGTTATTTATAATTGTTTGTCGTAATTTTGCATTTTTATTTTCTGATATTGAGAAATCATAAAAATACGCAACGCAAAAATACCCGCTCACCTAAAAGGTGAGCGGGCGTTTTTTGTTGGTTTGCAATAATTTATATTTTTTTAGTTGCTGTTAATAAATGTATTTTTATTTCATCGGGTGCGGTTATTTTGAACTCTTTCCCCTGCTCCATTTCGCAAATCACCATTCCATACGGTGTAGGAAGCTGAACCATCGCTTTTCTGAGGCCGAGAAGCGAAGGTGAAAGCGTTATTTTTTTGTATGCAGGCTCATCTATGGAAAGCCCCAGAAGCGCTTTCGGGAGAGAATACAAAGGTGTTCCGCCCCAAGCGTGACTATGGTCAAATCGGTATGTAGGCTCAGGTGCAATAAAGCCCTCTGCAAGACCCTTGGGACATTGCTTTACCGAATCTTTCCACCGTTCAATTACAGGCAATGTATATTTTTCTCTTAATCCGTGGGTATAAATTGCTTCAAGCAAATAATGTGTAAAATAAGGCTGTACGCCACCCTGTATCTCGTCGGTCATAATTTTTTCTATAAGCATTTTTGCCCTATCGCTGTCGCAAACGCAGGTGTATGCCGCCAAAATATTTGATTGCTTGAGATAATACCTTTTCTCAACGTTTTGCGGATGCCATTTCCATTCGGCTACTTGCTTTTCATCGCCGGGTGTATTTAAGCCCTCAAAATACATTCCCTTTTCTTCATCGTAAAGCAGAGCATTTATTGCAATTTTCAAAGCATGGCTTTTTTCCCTGCATTGTGTGGCGCTCACATGGTCTTTGAGCGTTGAGTATATCCGTTCTGCGTAGTTAAGCGCCATATAATAAAACAGATTAAGAACTGTCTGACCAAGGCATTTGGGCGGATGGTGCATTGATATATCATCAATATAAATCCAATCAACAAACATATAATCGGGCGGATTTTCAATAATACCATTGCCCCCCATATATGTTTCGAAACGGGCAAGAAGCATATCCAGAGCATCCCGACACTTTTCCAACAAATCTGCGTTCCCGCTTATCATATAGGTATCGTAAAGCATCCTGACCCATATAAGACTGTATGTTGTATGAAACATTCTTCCGTCATTATGGCGAAGAAGCTCTGCTGTGCGAATAATATCAAACTCCGCAAGGCGCATATCGCCGAATGAAAAAGCCGTCATCAGGCTTTCTATATAATAATCTCCCGTGCAAGCAAGAGGCTCGCAATGGCGTGGGCTGTCAAGATGATGAGTCTGACGGCAATATTTTAAGGTGTGCTTACAAACGTCAAGAACATTGTTAAGCTCTGTGTCACTTGTAACAGTATTTGCATCAACGCTCACAGGGTAGCAGGTTGTAATAAACCCGATTTTTATCTTGGATGGTGTAGCCGAATTGTTTTTTATATTTGCAATAATATTTCCTGCGCTGTGCATATAAAAACCGCGGTATTCATCATTACCGATAAGTTTTACGCTTTCACCGCTACAATGCTCTTCATCAAGCTCACGCAGTTTAAAATCAGCAAACAAAACCCCTTCCGTTTCAGCAGATACATGCAAAAAGCCTGCATAAATCATAGGGAGAGATAATTCTTTTGTTATCTCTTCATTCGGGGAAAGCGTAAGCTCTCCCGCGATAATTTCTTCCTCGGTTCTTTCGGGAATGGGTGCTGTCTCTACATTCCATATATCGTCGATTTTCTCGGCGTTTATATACGGGTCAGGCGAAATTGTCCCATCGTAAACGAGGGAGCTTACATAGGCACCGTTTTTTCGCACACTCCAGCTTTCGTCTGTAACAATTTGCTCGCAGCTTCCATCCGCAAACAGAACATCTGCACAAAGCATAAAACCGCCTTGCCCTTTTGAATATTCGCATATATGAACAGGACACATTTTAACGCGAGCGAAAAAGCTTAGCACGGATTGGTTCGGAACATATTCCGTTTCGGTAGCATAATACCATTCCCGTGCTTTTCCGTTTCCGAGAAAATCGCCCCCAACAACAGCAGGACCCGTTGCGATGAGAGTATTATTACAAAACAGTTGAATTTCTGTATCTGCGCTAAAACGCAGTTTCACTATAGAAATGGGTTTATCGAACTCATATAACCTCTTGAATTCCGCCACGGTATAAGTATTTTCTAAATCTTCGCTAAAAGCATCATACCTTGTTTTTTGATTATCGGGATAAGTTGCGCAAGGCAACCAAATCCAAGGGTCTGACATAACAAAAGCCTCCGTTCCAAAGTAAAAAAACCAACTGAAATAGGATATTTGTATATTTAAAAATCCTCTCCTCGATTATAATAGCATAAAAGGATTTATTTTTCCATAGTTGCATTTGCAAGAAGAGTATTATATAATGATGCGTAGTGTAGGTAAAGTTCAAATTCGAACTAACTATGAGGAGATACGGATATGACAAAATCTATTAAAACATTAACAACAATTATCCTGGCGTTGTTGCTTATATCCACCGCTGCACTCCCCGTGCTTGCAGTAGATTTCAACTTTGAAACCGCAATTTCAGGATTCAATTCAACGTTTTTCAACACAAAAGAGATAGCAGTCGGCAGCACAGACGACACTGTAACAAGCTGTGTTTTTTTATTAAACGAAACCGCATTCTGCTCCTCAAGCAACGAATCTGTAGTAACTGTCGCAAGTGACGGCACTGTTACCGCAGTTGGCGAAGGTACTGCTTATGTAGCTGTTGTAGTTCCAAACGATGTATATGATGATATGTATGAATTATATCGCTATGATGTTGTCGCATCATCTTCAAATGACGACAACTCCGCCAACAGCCTCGGTGCCATTGAACTCTCCACTCAGGCAACAGATGATTACAATTCATCGTCAGAAACCATATCCGACCAATTCCAAAGTGACTACGAGCAGAGCGTAGAAGAAATGAAAAACGACTACGAGCAAAGCGTAGAGGAATTAAAAAACGATCACGCGCAGCGTACGGAAGAAATGGAAAAAGAGGCGGCTGAAAGGCAAGAAGCTGCAGAGAAACGCACAAACATTTTTAAAGTCATATTCTTTATCATGCTGGCAATTATTTTAACTGTATCTTTTTATGATATTGTTACTACATTCCACCTTTCTTCTGCCAGCATGAAGAAAAAAGAATTGCCTTCACGCAAACAAACAGCAAATACAATCACTACTCCCTTGCCCGACATAAAAGCTTGTCCCAAATGTGGTAAGGAATACGGCGAATCCACTTTCTGTCCGGACTGCGGAACTTCAAAAAAGGTTAAGAGTACATATATTGTTCCTATCAACAAAAAAATGACTGCGCAAAAATTCGAAAAGCTTGTTAACGAGTGGTTGGCAGAAAATCCGTATGCTCATAATTGCAAAATTAAGCTTGATACAAAAGCTTCACTGATATTGCCTTTCGTAAATTATAAATTCTTCGTAAAGAGTGCTGTTATCGAATATAATGTTGCCGACGAACCTCAAAACCACCAATATGGTCTCGCTTTCATCTATAAATTCCGACTATTCGGACCTATCGGATACAGCAAGGAAAAGCATGTTGCCGAATGGCAGGAAAACAACCCCGATTGCACAGTCATTTCTACACATGGTGGCAGAATTCAGCACTTTGATAACCAGGGTGGGTTCTGGGCACAGTATTACAATTACGTATTTTTCAAAAAATAAATCATACCTATGAAAACAAAAAAGGAGTTGTAATTTAGTTAATTACAACTCCTTTTTTATTTTTGTTTTTATGCGTTTTCGTTAAGAATCATTTCGGGATTTTTGAAGAACTCGTCCATCTTTGTAAGGAAGGGTCTTACTTCACCGAAATCGAGCGCTCTGTGGTCGAAACAGATATTCATGGGAAGAAGTGTTCTGATAACGATTTTATCCTCGCCGTTTTCGTCGGTAACAACAACCGGCTTCTTCTGAAGAGTACCGATACCGATAACACAAACCTGAGGAGGAATAACCATAAGCATAGCAACCTCACCGTTAAGGCCGCGGGTATCCGCACCTACATTGGATACGGTAATTGTACCCTGCTTAAGGTCTTTGCGGGTAATACGCTCTGTTTCGGGAATAGCGTTATACGCCTTTTTCTCTTCACCCTTAAGGCGTACGATTCTGTGGCGCTTGTTTGTGTTAGCACCGTAAATTTTCTTAAGAGCTTTTATAACGTGACCTTTTTTTAATTTATCGAGGGTGTCATGGAAAGCAACAGAATAAAGAGCCTCTGTGAGATTGGTTTTCTCAAGTCTGCGGTTAATATCAGCCTGATATTCAGCAATCTCCTTGAGAGTTTTGTTACCCATATCCTTCATTGTAATTGTCATCATTTCGCCACTGGGAAGAATCCACGGAACAGAAATGTCGATATTATCAAAGGTAGTAACCTTACCTCTTACAAGACCCTTTTCGTAATGCATATGAGCATTTATCATAGGGTCAACCTCAATAGCCTCGGCAATAGCCTTAAGAAGAACTGCATTGAAAGTTATTTTTGCAGGGTCGCCTTCTTTGTTGTGTTCGGATGCAAATTTTTTAAAAGCTGCAACAAAATCCGTTACATCAGGCTCATACTGGTAGCTTACATGAGGAATATTCTGCCAGCTTTCTGTGGTCATATTTGCTACGATTTTTCTCTGGATACCAAATCTTGTAACATTTTTAATGGCCATAAGTCTTTTCACCTTTCATATGTAGAATATTAAATTTTTTATTTATTGTAATCGTCAAAATAACCTACGCTCTTAAGCTCAGCCTCGAGAAGAGCTTTTTCCTCATCTGTAAGAGCAGTACCGGGGAAGGAAATATCTCCCGCAGGAATACCCTGTAAGGAAAGAACGTATTTTATTGAACGGATAACACCGTATTTAATAAGAATTTCAACAACCTTATTGATTTTGTACTGTGTAGCACGAGCGGCGTCAATTTCGCCGGCTTTAAACTGGCTGAAGAGCTTGCAATACTCGCCGCACATAAGATTATATGTAGAACCGATACCTGCATCCGCACCCATTGAAAGACCGCAAATGAGCATTTCGTCGGGACCATTGATAACATTGATATCGCCGCCGTTAAGCTCCTTAATTCTTCTCATTGAATAGAAATCGGTAAGAGTATATTTTACACCTACAACGCCGTCAACATTTATAAGCTTCTTCATAAGCGCAACGGGGTCACCTGTCAGAAGTGACTGAGCGTATGCAATAACGGGAAGCTCAGATTCAGCCGCTATGCGCTTATAATATTCAACGATTTCATCCTCGTTGTATTTATAATAGAAATTGGGAACAACGCTGGAAATAGCGTCACAACCGCACTCTTTAGCGTGACGAGAGAGCTCGAAAGCATCAAACGGAGAAGCGGCACCTATATGGTTTACGATTATACCTCTGCCGTTGCTGTGCTCAACAACACATTCCGCAATCGCCTTGCGTTGGTCAACAGTAAGCACGGGACCCTCACCTGTTGAACCGCAAATATAAAAACCTGCAGCACCTTGACCATAGTTACGGTCAATATTAGCTTTAATGGAATCCTTAAGAATTGCACCGTCATTTGTAAAAGATGATACTAAAGCAGGCATAATGCCTTTAACAAGTAAATTTGACACAACTTTCACCCCATACTATATTGTTGTACAGATTATATCAAAATCCGTAGTGAATGTCAATTCACGTATCCCAAAAAAATACATAAAATGCCAATTTAAACCTTTTGCACAAAACATTTTATTCTTGATTGTTAAATCCGCTTAAGTGTAAAACTTTTTTGTTAATAATGTGTTAAAGTTTTCGCAACACTTGTTATTTTACCTGTATTATGGTAAAATATAGGGTAATTTAAATCGATGTAAAATTATATTATCAAGCCACCTTCCGAACCTTTATACATATTTTCTTTTCCGCTTTTTCTTAAAGGAGATTTATATATGGAAATCCTGAACAAAATACTATACAAGCTACATCTGAAAAAGCCACCCTGTCCCCCGATGCACAAAGGGGACGTTTTGCCCCCTCCCGTAAAAGAGGCTTTAGAAAACGAGGGGCTTGATACCTCATCCGTAATATTTTCCTTTAAAACCGATATGTGCGGTGCGGAAGAATATGGGGATTGTACGGTATTATTTGACGAAAAAGGGCTTTATGTTGCCCGGTTTGAAGAGCCACCCCTCCCCCCTAAGAAAAAACGAAAAAAGGCAAAAACACCCGAATTCAAGCCGAAGCTTTTAAAGCTCATTTCCCTCCCATTGGATGAAATAGACGAGATTTTTGCCGAGCAGCATCTTGCCACGGGTCAGCTCACCTATACATACAAGGGCGAGTATTACTCATTAGCGCATTTTTCAATCGGTTTACTTGAAAAAGCCGACAACTTCCGCAGAATTTTC
>JAZNWI010000180.1:0-3724 GCA_045593305.1 Clostridia bacterium | reverse complement strand
AAGAGGAAGTATTGCCTTTTACTTTTTTAAGAAGAAAGGATGCGGATTATGAACGAAAATAAGGATTTAAGAGAAGAAGTTACAAATGAAGCCGAAGGCGGAAAGATAAATATTTCAAACGATGTTATAGCATCTATTGCAGGCATTGCAACAACAGAAATCGAGGGTGTTGCAGGAATGGCAGGAAGCGTAGCTTCAGGCCTTGCAGAAAAGCTAGGTGCTAAAAAGAACCCTCAAAAAGGCGTTAAGGTTACAGTTTCACCTGAGGGTGCTGTAATTGACCTTTTGATTGTGGTTGCTTTTGGTGTAAGAATCCCTGAGCTTTGCTGGGAGATTCAGGAGAATGTTAAAAACAGCGTTGAAAGTATGACAGGAACAGAAGTCATCCGCGTAAATGTCTTTGTTGAAGGTGTAAGCTTCGAGAAAAAGAAGAAAACACCAAAGTCAGAAGACTTGATTGATGATGATATAGAAGAGACAGAAGAAACAGCAGAAGTTCTTGAAGTAACAGAAGAATAATTAAAAAATCGGTCTTGTGACCGATTTTTTTGTGCAACGAAAAAGAGAAACAGGCTTGATAGCTCCTGACTTGGCGGAATTTGTCGAATTGTGGCTGTTGAAAGTTCTTGCATCATATGGAAAATTATGGTAGAATGTTGTTGTAAAGGAGGTATCTTTCACTGATTTTGAGAAATGGTACGAAAAACAAAACTTAATATGTAAAAACTTAAGATAAGGGACAGATGCTTTCTTTAAGTATAATGCTTTTGGAGGTACTCATGGAAGAAAGAATTTCTGTACTTATTGCAGACGACAACAGGAGATTTGCGGATGATTTAAAGGAATATCTGCGAACAAAACAGGAGATTAAATCGGTAAATGTTTGCTATGATGGCGAAGAGGCATATGATATGGTTATGGAAACCACGCCCGATGTTTTATTGACAGACATCATAATGCCGAAACGTGACGGTCTTAGCCTTATGAAACGGCTTGGACAGTCAAGGCTTGCTAAAAAGCCTATGTTTATTGCACTTTCGGTTACAGGCAGCGAAAGAATTATGGATGCGGCGCAAAATGCAGGTGCTGAGTATTTTCTTTTGAAGCCACAGTCAAACGAAGCGATTTTTGACACTATCCGAAACTTTGGTAACACATCGGGAAGAACGAGTTTTGAGGTTTCAAGAAGTGAGGACAAAAAGGCCTATGATCTTGAGGCGCTTGTAACAGAATCAATTCATGAACTTGGTGTTCCGGCACATATAAAGGGTTACCAATATGTAAGAACTGCTATTATGATGGTGGTTGAAAATATGGAGCTTTTAAATTACATTACAAAGCAACTTTATCCTGTTATTGCAAAAAAGTACAGCACAACATCATCACGCGTTGAGCGTGCCATAAGGCATTCCATTGAAGTTGCCTGGAGCCGCGGAAGACCTGAAACGATGAATCAGGTTTTTGGCTACACAATAGACACAGGTAAGGGTAAACCTACAAATTCTGAGTTTATTGCAATGGTGGCAGATAAGATCCGTTTGCAAATCAAATAGAATGTCTTCCAAAGAAAAAGCGTTATACAAACAAAACTTATGCCAAAAAAATAATGACGGGACATCCCGTCATTGTTTTTTTTATTTTAAAAATCTTCATCCTCATTTTCAAACCCATATCCGAATTCGTCTTCGCCGGGTCTTTCAACTTCCTGGTCCCAGACATGATAAATCCAAGATTCGTCATCGGTTTGTGCAACAATCATTGCAATTGCAAAAAGCACAAGGGTAATAGCATCTGAGTAATTGTTTGTAATCCAGAATGATGATATAAATCCGTTTTGTGTAACAATATTCAAAATTATTGGAAGCAAAACCTTTATAAGTGCAATAGAAGATGCAAGACAGCACACTTTCTTCTTGTGATTATCAAATTCAAGACCTGTATAGATGCATAGTGCGCCATACAGAAGGGTCATTATGTTTCCGACCCATGAGTATGTATCCCAGTAAACATAGGATGCAACAAAGGCGTTTTCTTTCGCACTCTGGAATGCCACGATTGCATTGTTTGAGAGAAGGCCGCCAAACCCATTCATACCAATATACCAGAAAATCCATGAAAGTGTAAGAATTTGAAAAATGCCATAGGAAACAAAGGTGTATTTTACCATTCTGATGCGGTCAAAACGCTCAAATGACGGTAAAAGGAACACAAGAGGAATAAGAATTGTTCCAATAATTTTTGAGAACCAATATGCTACATTCGGAATTGTTGCCTTTCCGTAGGTAATTGCATTGATGATAAAATCGAGGTTATTTGTCACAAAAAAACCAAGTCCTAAAATCAGGGAAATAACCATTAGTGTTCTAAAAATACGACGTATCACAAAAGGGTTTTGTCTTGTCATAATACTCTCCTACTCCGCCAAGTTAAAAGGCTTGAAAGTTGTATTTTTGTATGGCTTTTTCGAAAAAATTTTCCTACAAAACCATACAACATCATAATATCATAGTTGTGCACAAAATTCAAGAGAAAAAAGGCAAATAAAACCCTTAAAATTCGCAAAAAACTATTTACTTTATGCGGATTTTAGGGTATAATATAATGTGTATATCTATATTTAATTTTGGCGGTGAACTGATGCTTAGTTTAACGAATATATTGATAAATGTACCTATAGCTTTAATAGCCATAACGGGTCATGAACTTGCACATGCTTGGGTTAGCACAAGGCTTGGTGACCCAACACCAAGGTATGAGGGAAGACTTACACTAAACCCTCTTGCACACCTTGACCCGATTGGTACACTTCTGATGATTTTTACAGGCTTCGGCTGGGCAAAACCTGTGGGTGTTAACCCGATGTATTATAAAGATAGAAAAAAGGGTATGGCACTGGTTGCATTGGCAGGCCCTGTTTCCAATTTTCTGATGGCATTTGTGGGAATTCTGCTTGCGGTAATATTGATGGTTATAGGCGAAAAGCTTAACTGGAATGCAAGCGTTATTTCAACAATTTTCAGTGTTGCAGATTTGTTCTGTTTCAGAAACCTGTGTCTTATGGTGTTTAATCTTATCCCGATTCCGCCACTTGACGGCTCAAAAATATTGGGCATGATTCTTCCTAACAGAACTTACTATAATGTTTTGCAATATGAACGCTATGCGATTTATCTTATAATGTTTTTGTCATTAACAGGAACATTCAATACAATAATCGGTAGCGGTGTTAATGTATTTTACAGGGCTATAATAAGGGCAGTTTCATCCCTTGCATCCCTGATAGTATAAGGCGGTATATAAATGGATACAATGCTATATAAGCTTGATTCCTTTGAAGGACCACTTGACCTTCTTTTGCACCTTATTTCCAAAAACAAGGTAAGCATTTATGACATACCTATTGTGGAAATAACATCACAGTATTTAGAGGCCATAGAGGGTATTGAAGAATCACAGCTTGATAATACAAGTGAATTTTTGGTTATGGCGGCACAGCTTCTTTATATCAAGTCAAAGATGCTTCTTCCGAAAAATGAAGAAGAGGAAGACGAGGAAGACCCGAGAGATGACTTGGCAAGACGCCTGGCTGAATACCAGAGCTATAAAGAAGCATCAGGCGAGCTTCGAAAATCTGAGTTTTCATCAAGATATATGTTCTTTAAGGAAGAAGAGAAAATTGAGTTCCCGCTTCCTGAATATAACAAAAAGCATACAATTGACGAGC
>JAZNWI010000179.1:0-2535 GCA_045593305.1 Clostridia bacterium | reverse complement strand
TGACATTGCACAGGGTCAGAGTACCTTTATGCTTGAAATGGTGGAGGTTGCCAACATTTTAAAGAATGCTACCAGTGATTCTCTCGTGATTTTAGATGAAATCGGCAGAGGAACATCTACCTTTGACGGACTTTCAATTGCATGGGCAGTCAGCGAGTACATGGCAAACAAAATCGGTGCAAAAACCCTTTTTGCCACACACTATCACGAACTGACTCAGCTTGAGGATTCAATCCCTGGCGTTAAAAACTACTCTGTGGCCGTTAAAAAGCACGGTGATGATATAACATTCCTGCGAAAAATTGTCCGTGGCGGAACAGATGACAGCTTTGGTATCGAGGTTTCAGCCTTAGCAGGTGTTCCAAAACCTGTTGTAACCCGAGCAAAAGAAATCTTAAAGCAAATTGAGTCGGGTGGCGTGGAAATGCCGGAAAAAGTACAGAAAACTGATGCCCAGATAGATATTTTTGATGGTGTTGCAAGTGAAATCTTTGAAGAATTAAAGCGAATGGATGTAACAACATATACGCCGATTGAGGCACTTAATAAACTTTACGAGCTTGCAAATCGTGCAAAGGAGTAAATAAGAAAGGAAGCATTTAATATGGGAAAAATAAACCTACTTCCTACACAAATTTCAGATAAAATTGCCGCAGGTGAAGTGGTAGAACGCCCGGCATCTGTGGTAAAGGAGCTTGTGGAAAATGCAATAGATGCAGGTGCTACTATCCTTGACATCGAAATAAAAAAGGGCGGTATTACATATATCCGCGTAACCGATAACGGTTTCGGTATGTCAAGAGAGGATGCGGAAATCGCGTTTTTCCGTCATGCAACAAGTAAAATAAAATCAGAATCCGACCTTGATGCTATATACACCCTGGGTTTCCGCGGTGAGGCTTTATCCAGCATCGGTGCAGTTTCAAGAACCGAGCTTATTACAAAACGCCAAGAGGACGAGGTTGGAACCCTGGTAAGAATTTCAGGCGGTGTTATTGAAGAATGTACCGATATTGGTGTTCCAAACGGCACAACTATGGCGGTGAATAACCTTTTCTATAATACGCCTGCAAGAATGAATTTCCTTAAAAAGGACGCCTCTGAAGCAGCTGCTGTTACCGACATTGTGGAGCGGTTTATTCTGTCGCACCCTGAAATTTCCTTTAGATATACGGTTGATGGTAAAGAAAAGTATTTTACCGCAGGTGATAACAACCTAATCAGCAGTATTTATGCGGTTTATGGCAAAAACTATGCCAATTCCGTAATTTTAGTAGATGAAGAAACAAGCTTCGGAAGAATCCATGGTGCAATCGGTAAGGGTGATACCGCAAGACCTAACAGAGGCTATCAGAGCTTTTTCGTTAACAAACGATATATAAAGAGCCTGAGAATGTGTGCAACGCTGGAGAATGCCTACAAGAATCAGATTATGATTGGCAAGCACCCGATGGCGATTTTAAATATTGAAATCGACCCTAAATTCACCGACATAAATGTGCACCCGACCAAGCTTGAGGTTAAGTTCTCAAAGGAGGACGAGGTTATGGGCGCTATTTATCATGCCGTTCATAATGCACTTTATGCCATCCCGAATGTACCGAAAATTGAGCACAAACCAGCGGTAAAGAGCGAATTTACGAAGGACACAGCCACAACAAAGGCACAGCTTGAAATAACGACTATGCCTGAAAATAAGCCGGTAGCGGAAGAAAAAGAAGCACCAAAACCTGTTTGGGAAACAAAAAGCGTTCCGTATGAAGTAGAGAAAAAAGAGCAAAAGGAAGAAAGCTATGCACTACCAAACAGCAAAGAGTACTTTGTTAAAAAGCAGGGTGAGACAGCAAATGTGCCGGTAAAACCGGCAAGCAATCTGCAGATGGTGGCAGAAGATTTGTCAGATAACAAAACCGTGGAAAAAATCGCAGAGCCGGTGAAGCTTTATGAAGATGTTAAGCCGGAAGTTATGAAAACAGAAGAGCCTGTTCAAACGCCGACAAACAAGTGGGGATTCTCCCGTGATAATGTCCGCGTTATAGGTCAGATTTTTGGCACATATATCCTTGCACAATCCGGTGATACGATGATAATTGCCGACCAGCACGCGGCTCACGAGCGACTAAAGTATGAAGAGCTAAAAAAAGAGCTTGCGAAAAAAGAAGTAACATCACAGATGCTGCTTTTACCTGTTGCAGTTGAGCTATCAGCCATGGAATATGTGACATTTTCCGAAAATGAGGCACGCTTTTCTGAAATGGGCTTTGAAATAGAAGATTTTGGCGGAAGCACAGTACTTATTCGTGCAACTCCTGAGGCACTTCCTGAAGATGAGCTGAAAAGTCTTGTGCTGGAGCTTATTGACAGATTTTCAAATAAGAATCCTGAAATAATAACGGAAAAAATGGAGCGCGCCTTATATACTATCGCTTGCAAGGCAGCGGTTAAAGCAAACCACACATATAGCTTAAAAGAGCTTGAAACCTTGCTTTTTGCGGTTCTGGACCTTGAGAATATAAACACCTGTCCGCATGGACG
>JAZNWI010000178.1:0-1578 GCA_045593305.1 Clostridia bacterium | reverse complement strand
CTGCAGCCATCATTGATGTTGGAAGAGCATCGCTACCAAGCTCTGCACCGATTGTTTCCTTTGTGATTACGCTTAGGTCGAATGGAAGCTGACCTGACTTAATCTGGTTTGCAAGAGTTTGCGCTGTTTCCGGTGTAAAGTTACCGTTAATGATACAGCTTTCAGCATTAATTTCGCTCTGTACACTTGGTGATGAAATCATCTGTTCATCCATGTATATTGAAATGTAGTTCTTGCCTTCTGCTGCTCTTGATGCTGCCTGTCTTGTAGCATTTGCAAACTTCGCAACCGCTTCAGGGTTTAGTGTAACTAAAACATAAGCTTCAGCAGCAGATGCTGTGTCTGTTGCCTGACCATACTGATATTCAGCATCCTTAATGTCTGTTGCACCGTCTAGAACGATGTTACCATCAGCATCACGGAATGTTAGCTTTGCAGTTGAACCAAGTAAGCTTGCAGCTTCGTCAGTATTTGTTACTGCTGGGATTTCAACTGTAATCTGTTTTCCACTATCTCTTGAAATTCTTGCTTCGGTATAACCTGCACCTGTAAGACGGGTGTTGAAAATTCCTTCAACAATATCCATCTGTTGATCGGTTGGATTGTCAGCATTTGCCTCAAATGTGATAACTGAACCACCTGCTAAGTCAATACCCTTTCTTATACCCTGATTTTCATCAAATACGCCACCGTACTTAATGCCTGCAACATCAAAACCGATGAATGCAACACAGTTAAGTATGATTGCGATGATAACTACAAGGATAAGAAGTAAAACACTCTTCTTTTTCATAAGTTTTCATCCTTTCGCTGTATAAATTTCATACCTTTATATTATATAACTTTTTTCCCTTTTAGTCAATAGAATTTTACTTTTTTAGACACAATATTTAAGTTTTTTTGTGGATTTACTTGATGTATTTACATAAATATTGTAAAATGTATTATGGAGGAAGATTATGGATAGAAAAGATAAAATTTTTGGCTTTATGAATCAGGATGAATATGTGCCGCTCACCCATTCCGAGCTGGCTCTTGTTCTTTGCGTGCCGGAAAATGATATGGACGAATTTTCTGACATTCTGGATGAACTGATTTTTGAAGGTAAAATATTTTTATCCAAAAAGAATCGCTATGCAGTATGCGAAAAAAATCTTCTTTTCCCTGGAATTTTGCGAACTAATCCAAGAGGCAGATTTGGGTTTGTAGCTTGCGAAAACTTTCAAGACGATATTTTTATCCCAAAAGATTCCCTTGGAACCGCCATTGATTCTGACAGAGTTTTAATCAAGGTAACAGGAAAAGTTCGCGGAAGATATGAGGGGGTTATAAAGGAAGTTTTAGAGCGGACAAATACAACAATCAGTGCTGTTTTGGATGATAATTTCTGTGCTGTGCCTGATAACCCAAGAATATTCGGTACTATTAAAATCACAGATATGGGCGATGCCAAAACCGGCGACAGAGTTCTTTTAGAGCTTACTGACTTTTCTAAAAACGGCGATATTTATGCAGAAGTTGTATCAGTATTAGGAAATAGCCGTGATATTAAAACTCTTACAGAAGCCATTATTTTTG
>JAZNWI010000177.1:0-1781 GCA_045593305.1 Clostridia bacterium | reverse complement strand
GGACTTCTTTGCTTATATCTTGACGGCGAAGAAGGACAGCGAAATGCTACACTTACCACTTCCGGCACTGCTCAGATGAACATCGGAGATGATGAAATTGAAGATATTCTTCTTGCAATCGCAGGCTCTGCAAAGTTCGGTGAATTCAAGGATGCGTTTGATTGGTATATTGATTTGTCTGAGGAGGCTGTAAAGCCCGTGCCTCCCTTGTTCTGGCTTCTTATATGTCTTGCTGTGGGTATGGTAATAGGACTTATTATTACAAATTCAATGGCGTCCAAAAACTACTCTGTACATAAGAAGGAAACTGCAGCGGATTATGTAAGAGAAGGCACACTTATGATCACAGGAAGAAACGATATATTCAGAAATACAAGGGTTAACGTGACACCGAAGCCCAAGAGCAACAGCGGAAAGTCGTCCGATTCAAACGGCTCAACTCACACAAGCTCCTCAGGCAGAAGCCACGGTGGCGGTTCAATTTCCTTCTGATAAAGGAAAATAATAGGAGGAAATATAATGGGACTTTTTGATAAAATAAAAAATCCGTCTGCAGTAAAAACTCCTGCTGCCTCAGAGGCAGGCGGAAATAAGAGTAAAAAGGTAGTTTTTTCAAAGCTTCCCGAGAGCTTTGAAGAATTCAAACGGTTACCTGAAGCACAGCTGACAGATTCTTTTGATACAGCGGCATTAACCGTTCTTGCATTCTGTTTTTATACTGAAAATAAGGAAGAATGCCTTAAAATGCTTGATTTCTTAAGAGGACCGAGACCGCTGAGCGTAATGGATAAGCAGTTTATTGCAGACCGTTTCCGTGATAAGGATTATGTACCCCGTTCATATTTTGAGGGTGCTGTACCGTCAAACAATTATTTACCGTCAGAGCCTTATACGGTGATTGTTAGCGACAATCCTTATTCGTATGCACACGAAACCTATGCAACACTTTATGTCCGTTCGGGCGGTGCAGACAGCCTCAGAAGCGTGCAGATGCGTCTTGCCAAGGACGGAAAATGGTATCTGTGGGAGCAGTTTATTCTGGCAGATATCCGTCAGCCCGAAAGCATGAATCCCTGGGCATAAAACTTTCAGGAGGAAAAAACAAATGTCTGAGCATTGTATGTCAATTCCGTTCAGCGGAAATTTCTTTGCACGAGTGGTACAGGGAACGTTTGACCTTACGGCATCGATATGGTTCAAGGCAAAAATTGAATATGACATAGTTGATCAAGAGCGTCTTGATACAATGTTTGGCGGAATTTTACCTGCAGAGTTTATGCAAAAGGATGCTGAGTTTGCCGTAAAGAGAACGTTTACCGCGCTTTTTGAAGAGGGTGCTTCACTTGATGAAATTAAGCACAAAACGGTAAATGAGGCAGACAGGGCTTTAGCGTACAATCGCATTGAAGAATGGGAATCGAGATGCGGTGTCAGAGCTACCCGCATTTCTGATATGCAGATTCAGGTGGATCATAAGACAGAAAAATTACTTGCATCTGTAGGTATCGGTGCTTCTGCATCCGAAAAGCCCAATGTCAGCAGCTGGAAATGCACCTGCGGCAACCTGAATTCGGGTAAATTCTGTACCGAATGCGGAGCGAAAAAGCCTGATTTCTGGCTTTGTTCCTGCGGAAACAATAATAACGGTAATTTCTGCACCGAGTGCGGTAAACCGAAAAACAGTTAAACTATAAAAAGAGAGGTAAATTAAAATGAAAAAAATACTCGCTTTATTAATGGCAATTATGATTGTTTTATCACTTGCCGCCTGCGGCGGTAAC
>JAZNWI010000176.1:0-7816 GCA_045593305.1 Clostridia bacterium | reverse complement strand
ATACCACATTTCAGTTTTTCCGTATTCACCCTCAACCTTTAGTGCATATTCGTCTGCCGGATGCACCTGAATTGACAGGTTGTCTTTCGCATCAATAAACTTGATTAAAAGCGGGAAATAGCTAAACTTTTCTGCCTTTTTACCAAGAGCTTCTTTTCCTAAAATTTCAACATATTCAGAAAGTGTTTTTCCTGCATATTCTCCTGTTATAACAGTGCTCATTCCATCCTTATGGCAGGACATTTCCCAGCTTTCTGCCACAATTTCAAGGTCTGATTTTTTATTGTATTTCTCTTTTAGTTTTGTACCGCCCCAAAGATAGTCTTTAAAAGCCGGCAGTAGTTTTACAGGTGATAAATTTGACATAATTATTTCTCCTTTAATATGAATTAAGACAACAATAAATTTTTGTATATTGCTACTTTAGTGACACCGGGGTATGTTCATACTCCAAATCACGAAAAGTAGTGAGATACGAAAATTTGTTCAGTCTTTTTATTTTAAAATAAGTGTTGAGATTTATACTACCCAACACTTATTTATGATACTTAATCTCTTATTATACGGACATCTTTTTAACAAGACCCATAAGCTCGATAGGAAGCTCCTTCTTCATTGCAAGACCTTCTTCGATATCTCTGTCAATAATTTTTCCGTTTTCAACGCAGATAACTCTGTTTTCCTTGCCATCAAGCAAAAGTTCTACCGCAATAGCGCCCATTCTTGATGCCATAACTCTGTCTGTAACATTTGGTGAACCGCCACGCTGAATGTGACCTAAAATTGTTGCACGGGATTCCATTCCTGTTGCTTCTTCAATTTTCTTTGCTATCTCAACAGATCCGCCGATACCTTCTGCAACAATTACAATACAGTGCTTTTTGCCACGGGCAAGACCTTTTCTTATAACATTTATAACATCTCTTTCAAAGTCATATTCAAACTCAGGCACCAAAACAACTTCAGCACCGCAGGCAATACCTGATTCAACTGCAATATAACCTGCATGTCTGCCCATAACTTCAATTACAGAACATCTGTCATGACTTGATGATGTATCACGAAGCTTGTCAATGGCTTCAATAACCGTGTTAAGACAAGTATTGTAACCGATTGTGTATTCACTACAAGCTATATCGTTATCGATAGTACCCGGAATTGCAATAGTTGAAAGACCGTGACGACAAAGAGCCTGTGCGCCTCTGAAAGAACCATCACCGCCTATTACTACAAGTCCGTCAAGACCGAATTCCTTTGCAAGCTTAACGGCTTTTTTCTGAACTTCTTCCTGTTTGAACTCGTCACATCTTGCAGTCTGCAAAATTGTACCGCCCTTTTGAAGAATTTCGCCCACTGATCTTGCTTCCATCTTCACGAAGTCACCGTTTATAAGGCCGTTATAGCCCTTGTTCACACCGTATACTTCAATTCCGTTATATATTGCACATCTTACAACCGCACGGATTGCCGCGTTCATTCCAGGTGCGTCTCCTCCGCTGGTTAGTACTCCTATTTTCTTTACGCTATCTGCCATTTTGTATCCCTTCCTTATATCTCGCTGTCTATAATTATAGTGTGTGCTTCCTGCATTTCTTCAGCAGGTACCATCACCTCAAAAAAGTCATCAACTTTTTTTATGCGCACCATTATATTACCATCTTTAAGCTTTTGTGCAAGAAGCTTTACTTCCTCCTCCACTTTAGCCATATAAATAACTGTCCACATATTTTACTCTCCGGATTTTACATTGCCGTGCTTCGTCAGGATTTCTGCTTTACCGTTCACCTTGATAGCTGATGTTGTTCCGGTAAACTGTGCGATATAAACTTCACCTTTTTGAAGCTTTTCGGTATGGTGGAATCTTGTACTTGAGCCTCGTGTTAAGCCCATAATATTGACTCCGTCCTCCAAAGCCTTAACAACAATATAATCATTTAAAATCATATCTTCTTCCATTTTGTATCCATTCCTTTCCGAAACGCCGCCAGCATTTCATAAATAGTGGATGCTATCAACATAGTATTGTACCGCATTTTCGCGGAAATTTCAATAGATTTTTTCTATTTTTAGCTGATTTTGACATTATTTTTACCAAATATTGCCTCAAGCCTTGAAAAAACATCGCTTGATTCATCAACTCGCAGGTGCTCCGGTGCAAAAAATCGTTTTTTCGTATCAGCACAGAAGAAGCAAACAGCCAGCTTTCCAGGATGCATTTCCAAAATGCGTGTTGCTGTTTTTACAACATCAGCGTCCCAAGTCCCCATCTTTACATAAAGGACCTTCTCTCCGTTTTTAACGGAAACTGCCTCGCGTTTTTCTTCAGTAGTTTTTGCATCCTGCGATGCTTTTATTCCGTCTAAAAGAGCTATCTTCTCACACAAAATCTTTGGCTCTTCATCTTCTCTTATGCTTATTCTTCCCTCAACTAAGACTGCCTCTTCTTCACGAAGCATACTGTTATACTGAGTAAGCACTTTCGGGAAAACTATAACCTCAATTCCGCCAAAAAGATCTTCTATTCGCACAAATGCCATTTGGGTATTGCTTTTTGTGGTTTTATTCTTTCTTGCGGTTATAATACCGCAAAGCTTTATATTCTGGCCGTCGGATAATCCGCCCTCAACTGTTTTAAAGCTTCCGTCTTCATCCCGTTCAATAGACGCCATAACCGTACGGACATTCACCCGAGTCAGTTTTTCGCAAATTTCCTTATACTCCTCCATTGGATGACCGGAAAAATAAATTCCCGTAGTTTCCTTTTCAAAGCTTAAAAGCTCTTTTTTTGAAAACTCTGCTACATTTGGAAGGTCGATTTCGCAGGCCGTGTCGTTTTCGTCACCAAAAAGGGTCATTTGCCCTGCCACATTAAACTTTTTAGCAGATGCTTCGCTTTCAATAACGCTTTCAAAAACATTCATAAGCTGTGAGCGTTTTGCTCCCAAAGAATCAAATGCCCCGCACTTAATCAGCCCTTCAACTGCACGCTTATTCATTTCGTGATCGGTCATACGATGGATAAAGTCAGTAAAGCTCTTAAACTCACCTTGTCTTTCTCGTTCCATCACAATTTCGTGAACAAAGCTCTTGCCCACATTTTTAACTGCAGTAAGACCGAATCTTATGTTATTCCCCTCAACTGTAAAGCTGTCATAACTTTTGTTAATATCCGGTGGAAGCTTGTCAATGCCCATAGTTTTGCAATTCACCAGATATTCGTTTATCTTGTCTAAATCGTCAATGCTCGAAACCAAAGACGCCATATATTCAACAGGATAAAATGTCTTTAAATATGCTGTCTGATATGTAATAAAGGCATAGGCTGCAGCGTGGGACTTGTTAAATGCATAGTTTGCAAATTCGTTGATTTCATCAAAAATATCTATTGCAATTTTTTCGTCTATACCGCGGTTTACACAGCCGTCAATCACCTGATTACCATTTTCGTCCTTTTTGCCGTAAATGAAGTTTCTGCGCTCAATTTCCATCTGGTCAGCCTTTTTCTTGGAAATTACACGGCGAAGAACATCCGCACTTCCCAAAGAGTAGCCTGCCATAGCACGCACAATTTCAAGCACCTGCTCCTGATAAACAATACATCCGTAGGTTACATCAAGAATGTTTGAAAGTATCGGGTGCTTATAAGTCACCTCATCAGGGTGGTTTTTGTTGTAAATGTACTTCGGAATTGAGTCCATAGGTCCAGGTCTATAAAGAGCAATTCCCGCAATAATATCTTCAAGGCAGGTTGGCTTCAGTTCCTGCATAAATGCCTTCATTCCCGCACTTTCTATCTGAAAAACACCCTCTGTATTACCCGTTGAAATAAAGTCATAAACCTCTTTTACATCGTAATCAAGGGTTGCAAGGTCTATCTTTATGCCACGGGTCTTCTCTATAATGTCTAAAGCATTACTGATAACTGTAAGGTTACGAAGTCCCAAAAAGTCCATCTTTAAAAGGCCAAGACCTTCTACTGTGTCCTTTACAAACTGAGTTGTCAAAACATCGTCATTAGTCTGAAGCGGCATATAGTTGACAATGGGCTCTTTGCAGATAACCACGCCTGCAGCATGCGTTCCTGAGTGGCGTGAAAGACCCTCTAAAGCCCTTGATGTGTCAATAAGCTCATGTATTTTTTCGTCAGTATCATATAGACCCTTAAGCTCTGCTGATACTTCCAGTGCCTTGTCAATTGTTATATTAAGTTCGTTAGGTACAAGCTTTGCAACCTTGTCTGTTTCCGCGTATGAAATATTCAAAGCCCGTCCCACATCACGAATGGCAAGCTTTGCCTTCATTGTACCAAATGTAATAATCTGTGCAACATTTTCTGCACCGTATTTTTCTACAACATAGTCAATAATCTTCTGTCTGCCCTCAGGCTCAAAATCCACATCAATATCCGGCATGGATACACGCTCAGGATTTAAGAAACGCTCAAAAATGAGGTTATATTTAATCGGGTCAACATCGGTTATTTCAAGGGTATAAGAAACAATACTTCCTGCTGCACTGCCTCGTCCGGGGCCAACACATACGCCATGGGTTTTGGCGTAGTTAATAAAATCCCAGACGATAAGGAAGTAATCCACAAATCCCATATTACGAATAACAGAAAGCTCATAGTTAAGCCTTTCCTCAAGCTCTTCTGTTACATTCTTATATCTTTTTTCAAGTCCCTTTCGGCAAAGCTCGTTCAGATATTCCCATGCGGTTTTCCCATCCGGAACATCATAGCTTGGCAGGTGTCTTGAATTAAAGTCAAATTCAACATTGCATCGTTCGGCAATCTTGCCTGTATTTTCAATAGCCTCGGGAACATAGGCAAACCGCTCCGCCATCTCTTCTTCCGATTTTACATAAAACTCGTCTGTTTCAAAGCGCATACGGTCGTCATCTTCCACCGTTTTCTGCATCTGTATACACATTAAAACATCCTGATATTTTGCATCCCCGCGATTGATATAGTGAATATCGTTGGTTGCAACAACACCAACGCCAAGCTCTTTTGCCAGGCGTACAAGAGTAGGGTTTATGCGTTTCTGGTCGGCAATTGAATGGTCCTGAAGCTCGATAAAGAAGTTATCCTTACCAAAAAGGTTTACATACTTTTCGCCGATTTCCTTTGCTTTTTCATAATCGTCTGCCAAAAGTGCCTTTGGAATTTCTCCTGCAAGGCATGCAGAAAGAGCAATCAAACCCTCGCTATGTTCAGACAAAAGTTCAAAGTCAATTCTCGGTTTATAGTAGTATCCTTCTGTAAAGCCTTTTGAAACGATGTATGAAAGGTTTTTATAACCTGTCTGGTTTTCGCATAAAAGGATAAGGTGAGAATATTTTGAATCGTACTCATGCACCTTGTCAAAACGGCTTCTCGGTGACATATACACTTCACAGCCGATAACAGGTTTTATTCCCTGAGAAAGTGCTTCACGGTAAAAATCTACCACGCCATACATTACACCATGGTCGGTTATGGCGCAGCTTGTCATGCCAAGCTCTTTGACTCTTGCTATTAACTTTTTTATCCCTGCAGCACCATCTAAAAGACTGTACTCGGTATGTGTATGCAAGTGAGTGAACATCAGCACTTCCTCCTTTTTCAAGATTTTTTAAATTTCTACTAAAATTTCGTCAAGTGTTCTTTTGGGAACTGTTAAAATATCCCCGTTCATAAAATACTTTATATCATCTTTTGCGTCGCAAAAGTCTGCCTTTTGCTCAGAATAGCCAACAGCAATTAAGTATAAAAGACTGTACTTTGGGGAAACCCCCAAAAGCTCTTTTATTTCGTCTCTTTTTATTGCGCCAAGCCAGCAGGTTGAAAGTCCAAGTTCTTCTGCCGCAAGGCATATTGTAGCTCCTGCCGCTCCTGCGTCAGTTTCAAACTGGCCGTTCGGCTTAATCACATTGTCGCCCAAAATTGCGATATATGACGGTGGTTGCTCTTTCTCATTTGGCGCATCTTCCGGATGATACCCCGACCATTTGGTTAGTGGAAATACCTTTTTTGAAAGGTCGCCATCAATTATAGCGTATTTCAGGGCTTGCAGATTTGCACCCATTGGAGCAAATCTTGCATATCCCACAAGGGTTTCAAGTAAATCCCTTGAAACCCCCTCAGTAGTATATTTTCTTTTTGTTCTTCTTTTAATAATTGCTTCTGTAACTTTCATTTTAAAAGTCCTTTAATTAGTTAATACGATACTTTGACTTATAAACATCATACTGGCTGATAAAGTCGTTTTCACCGTCATTTTTAACATGGCTTAAGTATTCGTGTGGCTCAAATGCACTTTCTTCTCTTTGAAGAATTGATACACCGATATTGGAGCAGTGGTCAGCAATTCTCTCTAAGTTTGTGATAATATCAGAATATACAAATCCAAGTTCGATTGTACATTCATCTTTCTGTAAGCGTTCGATGTGATTTCTCTTCATCTTGTACTTAAGCTTATCGATTACCTGTTCCAGCGGCTCAATCTTTATAGCATATTCGTTATTTTCTTCTTCTACTGTTTTAACAGAAAGTTCAATAATTTCTTTTATAGCTTTCGTAATTACATCTATTTCGTGTCTTGCCATAGATGAGAAAGAAATCTTCTTTTCGTAAATTTCCTTTCCTGCCTTTAAAATATTGCAGGCATGGTCAGAAATTCTTTCCACATCACCGATAACATGAAGAAGTGTTGTAACCTCGTTTGCATCCTCCATATCAAGCTTGTGGCCGGCAAGCTTTACAAGGTAAGAACCAAGCTTATCCTCATAGTTGTCTACTTTTTCTTCCTGTTCTTTTATATATCTTTCAGTTTTTTCATCATAGTCAAAAAGCTTATCAATGGCAAGATTAACGGACTCTCCTGTAATATTTATCATTTCTGCAATGCTTTCCTTTGCCTTTTCAAGAGCAAATCCGGGCATAGAAAGAAATCTGTCATCAAGCCCGCGAAGATTGTCATTTTTCGATTCATCAGTTCCTCTGAATGTAAGAACTGCAAGCTTTTCTATACCGTTACAGAACGGAATCAAAATAATAGTTGATAAAATATTAAACAATGTATGGAATAAAGCAATTGAGAACACAGTTGCCTGTTCGTGCATCAACCCAAAATCAAAAACTGAATGTAGCGCATAAAAGGCAACAGTGAATACGACAACGCCGATTATCTTAATATACAGGCAAGAAATTGCCACTCTTTTTGAGTCACGGTTTCCGCTTATTGCTGACAAAATCGGAGTTATTGTTGTACCGATATTCTGTCCAAGAATAACAGGGATTGCAGTTGACATCGGGATTGCACCTGTTAATGATAGTGCTTGCAAAATACCGATAGATGCAGAGGATGACTGAATTATTGCGGTTAAAATTGTACCCGACAAGATTCCAAGGACAGGATTTTCTCCAAACATTACCAGAATCTTACCAAAGCTCTCGTTATCTTTAAGTCCGCTCATAGCACCTGACATCGTTTCCATACCGAACATTAAAACAGCAAAACCAATCAGGATTGAACCCACATCACGCTTCTTTTCTGACTTTGCCATCATGGTCATAAGAATACCAACAACTGCTAAAACAGGAGTAAACGCATCCGGCTTCAAAAGCTTAAGCCAGAACATACTGCCTGAAATACCTGTTGTAGAAAGTAGCCACGCAGTAACGGTTGTTCCCACATTTGCACCCATAATTGTTGCAATAGTCTGGGAAAGGGTCATAATTCCTGAGTTCACAAAACCAACAAGCATTACAGTTGTTGCAGATGATGACTGGATTATGGCAGTAACCAATAGTCCTAAAAGAAATCCTTTAAAT
>JAZNWI010000175.1:0-1627 GCA_045593305.1 Clostridia bacterium | reverse complement strand
CCCCCTGTCGATTTCTCGACAGGGGGATCGCTGTATTACGTTAAGCTAAGCAACAAAAGGAGAACGACTTTCTCGAAAGGATTATCACAATCCTCGCACTTCATCATGTTCTCCAGTTGTTTCTGAACCGATTTGTTCATCTTCGTACTGCGTTCCTGCGGCTCAATATTTCCGTAGTAGAACTGTTCAATAAATCGCGGCATAAAAATGCACCTGCCTTTCGATTGGATTGTACCAAAAGAAGAAAGCAGGTGCGAATGTGCGATGACCTGATTGATATCTAATTAATATATTTATCTGAAGAATGCAAGATTGTAAACAGACTTATAAATTAATGGAATGTACATGCAAAACAGAGTAAGCCTTTCCCATAATCCCTCATATTTTAAAACCGTATTTTGAAATTTCTCCTTATCTCCCATAACAAAACACACAAAACAAACTAAGGCTAAAATGAAAGAAACAATGTTAACCATACCTGATATAGTCTCATTCTGCTTGAATGACAAAATACCGTTTATTAATGGAAAGAACAACAACGCCATAAATCCTATCGCTGCACCTGCTCCATGTATCTTTGATGCCGTGGTAACTGCGTCTTTGCTCTCATTCACGCTGAATAGTCCGGAAAGCAATCCTGCTCCAACCGCAAAGATTCCAATCGAGAGAAGCAGTAAAATTGACAAAATCGGAAAATTCGCTTTTGTTTTCCAAAAGAAAACAAAAGCAGAAAATGTCAAAAAACATCCAAGCCAGATTAGCCATATATTATAGATAAGCCTGACCGGGCTTTGCGGACTTCCCAATGCACTCATTACCATTGTCCTGCTGTTGTATCCGGCATAAAACCGTTTCAATATGAATGGCAAAAGAAATTCACCTATGATTGTAATCAGCAAAACAGAATTAAAAACTTTGCTTTCTGCAATATATCTCATTCCATCAATCTCCTCTGATATTTCTTTTTTACAGTATTCCATTTTTTTATGAACATGATATAATAGTAGTGCATATCAATACTACTCTATATATAGAGTAGTATAAATCTATAAAAAAGTCAAGAGGTGCGAGGTATGTTATCAAAATCAGCCACTATGATTATGGGATTGATAAACAGCACTCCGCTTAATGCTTATGAAATCATCAAGCAATTACAATGGATGAATATAAAGCATTGGTATAATATTGCGGACTCCACTGTTTATGCTACGATTAAAGCTTTGGAAAAGAAAGGATATATATCCGGTACTGTTGAAAAGGACGGCAATATGCCTGATAAAACAGTATTCAGACTTACCGCTCAGGGAAGCTCGGAACTAAAAAGCACCCTGAGCCATTCGATCATTACGTTTGATTATGATGTGAATGTTTTTTCTATCGCCGCTTTTTTTATGGACTCTTTTAATTCAGCCGAACAGAAGCAGTTGTTAGAAAAACGACTGGACAATCTCACAAAATATCTCCGGGGAATAGAAAGGCAGGTAACTGCCTCCTGGGAAGAACAGGTTTCCCCTTTCCACGCGGCAAATGTCAGGCGCATGATTGACATTGTCAATGCTGAAATTTCAGGCACAAAGAAAATTCTTGAGAAAGTGTCAGCCAATTGAACCCAGTACAAATGAGTGGT
>JAZNWI010000174.1:0-5654 GCA_045593305.1 Clostridia bacterium | reverse complement strand
TGGAATGACGGAGTTGTAACTCAGGAACCAACAGTTGATGCAGAAGGTGTTAAGACATACACATGTTCAGTATGTGGTGAAACAAAGACAGAAGCAATTGAAAAGCTTCCTTCAACAAGCCACACACCAGGTAATGTAAATAGCGACACAGTAGTAGATGTTAAGGACGTTATTGCAATCAGACAGCACCTTGCAGGCGGATATGATGTAGAAATCCTTGAAGTTGCAGCAAATGTTAACGGTGATACAGTAATAGATGTTAAGGATGTAATTGCAATCAGACAGCACCTTGCAGGCGGCTACGATGTTGAACTTCAATAATAAAACAGAACGCAGGGCTTTAACCTTGCGTTCTGTCATTTTTATAGGAAGTTATTTTTAAATGCATAGTATAATTAAAAATTGAAAGTGTGTTGTAGTATATTTGGAGGAAAGAAAGTAAAATGAAATTCTTGACAGATGTAATAGGAATAGAATATATTTTTAGAATACTACTTGCCGGTATTTGCGGAATGCTAATCGGAATTGAGAGAAGTAATCGCTCTAAAGAAGCAGGAACGAGAACACATTTTATGGTGGCTTGTGGTGCGGCACTGATAATGGTGGTGTCAAAATATGCTTTCTTCGATGTAATAACACAAGGATTATATAACGGCGTAGAAGTAAGGCTTGACCCGTCAAGAGTTGCATCGACTATAGCAAGCGGAATCGGTTTTCTTGGTGCCGGGATGATTTTCGTACATAAGAATAACATCACAGGCCTTACTACTGCAGCTGGGATATGGGCAACATCTGGCGTCGGTATGGCAATAGGTGCAGGTATGTATTCTGTGGGAATTGCATCAACAGTTATAATTGTAGTTGCTCAAATTGTTTTGCATTTAAGAGGCGGATGGAGCAAACAACTTAAAACAAAAAATATTATCATAAAAGATATTGATAAGCCTGATTATCAAGAATACATTATATCAAAACTTCGCGATGTAGGAGTAAAGGTTATTGATGTGAACATTGATAAAAATGGAGAATTGAGAAACTATACGCTAACTATTGAATATTCAAATGAAATTATTGAGGACGATATTATTTCTATAATAGAATGTGATTGCTTGCTGAAGGTATAGTGATTGTTACATCAAAAATAAAGTATAAATTACGGGTACCGAAAGGCGAAGCCTTTGGGTCGTCGAGCAGAAAAGACGCCAAAGGCGGCTGTGTCCTTTCAGGTGCACCAAAAATACAGGTACTGCAGAATGCGGTATCTGTATTTTTTTTGCTTAAAATCAAATAAGATAGTCAAAAATCGTGAAAAGAGTTGCAGGTAGCAATGTTTTTAGCAAATAAAAAGAGCTTTAATGGATTAAAGCTCTTTTTTGATATTAATTTCGCAGCCTATCCAAAAATCAAGTACTGTCTTTTCATACTTTTCTTTATCCACAAGATAACTTCGTCCATGACCTGCACCGGGCACAATTAAAATGTCTTTTTTGCTTCTTGTTGCAAGATAATTTTCATAGGTCATACTAACCGGTACAAACTTGTCATGCGCACCATGAATCAAAAGAACAGGTATATTTGTTTCCTTAAGGGCATCCTTAGTGGAGTAATCCTTTGTCCCCATATTTATTCTTTTCTTGCACATATTATCAGCTAAAAATCCAATCATCTTATAGGAAAGATGAAGATTATTCTCGGTAACATACTTCCATATATCATGTGCAGAAGTAAAGCCTGAATCTGCCATAATTCCCCGTACATTTTTGGGAAGATTAAGGTTAGATGCCATAAGTACAGTTGATGCACCCATAGATATACCGGCAAGATAAATAGGCAGGGAAGAGCTTATGTTTTCGCTTGCCCAATAAGCCCAGTCAAGACAGTCATATCGTTCAATCATGCCAAACCCAAGGTATTGACCACCGCTATTGTTATGACCTCTTTGCTCAATATACAGAATATGGCACCCATTATCACGCCAGAAGTCAGTTATCATTCCAAAATCGTTGTTCCAGGATGAACGCCAGCCGTGTACTGCGATTATAATTCGTTTAGCGTTTTCACATCGCACAAGATGCCCAACAAGTTTTTCCTTATCACAACCCTCTATTTCCACTGTTTCATAGTCAGAATTTTTCAATTTCTGTGCAGCAAGTGCAATTTTCTTACCATGTGGGTCGCTTGGAGCAACACCGCTGATTCTGTATCGGGATTTTGCACTGGATTTTGGCATTTCGCGGTCAATAGCCACTTTCACCAGTTTTCTTGTAAGCATATATGAAGCAAGAGTAAATACTGATGCACCTAAGGATAGAATTCCGGTGCTGATAAGTAATGTTTTAGAAGATTTTTTCAATATTATATACAACTCCTTTTAGGACTATTTTGCCGTTTTAAAGATTTTGTATTCATATAATATGAAAAAGCCAAGCTGTTTGCAAAAAAAAGCCTCAGGCAATTGCCTGAGACTTTTTAATTACTCTTCTTCAAAAGCATCCTTTGAAAGTCCGCATACCGGACATACCCAATCAGCTGGTACATCTTCCCATGCAGTTCCTGGAGCTACTCCGTTATCCGGATCGCCTTTTTCTGGTTCATAAATATATCCGCAAGGACAAACATAATTTTTCATGGTAAAAACCTCCTTTTTAATAATATATCACCTAAACTGTAATTTTATCCGGCAAGAAAGAAAAAGTTTTGATTTAATTTAGCAGGGTCATAGCCTTTAGCATAGTCAATACTAATCCATCCGCTTGTACCGTCTTCTTTTTCGACATAAATTTTATGGTTGCCGTCATCATAAAGCGGTTTAAAAAACTCACCGTCTTTAATTTTAAAACCTTCGTATTCATAGTCACATTGTGCCATGATATAGCCTTTTTGCCACATATCAAGTTCGTGCTCGCTAAAATCTTTTGTGTAAGCCTTTTCCATAAAATCAGGAAGAATGTCGTAGTGTTCTTTAATAACCTCTTCAAAGACGCCATTTTCGTTTCTTTGGAAAGTTCTGTAAACACTCCACATACCATAGCTTGGTGTCTGCATTTCCAAAACCAACTGGTCATTTTCTAGAATGTTGAAATAATAGCTTATGGCATAACCGAGCCATAACTCGTCATTTATTCCGCCGTCGTCATTCATCTTGAATTGATAAAGTGGCATATTTTCAGCATATTTAACGATACGGATTCTCGGGTCATCGCTTACCTCATTTGTAATAATAGCAAGATCACGAACACCGTCTTCTGTATCAATATCGCAGGAATAAACTGCATCAATCATACCGTCAATCATAGGTAGTGATGTTGAAAACTCACCTGCTGTGATATTGAGTGATGCTTCCCAAGGCATTTCTTCGTTCATTACTATATCCATAGTGATGGTTTCGTTTTCGCCGTCAAAGTCAAGGTCTATATTATGTGAATAAAAACCTCTGCCGTTATCGGTTATACTGCCCGAAGTATCTCTTACTCGAGGAGGTGTATTTTCATTTCCGCCGGTACATCCTGCAAGGGCAAGACACATAGATAGGGAAAGTAGTGAAAAAATCTTTTTCATACGAAATACCTCCTTTTTTATATTAAAGAACAAGAGATGGAGCTGAATAAATTCTTCCTGCGTATTCTGCATCAAGAGAGTATAGGCCTTTGGCATCTGATCCAAAAAGCTCCATCTTCTTAATCATATCATCTGCATTCTTCTCTTCTTCAAGCTGTTCTTTTACAAACCAGTCTAAGAACTGCATTGTTCTGAAGTCTTTAACATCGTATGCAGCACCTTAAATGTCATTTATAAGGCTTGTTACATACTGTTCGTGTTCAAGGCCTGCTTTTAATGGGTCCATTAAGGTTTTAAGAACCTTGTCAGGCTTATCTATTGCACCAAGTGTAACCTTTTCACCAGCCATCTGTAAATACTTTAAGAATAGCATAGCGTGGTCACGCTCTTCCTGTGCCTGAATCATATACCAGTTTGCAAAACCGTCAAGACCTTCTGCTTCGTAATAAATTGAGAAGTCAAGGTAAAGGTATGCAGAGTATAGTTCCTTTGCAATTTGTTCATTTAATAATTGAGCTACTTTTTTATCCATAGTAATACCTCCATTTTCTATATAGGATTCTATATATATTTTACTAAAAGTAATTTGCATTGTCAATAGAAAAACACCTGTTAAACAGGTGTTTTTTTGCTCTGTTTCAGTATTAATTTTTTAAGACTGTTACCCAACGGAACTGTAAATAATCGCATTATAAGTGCACATGCAAAAGTTATTAGAAAATCAATTATAACTATCTGCCATAATGGATAGGAAAGCTTTGTGTAGCATAACTTATCTGTGATATAAAATAGCAGATACATTTCAAAGGAACACATTGAAACCCACTTAATTGGTAGTGATATAAGCGGGATTTTATTTATATCCCGGAATATCAGGAAAAAGCAAACTGCACAGATTATGTGGGGTAGGGCTGAGTTATTATTGAATAACCACCAGGCATAATTATCATTAGAGTAGTAATAGCAAAGAGCAACTTCTATAGCTAATGTCAATAGAAGCACACCGGAGCAAATGAGCTTGTTGGGCGATGGTTTATATTCCGCCATATATGATCCGATAAAGTAAAGCGTAACAGGGTACAGCTTCATAAAAAAGTCGGGTAAAATTTCAAAGACGCTATCGTTTACTATATAATGCTGAAGTGCAGACGGTAAAAATGTAAGAAACGATAAAGAGCCTATTAAAATCAATTTTTGCTTTTTGTCAATATTTCGGTAGAGAATGTTAAGAAACGGAATCATAAGGAATAATCCGATATACATTTCAACATACCAGCTGTAACCATATTCAAAGTCAAATAGTTGAGTTATAAATTCATAAAGTCCCACTTTGCCTTCTAAAACAGTATTTTCTGTTATAACATTTATTGTGGATATAACAAAATAGGAAATCAGAATCGGAATTATAGAAGTGTAATGCTTTTTGTCAATATTCCTTGAGGTCTGTAAATATCCTGTCAGAAGCAAAAACAGAGGAACACCCATCGCTGATACAAATCTTATAAAAACATATAACATCCAGGATGGACTTTGAAGGTTTGAGTTTATACCGTCTGAGTAGTTTAGCGTATGAACCAGCATAATAGCGCAAATTGCAAAAGCTCTTATTATGTCAAGTCCAAGTTTTCTTTCTGTTTTCATATTACCACCCTTAAATTTCTTTGGTTTTTGCCCACATATAATTTCCAACATTATACCACATTTAATGCATAAAAACAACCCCTGCCAAAGCAGGGGTGTAATCACAATATTATTTAAAATATCTCTTTAAAAGTCCTTCCAAGCCTTTTCCGTGACGTGCTTCGTCTCTTGCCATTTCATGAACTGTGTCGTGGATAGCATCAAGACCATACTTCTTAGCAGTTACTGCAAGGTCGAACTTACCTTTTGTTGCACCATATTCGCAGTCAACTCTCCACTTTAGGTTATCCTTTGTTGTAGCCTTCATGTTAGGCTCTAAGTCTTCGCCTAAAAGTTCTGCAAACTTAGCTGCGTGTTCAGCTTCTTCATAAGCAGCCTTTTCCCAGTATAGACCTACTTCAGGGTAGCCCTCGCGGTGAGCAATTCTTGCCATGCAAAGATACATTCCAACTTCT
>JAZNWI010000173.1:0-1633 GCA_045593305.1 Clostridia bacterium | reverse complement strand
GGTTTAAATGAGAATTTCTTTAACTTTTCCGTAGTAAATGCGCAAAAATTTGTTGAGTCCGGCAATCATAGCTTCCGTACAAGCTTTCCCCTCAAAACGTTTCTTTTGAATGAAGTCGAAAACAGGATCATCTTTTGGTTGGTGCTTAATTAACGATTGCATAATCTCAAAACCGACCTTACGTAGATAACTGTTTCCTCTTTTTGAAATATGTCTTTCGGTTGCATTAAAGGTACCAGATTGGTAAGGTGGTGCATCAATTCCCGCATAAGCAATCAGAGAGTGCTTGTTTTTGAATCTTCTAACGTCACCAATTTCCGCAATAATCATAGGTGTAAGCACTTCTCCGACGCAAGAAAAAGAATTTACTAAAGAAAATTCGGGTAAAGTCTTGGCAAGAGCATTCATTTGTGCTAAAATAGATATACGGGAACTTTCAATTTCGTGGAGTACCCGAATAACTTCTTCCACAACAATTTTAGTAGAGTTGGTGTTCGGAAGGACGGGGATACCGCTTTGAGCTAAAGCAAATATATCCTTTGCTTTACGTTCGTGCAAGCCGCGGTATCCTTGTTTTTTTGCCCAACTACAATAATTACTTACAAATCGTTTTTCTCCCATAGAGCAAATGTTTTCAAAGTGAATGTACTTAGCAACGAAATTAGTTAATTTTTTGTTTTCTCTAACGTTTTGCAGCATATTTTGTATTCCGGGCATTACTTGGTCAAGTATTGTGGATAAATTTATCTTAGCTTTAACCAACAACGCCGTTGTTCTATGGTATTGTCTGGAGAGCATTTGCAGCTCCTTGTATACCGTATCTAAAGGAGATGAGGGAATAAGTTCGCTCCAATATGTAATACCGTATGAAGCAATTCTAATTGCATCAATGCGGTCTGTCTTAGCTTTTCTAATGTTCTGAGAACAGTATTTTTTCATTCTCAAAGCATTTACTGTCGAAACGAAAATTCCGTTATCCACTAAAAACTTAACGACAGGAAAATGGTAGTGTCCCGTATCTTCGAGAACTACACGCACTTCTTCATCGGAAGATTTTATGCACCCAACCAAAGCTGCAAGATCTGTCTTGTTGTGCATCACATCATATGGCGTTTTTACGACCTCGCCGCCCGGCTTCAAAAAGCACACTGTGCTTTTTTCTTTAGCAACATCAATTCCTACACTAATCATTTGTTTTTCCTTTCTCTTTTTGTTTTGCTTTGCAACGTTTCCGCTAAAACTTATTACGATTCATTTTGGTGAGTGACGCGAACGCGATTTTTGAAGGGGTGGGCGCGCCCACCCCTTCAAAAACGGAACAACCTGCTTAATCGAATCTTTATAACAAGAATGCGGCTGACAGTTTTTATTACGAACGCGAAGTTCTAAGGGGCTGCCGTCAGACCGTTGCACTCTCATTATAACAAAAATAAGCACAACTCTCAATCCACTTCAAATGAATTGCGTTGTGCTTATATTGTACCAAAACAGGTGCTGCTTCATTTAGGCACAAACGAAGGGGCTGTCGCATTTAGGGCAAACCTTATAAAAAACGGGGGTATTGTGAAAGAAACACAGTACCCCTTTTATAATAAGCGTAATTTTGAGGAAATTAAGGTTGAAAAACTCTAGT
>JAZNWI010000172.1:0-2926 GCA_045593305.1 Clostridia bacterium | reverse complement strand
TATTTGTCTGGTTGCTCAGGCAGAGCATGGTGGCGGTAACAACTCAACTTTTACAACCCATGTTGTATCATCTTCAGGAACAGATACATATTCCTCTGTTGCAGCTTCCTTGGGATCACTAAAAGGACCGAAGCACGGCGGCGCAAACAAGAAAGTTGTAGAAATGTTTGAGGATATAAAGGCGAATGTCACAAACTATGAGGATGAGGAAGAGGTAAGAAGCTATCTGCAGAAGATTCTTGACAAAGAAGCATTTGACAAATCGGGACTTATCTATGGTATCGGACATGCAGTTTATTCTTTGTCCGACCCAAGAACAAGAATCCTTAAAAAATATGTGGGTCAGCTTGCAAAAGAAAAGGGAACAGAGCATGAGCTTGCACTATACGAAACAGTAGAGCGCGTTGCACCGGAGCTTTTATCTAAAAAGAGAAATCGCCCGGTAAGCGCAAATGTAGACTTCTATTCTGGATTCGTATATCGTATGCTAGGGCTTCCATTAGAGCTTTACACACCTATTTTTGCTATTGCAAGAATTGCGGGCTGGAGTGCGCACAGAATCGAGGAGCTTATGAACTCAGGCAAAATCGTGCGACCGGCTTATAAGAATGTTGCAAAGCATACGGAGTATATCCCGATGTCTGAAAGGAAATAAGAACCCGACCCAACTACGCAATCACAGATTGCGGTTGGGTACCCCGGAACCTTGTTGTTCACACAATAATTTTAAACGGCAAGAAATTTCGGTTTCTTGCCATTTTAAAAAGAGGTGATTTTTCATGGAAACACAATCAGGTGAAAGAATACACATAGGCTTTTTTGGAATGCGAAATGCCGGAAAGTCAAGCCTTGTAAATGCAGTTACAGGTCAGAGTTTGTCGGTTGTGTCTGATGTTTTGGGAACAACCACCGACCCTGTAAAAAAAGCTATGGAGCTTTTGCCGTTGGGACCTGTGGTTATTATAGACACCCCGGGACTTGATGATGAGGGCAAGCTTGGGGAGATGCGAATTAAAAAGGCACGCCAGATTTTAGGAATGACCGACATTGCAGTACTTTGTGTTGATGCGCTGCGTGGAATAGGCAATCTGGATATGGAGCTTATCGCTTTTTTTGAAAAGAAAAGTATACCGTATATCATTGCATATAACAAGTCGGATTTGATTGAAAACCGAAAAGAATTAAAAGAAAATGAGATATATGTAAGTGCAACAACGGGCGAAAACATATCTCGGCTTAAAGAGAAAATGGCAAGGCTTTTAAAAAGCAACAGTGAAGAAAAGAAGCTTCTTGCCGATATAGTTTCAAAAGATGACCTGGTTGTGTTGGTTATACCGATTGATGCGGCAGCTCCAAAGGGACGAATCATCCTGCCACAACAACAAACCTTAAGGGAACTTTTAGATATAGGCGCAACGGCTATTTGCTGCAAGGATAGCGAACTTGAGAGAACACTAAAAATGCTTTCAAAAAAACCAAATCTTGTAATAACGGATTCACAGGTTTTTGGAAAGGTGTCAAAAATCGTGCCGGAGGATGTAATGCTGACATCTTTTTCAATCCTTTTTGCAAGATATAAGGGTAACCTTGAAACATTAGTGAAAGGTGCGGCGGAGCTTAACAAATTAAAGGATGGAGATACTGTTTTAATATCAGAGGGCTGTACACATCACAGACAATGTGGTGATATAGGAACGGAGAAACTGCCGAAATGGATAGGGGAATATACTAAAAAGAACCTGAACTTTGAATTCACCCAGGGTACGGAATTCCCTGAAGACTTATCAAAGTATTCACTTATCCTGCATTGCGGTGGATGTATGTTAAATGCAAGAGAAATGCAGTCACGACTTGGATATAGCGTAGATGAGGGAATTGCTATTACAAATTACGGCGTTGCAATCGCAGGGATGAATGGCATTTTAAAGCGAAGCCTTGAACCGTTTGGTGATATGGCAAAGCTGATAAACTGATGCTATATCTCATGTCAAAAAGAACAACCAGATATCACAAAAATCTGTTAAGGCAATAAGAAGAGGTCATAGAATAAGCTATGACCTCTTTGTTTATGAAAAAGGGTAAAAAAAGAGATGTACCAGCGTACATCTCTTTTAAATTCTTAGTTCATAAAGTCGCTAAACTTTACTTTGTATAATGTATTTCCGCCTTCTGCAGTATTGAACTGAATACCTTCAAACTGTGTACCGGTAAGAGTCCAAAGTGCATCGACAGAACTCAAATCTGTTCCTGCCATGATGTTTTCAGTAACAAATGTTTCTGAAAGGAGGCTTGGTTTTACATAATTCTTTTTCATTTCAAATCTACCTCCCTCAATTAGTCATTCAAGAATACATCTACATCAGGTAAAGCGTTAACATCAGTAACATCTTCAATTGTCATTCTGAAGAAGTACTGAGCCTGGCCGCCAAGTTCACTATTGTGATTAGCACTGGCATCAGCAACAGCCTGAGCCTGACCATCAACTTCGTTACCATTTCTTATAGTTCCCTTGGTGTAGCTCTTGCCGTTCGCAAACGCGAAACCGAATTCTGTACCAGTCTGTGAGAAGTTAGCACCACCTGTGATAGTAGCCTTACCGAAACAGTAAGCATTACCATTCTTTAACAAGTACTTGTCTGCATTTGTTGGTGTTTTACCAGTAACATCGTTAATATATAGAAGTTCAACGCTTGGTGTACCAACTAAGAATGAATATGTCTTAGAAATTCCGTTAAGTCTCATTTCTAACTTATATCTGCCGTCTGCAAGGTCATCGCGTAGCTTGTATGTGCAGTAAATATATGAAGTGTCAGCAGCAGGAGATAGTGCGATCTGATCAATAAACTGAACATTGTAGTTGTTATAATCTGAATCGGCTTGCTTTGAACAGATGTATGTAAGAACATCACCTTCATTAACCTTTACA
>JAZNWI010000171.1:0-2034 GCA_045593305.1 Clostridia bacterium | reverse complement strand
ATGAAATGAGAGAAAACGCAAGGCAGAAAACATTATCAAGAAAAAGAGGTGAAACACCATGTCAAGAACAGTAACGGTTATACCACAAAAGATAAATCCTGTAACAAAGATGTCCTTTGAAGTGAAAGCAAAAAGGCGTGTAGCAGGTTATGCACGTGTATCAACAGACAGCGAAGAACAACAGACAAGCTACGAAGCACAGGTAGATTATTACACAAGATACATTCGTTCAAATCCCGAGTGGGAGTTTGTGAATGTATATACCGATGAAGGCATATCTGCTACCAATACCAAGAAGAGAGAAGGCTTTAATAAAATGATACAGGATGCTCTCGAGGGAAAGATAGACCTTATCATAACAAAGTCTGTAAGCCGTTTTGCAAGAAATACCGTAGACAGCCTTGTAACTGTACGAAAGCTAAAAGAAAAAGGTGTCGAAGTATATTTTGAAAAAGAAAACATTTACACCCTTGACAGTAAAGGTGAGCTTTTAATAACAATAATGTCATCCCTTGCACAGGAGGAAAGCCGTTCCATTTCCGAAAATGTAACCTGGGGACAGCGTAAACGATTTGCAGACGGAAAAGTAACTTTGCCATACAAAAACTTTCTGGGATACAAGAAAGGTGAAGACGGACTGCCGGAGATTGTTCCAAAAGAAGCTGAAACAGTGAGGCTGATATATAAAATGTTTATAGAGGGTAAAACCGCAAATGCCATAGCAAATATTTTGATGAGCAAAAACATACTATCTCCAAGTGGTAAACAAATATGGAGAACCTGCACTATCGAAAGTATCCTGACAAATGAGAAATACAAAGGCTCAGCCATATTGCAAAAGAAGTTCACTGTGGATTTTCTGCAAAAGAAAATGAAGGTAAACGAAGGTGAAGTTCCTCAGTACAAGGTTGAGGAAAGTCATCCTGCAATTATACAGCCTGAAGAATGGGAGCTTGTACAACTGGAAATGAAACGAAGAAAAACTCTGGGCAAGCATCACAACAGCCTATCACCATTTTCAGCAAAAATCATATGCGGTGATTGTGGAGAGTTTTACGGTTCAAAGGTATGGCATTCAACCAGCAAGTACAAAAGAACTATATGGCAATGTAACAACAAATTCAAAGGTGATAAAAAATGTATGACACCTCATTTGTATGAGGAAAATATTCAAGCATTATTTATGCGTGCATTCAGTAAACTTTTATCCGACCGAACGACACTTATTGAAGACTGCGAACTGATGTGTAAAACACTACTTAATCTAAGGGAAATCGAAATCAAAAGCAAGGAACTTCTTGAAGAGATGAATGTTGTTTCTGAACTAGTTAAAAAGCTTATATCCGAAAATTCAGACACTCCTATGAACCAGAATGACTACACCAAGAAATATGACAGTTACACCAATAGATTTAATAAGGCAAAAGAGCAATATACAAAGCTACAAAAAACAATGGAACAACGACGTTTAAAGGCAGACGTAATCAAAGGATTCATTTGTGATATATCTGAGCTTGATAACCTTCCCATAGGATTTAATGAAAGGCTGTGGAACTCGGTTATTGATACCGTTACCGTTTATGAAGATGAAAGAATTGTGTTTAAATTCAAGAATGGAATAGAGATTGAGGAATGTACAGAAAAAAATGATGTTTCATACTATGCGGATTTGTGTCACTTAAGCACAAGCAGGTTTCACCATGTTTTTAAAGCCCACACAGGTGTGTCACCCATTGAATACATTAACAATGCCAAAATAAACCGGGCAAAGGAACTGCTTTCCAACACAAATTTGTCAGTAGCCGACATTGCAGAAAGAATAGGTTTTTTCGACCAAAATTATTTTTGCAGAATGTTCAAGAAAAAAACAGGAATTACACCCAAACAATTTTCTATGAAATATTAAAAATTCACGAGTGTTTTGTTGCCTATACAATCTAAAAATAAATTACTATATACAAAAATGGGCGTATCCCAATAAGTGATTTTTCACTGAATTGAGGCAACGCCCTCTTTTTTGTCCAAAATGTGGAT
>JAZNWI010000170.1:0-7469 GCA_045593305.1 Clostridia bacterium | reverse complement strand
CAGTATAAGCAGCTGTGTCAGCAACGTCAGCGAACTTTGCAGCGCTAACAGCTGTGAATGAGCTGATAATCATAGCTAAAGCCATAACTACGGAAATTACTTTTTTGAAATTCTTCATAATTTCAAATCCTCCCTTTTTTTACTATTTTGAAAGGGTGCTTTTATGCATTCCGTGTGCACCCTTTCTTTCTCACAACGGAATTTTTCTGGCGTCTGGGCATACAAATTTTCGTACACCCTGACTATGCATTGATTTTACCACTGGTTTTTTATGGGGTCAATGCATTTTCTGCAGTTGTAATATAACTGTAAAATTGGTGACAATTTAGAAAAATTATGTAATTTTACGAAAACTTTGTAACATTACACAAATATTTGTCCCAAAGTACGGCTATATTAACAACCATACATCTTAAATTTTACTCCTTTTTTTATAAATTGTCAAGTTTTTTGTTAAAATATTAGCATTTTGTCACCACTTGGGCAGTTTTTTGAGGCTTTTTTGTGATTTTTAACTAATCTGATAAATGAAAAGGCAGAGTTTCTTCCTATTATATATATGCGCAGAATGAGCGGACATTGTTATATGGCCATTTTCGAAATTAGAGTATTTGGTGGTTCTCTTCTTATTTTGTTACACAAACAAAAAGGCGAAAGAGAAATCCCTCTTTTATTATTCTTTCTGTATTATGGCGTGCTTTCCATACGTATCATTTTCTATTTTCGCGAGGCTTGCTTTTTAACCCCCCATTAACAAAGTCCATATAATAACTTATTAAATAGGTTGGTTTTCCGAATTTTTACATGGGCTTTGTTGAATTCGTATGAAAGATGTTGAATAAGCTCTTCTAATTGCTACTCCGTTTAGACAATTTATTACATTAACCTTGATTTTTGTGCAAATGATATATATTATTTGTCATAAAATCAACCTCACAATACAAATTGCTAATTTCTAAAAATGTACCGCAAATTATTGACATTATTTGCTTCAAGTGGTATAATGTTCCTGTATAGTAGGCATATTTTTTTGACATCGATTGTAATGAGCATTACAAATATGAAAGAAAGCGAAGAATTTAGGAAATGAATATAGTGGACAGTCATCGTATGTCCGACAGAAAAAAAGAAATTACAGAAATAACATGGCAGTATCTCCTGCAACGCGGATTGGAGCATTCTTCTATTGGAGAATTATGTCGAGAGACAGGATTGGCCCAAAGCAGTCTTTATCATTATTTTGAAAATAAGGATGATATTTGGATAAGTGCAGGAAAATACGGTATTTCAAAGGTTGTTGATTCACTTTTTGATTTTACTTTCAGCCATACCAATAATGTCCAGTCTTTCTTTGCTGAGCTTTTAGATGAAGTTGAAAAGTATAAGTATGAGTTGCGACTTGGTGTACAAATCACAACCAGCCCTATTTTCGGTGCACGCATGCGTGAAAAAGCAAATGATTTCAGAATGCTATATAAAATATACGCCGAAAAAATGATGGGAATCTTCAATTGTACTTATCTTCAGGCAGAAACTTTTATTTATTCCATTATTGCTTATGTTATTGACTATGCAATATGGGACGATAGAGATAAAACACAAATGCTGCTCGACAATCTACATGAAAGAGTAGTTGAGAAAATAGATATGCACGAATAACTTTGATGTAAATAAAATTTACATATATTATTACTGTAGCAAAAACTAAATAAGTATTCTTGCAAAAAATGACTAAGGGGGTATTGATTTTTAACAAACATCTGTAAGAATCTTAGTTTTTCTAAATAAACAGTAAAAAATTAAGTTAAAGGAAGGAAATTATAATGAATACAAAGAGAATTATAAGTATTTTAACAGCACTTTGCCTTATTATTTCCTGTTTTACAGGCGTTATTTCAGTAAGTGCAGAGGAAAATGTTCTTCCAGCGATTGCTCTTGATACTATCCACCCTGCAATTCTTGCAGATGGTGCTGGCGAAATTGCCGCAACAGCTACAGAAGCAGACGGTACTATCAATATCGCTGTGACATCAGAACTTCTTAAGAGACATGCTAATGAAGGTGGCTCAGAAGCTTATTGGGCTGGTTTTGCAGTTGTAGCTCCTGAAGGTGCAGACGGATTTAAGTATGCACTTGGTTCTACTGACGAAATCACTCTTAGCACAGAGATATCACCTGTAGAAGCAAGCGTATTTGAAGACAAGGCTGGCGTAGCTTTCTATGCAAAGGCAGAAACTTCTGACGTTAAATATGCAAAGCTTCAGTGGTTCGCAGGTGCTGATGCTGTTTCTGCAGAAACAGACTTCGTTATGGATCTTACAGGCGTTGTATGTGATGGTATTGACACTATCTACCCAGCAATTCTTGCAGAAGGCGCTGGCGAAATCAGCATCGAAAAGACACAGGAAGATGGCTATGTTGAAATTGCTATAGCTTCAGAAGGTCTTAACAAGCATCACAAAAATGGTGCAGATGATGGCGAAGAAGCTTACTGGACAGGTTTTGCTGTAACAGCTCCTGAAGGTGCAAACGGATTTAAGTATGCATTTGGTGCTGCTAACGACCCTATTGGTGGTGAAATCGTAACAGAATTAGAAGCAAATGTGTACGAAGACAAGGCTGGCGTAGCTTTCTATGCAAAGGCAGAAAATCCTGGCGACAGATATGCAAAGCTTCAGTGGTTTGCAGACGATGTTGCAATTTCTCCTGAAATGAGCTTCGTTATGAATCTTGATGATGTTGTTCTTGCCGGATACGATGCAAATTCTGCTACTATCTATTGGCTTGATAAAAAGACTTCAGATGTAGACTTCGTTGAATATTCAGGAAGTGATCTTTCTGTTGACTTTGATAAGATCAAGATGGAATACTACGAAGGCGCACCTGTTGAATATGTAACAGAATTTGATGTTGCAAACGTTGCTGACTATGATGATGCTGAAAATGTTGTTTATGAAGCAGGTTCATACAAGGTTGAGCTTATAGATGATGTTGAATACTATCATGATCCTGTAATCAACATTACTATGAAAGATCTTAAGCCTCATACAAACGGAAATGGTGATGAAGGTCACTGGACTGGCTTCACAGCAAAAGCTCCTGAAGGTGCAAAGAAGCTTAGCTACTGGAAGACCTTTGGTGTAAGCAATTCTGGCGTTGAAGTTCTTGCAGAAGGCGAAGACGAAGTTAGCTTCTATATTGATGTTGCAACATCTGTAAATCGACCAGAGATTTATCTTCAGTGGTTAGATGAAAATGACGAACCTGTTTCATCTTTTGAATACTACGCAATACATCTTTTTGATGTAGAGCTTGCTGGCGAAAAAGAAGTTACATTCAAAGAAGCAAATGTTTGCGATTCATTCCCGGGCGCAAATGCTCCTGCAAAGATGTATGAGACCTATAAGGTTGCTGAAAAGGACGGCGTTATTGACATCGATATGACTGACCTTGTTCTTCATAGAAATGCGAACAAGGATCCTGGTTACTGGACAGGTTTCACAGTAACAGGTCCAGAAAATGCAACACAACTTGCATACTGGAAAGACTTCGGAAACAATCCTGGCTATTATGAAATTATAGCTTTTGATACAGAAGAAAGCTTCTATATTGATTATGGACGCTATCATAATTATTCAAATAGAAGCGTTACGATCCAGTTCCTTGATGAAAATGACGAACCTCTTACACGTGAGATGTACTATGAAATAGATTTATCAGATGTTCAGCCAAAATATCCTGAACCAAATACAATTGGTAAGGCTAATGTTGCTGACTATGACGGCGATGTAGAGGTCGTTTATGATGCATATGATGTTGCTTGCGAAGATACTATTGTCTTAAGTGCAACAAACCTTAAGGAACATACAAACGGAAATGGTGATGAAGGTCACTGGATTGGTTTCTCTGTAGCTGCTCCTGAAGGTGCTACTCACTACAGCTACTATTTCCAGGGTAATGAAAATGACTGGGCTGTGCTTCCACTTGGCGAAAACGAAGACTCAATTTCATTCTATGTAAACGCTTCTGATCCTGATGCAAAGGATTACCTTGAAATCCGTTGGTACAGCGATGAAACAGATCCTGCAAGCTATCCTTACTCTTATGATTATTACGCATATAATATAGACATCACAGAGGTTGACCTTGCAGATGATGTAGAAGTTACTGTACTTGGTGCAGCTAATATTGCTAACACAAAGGCTCCTGAAACTGCTCCTTACACAGGAACTCCTTCTGCAACAGTAGTAGATGGAAAAATCAAGCTTGCTGTAGACGGTCTTCAGACACACTTCAACGCTGAAGATAACATCGGCGCTTGGGTAGGCGTTTCAATTTCAAAGCCTGCAGATGCTACACATGTAAAATATGTTTTTGATCAATATGCATGGTGGGGCAGTGCTAATTATACATCAGTTGATGGCGTAGCAGACGCTGACTCAATTTCATTCTATACTGATGCATCTGATTTATATCCAAAGAAAGAAATCATGATTCAGTGGTTTAAGGACGGAAAAGCAATTACTAATATTTATAGCTACGAATTAGATCTTTCTGCTGTTAAAAAGGCTATAGGCAATACAGCACTTACAATTGAAAAGGCAAACATCGTTGACCAGGCTAACCCAACAATTGATCCTTTCTTGGGTGACTACGATGCAACTCTTGTAAATGATACTATTAAGCTAAGCGCAGATTTCCTTAAGGATCATGAGAATGGCGTAGGCAGACACGGCTCATGGATCGGCTTTAAGGCTTCTGTTGAAGGCGCAAAATACGTTAAGTATCTATTTGATAACGAAATAAATATAGATCTTGATAGATGGAATAATGACTGGGATAACAATGCAACTGTAGCTGCAATTTCCGGTTCAGAAACATTCTATGTAGATGCAAGCGATTATTATTACAAAGATACTGTTATGCTTCAGTGGTTTGACGAAAATGGATATGCTCTTACAGATGTAAAGACATATAAGATTGATATTGAAAATGTAACTCTTGAAGAATATTTCGATATCCTTTACAGCAACATTGAACTTACAGGTAAAGATGCTCGTTTCTATGAATCTGCTGACCAGTATGTACAATATAACGTATCTACTGAAGATTATGTATATATTCTAACACATGCAGAAAACGGTGGCGTTACACTAACAGTAAACGGAACAGATGAAAGCAATGGCGGAAACGTATTCTACAGAAATGCAGGCAAGACAGTTACTCTAACTGCAACACCAGCTAGCGGATATATATTCAATGGTTGGTATGATATGAATGGTAACTTTGTAAGTAGCAATGTTTCTTATACAGTTGCACTTGATGCTTGCTATGATCTTGAAGCTAGATTTAGAGTTTACTCAGGTAGACCTGGTAGCAGCGGTGGCAGTGGTGCCGGCGGCGTTTCTGTTGCAAAACCAGTTGCAAGCGTTCCTGCTGGCGAAGTTGAAGCTGGAACAAAGGTAGAGCTTTCTACAAAGACAGAAGATGCAGTTATCTACTACACACTTGACGGAACTGCTCCATCTACTGGCTCAACATTGTACACAGAAGCTATTGTTATCAATGAAACAACAACAATTAAGGCTATTGCCGTTAAGGATAAGGCAAAGAGTGCTATCCTAACAGTTAAGTACACAGTTAAGGAAGGTGAAGTTCCTCCAGTAGGCGCTCCTTCATTCTTAGATATCGGAAACTTTACTTGGGCAAATGAAGCTATCACAGCTCTAGCAGAAAAGGGTATCATTGCTGGTATTTCTGAAACAGAGTTTGCTCCTGCAAACAATATCAGAAGAGCAGACTTCATGCTTCTACTTGTTAGAATGCTAGGTCTTCAGGCAGAAGTAACAGACAACTTCAATGACGTTGCTTCTGATAAGTACTACTACGAAGGCGTAGGTATTGCAAAGGCACTTGGCCTAACTTCTGGTGTTGGCGACAACAACTTCAAGCCAGAAGAAAGCATTACAAGACAGGATATGTTCGTTCTTGCATACAGAATTCTAAAGATGCAGGAAGCTGGTTTAGTTGAAGCTGACGAAAGCGCAATCAGCACATTTGACGATTTCGCTAAGATTGCTGAATACGCAAAAGAAGGTCTTGCTGCACTTGTTGCATCAGGTCTTGTAAAGGGTTCAGACAACAACCTAAACCCTGTTGGTAATGCTTCAAGAGCAGAAACTGCAGTATTTGTTTATGCACTTTATAACTTCTTAAACAAATAATTTAAAACAAATTAAGCGGAGTTGCGAGTAATCGCAACACCGCTTTTTTTATGTAACAAAAAAGGAGAGATATCTCTCCTTTTAATTTTTTCCGCCTTCCGCCAAATGACGATACTCTTCCTTCAAATACCCACTCATATCGTAAAGAGACAGAGGTATTTCCACAAACCCCCGTTCATAATATGAAAGCTTATATGGCAAATAATATATCACAAGACATTCGTGTGTTATATAAAAATCCTGACCCTCTGAAAGTCTCGGCTTTTCCCATAGTCCTTGGTACCTTTCGCCATCCCGTGAAACTGCCTCTTCAAGCCGGCTATTTATCATGTCGATATACCCATCCCCATCGAAGAGGTCAGAAAGCGAGAGCTCAATACATTTTTTGGTGTCGATATTCTTGGTTATTCTGAAACTTTTTTTATAGCTCTCTGATGCAAAGGAATCAATCTGGGTTACAGCAGAAAAAATTCCACCACCATTATAATGCTCAGTAGTAGTTACTGAAAAAGTAGACCTGTCGCCTGTTTTTGATGCTTGCTTTTTGAAGTCTGCCAAATGAGTAGTTATTGTTTTTTCGTATTCCTTGTTTATAGTTTCCTCAAAACTTTCGGAAGAAAGCCCTGAAATCTTGGGGATTTTTGCATCCACCATCACAGTCTCGGTTTCATAAGATTTATCAATACTGTCTACCTCTATACCCTCTCCACAAGATGTAAGCAATAAGGCGAGCACAAAAATGGGTAGTTTTTTTATAAGATTATGCAAATCAAACCACCGCTTCCTTCATTTATTATTCGTTCTAATGTTGTGGCAAGCTTTCGGCGTGCCTCATCCGGCATTTTTGCCAGCTTGTTGTTCACACCCTCATTCACAAGTTCATACAGGGACTTACCAAAAATGTTGGACTCCCAGATTTTTGCAGGGTCCTGATTAAATTCGTCCAAAAGGTAATGAACAAGTTCCTCGGATTGCTTCTCCGTTCCCACAATCGGACTGACTTCCGCCTGGATATTTGCACGAATCATATGTATGCTTGGCGCAGATGCCTTTAGTTTTACGCCGTATCTTCCGCCCTGCTTCACTATTTTCGGTTCTTCCAGGGTGAGTTCGTCTGTGGTAGGCGATACAACGCCGTATCCGCATTCTTTCACCTGGTGAAGCGCATAGGAAATCTTGTCGTACTCGTTCTTGGTCTTGGCAAGGTCACGAATTAGCCGTACAAGTTCCTCCTCATCCTTTATT
>JAZNWI010000169.1:0-1538 GCA_045593305.1 Clostridia bacterium | reverse complement strand
ATACCGCCTATGATAATGAGAAGCATTATAACTGCATTTATAAGGGGCTGTGCAGAATATGATGTAAGGGATGAGAACGGAGCCTTTGTTCCCATCAGGTCAAACCCTGCATTGCAGAATGCTGAAACTGAATGGAATATACCGAGCCAAATTCCCTTTATACCAAACTCTCTGCAAAATACTGTAGAAAGAAGAATTGCACCTATAAGTTCGATTACAAAAGTTGTTTTTAATATAAAGCCTGTAAGTTTTACAATTCCACCGACCTTCGGAGCAGATATTGCATCTTGCAGAGTACTTCTTTGCATAAGTCCGATTTTTCTTCCGGCAAGCATCGCCATTGCCACAGACAGTGTTACAATTCCAAGACCGCCAATCTGTATCATCAAAAGAATAACAAATTGTCCAAACATCGACCAATGCGTTGCTGTGTCATGTACCACAAGACCTGTTACACACACCGCAGATGTTGAAGTAAATAAAGCATCGGAAAAAGGTGTCATATTTCCGCTTGTCGATGAAATCGGGAGCATTAAAAGAATTGTTCCTAATATGATTGCACCTGCAAATCCGAATATTATTATTTGTGAAGAAGAAAAATGCTTCTTAATTTTTGCATCCATAATCAAAACCACCATTCAAGTGTATCTTATTTCCTACTATCATTGTAGCATAATGCTTTTTAAGATGGCATTAACGGTTGAACTTCTGTATTAAGATTATGTTAAGATAATTCTTTTTCTTTGTTTATGCGTATCAAATTTTGATACACCCTGAGTCTGATTCTCAGGGTGTATTTTGGTGTTTAGGATTCTGTTTCTACCAGGAGTAAAAATGTTTGCTTGCAAGGACATTTTTACGACGCCGTCAATTAACGCAGTGTTCGTAAGAGCACGTTAGAGCTTTAGCTCGTTGGGATTTTATTAAATCCCATATGCGTTAATTATATCTCGAATCCGTCTGTGATTCCGGTCAGCCTTGAGGTATCCTTCTTTACATAGTACCTTTCGGTTATCTCGGTGGTGGTGTGTCCGAGGATGTCGGCTACCGCTTTTATGTTTAGTGTTTTTATGCTTCCGTCAGCACACTTTGTTCCGTTGATTAGCTTGGTGGCGAAGGTGTGTCTGAATGCATGGAGTCCTTTTGTTTCTATTCCTGCAGCTTCTTCTACCATTCTTGCAAGAGGATATATGTTTGACGAAGAAGGAAATGCAGATATTGCACGTGCAGAAAGGGCAATCCATGCTTGGTGCAGTGTTCCGGATAAGAAAAATGCCAAACCTTTAGAGGATTGGCAATATATAACCGATTTTCGTGCTTTGCATGATGAATTCCCCGAGCTTGTTGATAAAAACGGCAAAGGGTGGCTTTGCAGGCATATAGCGAACATTGTATCTTATGTAAAAAAGAATCCTGACAAGGTAAGCCAAGCTGCAATCAAGAAAACGAATGATTATTTAAAGGATTTTGAAAAGGCTTGGCGAAGAAAGGTTGAGCAATTTCATACATCCATTTATGATGTTAATACCATAAACGGT
>JAZNWI010000168.1:0-4750 GCA_045593305.1 Clostridia bacterium | reverse complement strand
TCGTCGATAGAGTGATAATCAAAATGAGTTGTTATAATATCAATATCGCTTTTATCGGCAGGGTTCTGAACAGGTGTAAACTCGTGTATATCGTGACCTTTAGGCAAAACAATAACGCCACCGGGGTGCTGACCCGTTGTTCTTTTAACACCTGTACATCCTTCAACAATGTGTGCTACATCAGCCTTTCTAGATGCAAGACCCCTCTCGTCAAAATAATTTTTAACATAACCAAACGCAGTTTTTTCCGCAACTGTACCAATTGTTCCCGCACGGAAAACATACCCCTCGCCAAACAGTACCTCTGTATATTTGTGAGCGGTTGACTGATAGTCGCCTGAGAAATTAAGGTCAATATCAGGCGCTTTGTCACCGTTAAATCCCAAAAATGTTTCAAATGGAATATCGTGTCCGTCCTTTTTGTACTCAGTTCCGCATTTTGGGCAAACCTTATCAGGAAGGTCGCAACCGGAAATACCTGTGTCACTTCCAACAAGCTCAAAATTCTTACAATTCGGGCAGATATAGTGAGCAGGAAGAGAATTAACCTCGGTAATATCTGATAAGAACGCAACAAATGATGAACCTACTGAACCTCTTGAGCCTACCAGATACCCGTCAGAAAGTGATTTTCTAACAAGCTCCTGTGCGATTTTATACATCACAGAGAACCCGTAAGTTGTAATGGAATAAAGCTCTTTATCGAGTCTTTTTTGCACAACTTCAGGTAGCGGGTCACCGTAAATTGCCTTCGCCTTTGCCATGGAATCGTTTACGATACCCTCTTTTGCACCGTCGATAACCGGTGGACACTTTGTTGTTGGAATAGGCCTTACAGGCTCTACCATATCTGCAATCAGGTTGGTGTTGGTAACAACAACCTCAAAAGCCTTCTCTTCGCCCAGATATGCAAATTCTTCTAACATTTCCTCGGTAGTCCTGAAATATAGCGGTGCCTGATTATCCGCATCTGAAAAACCCTTATAGTGCATCAGTATACGCCTGTAGTCAGCACCCTCAGGGTCCATGAAATGCACATCGCAGGTGGCAACAACAGGTTTATTATACTTTTCACCAAGTGCCACAATTTTGCGGTTTAGTTCCTGCAAATCCTCATCGGTATTTATATGCGGGAACTCATCCGACCTTATCATATATTCGTTATTGCCAATAGGCTGAATTTCAAGATAGTCATAAAAACTTACGATTTTCTCTATAACATCATCAGATTCGCCGTTTACAACAGCACTGAAAAGTTCACCTGCTTCACAAGCAGAGCCAATAATGAGTCCGCCCCGCTTTTCTTCAATAAGACTTCTCGGAAGCCTAGGAGTTCTATAAAAATATTCAAGGTGAGATTTTGTCACCATCTCGTAAATATGGCGTACTCCCTCTAAATTTTTTGCAAGAAGTATTATGTGATTTGCGCGGTTTCGCTTGGAAGCTGCGCGCATATCGAAGCTTTCATTTAAAAGTGTTATATCTTCTTTCCCTAAAAGCTTTAATTCTTCAAGCATCTTCACGAAAATGTCAGCGGTAGCCTTTGCATCATCAACTGCACGGTGATGATTTTCAAGCACTACATTAAGATGCTTGGTAAGTGTATTAAGCCTATAATTTGCAAGGTCAGGGTACAGGCATTTTGCAAGCATAAGGGTGTCCAAATGCCCGAAATTATACTCAAGACCGCACTTTTTCGCCTTTTCCTTAATAAATCCTGTGTCAAACTTCGCATTATGAGCAACTAACACTGCCCCCTTTGCGAATTCGAAGAATTCCGGAAGTGCTTCCTGAATTTTCGGTGCATCTGCCACCATATCATCTGTTATGGAAGTCAGTTCGCTGATTTTTTTAGGTATCGGCTTTTCAGGGTTAACAAAAGTCCCCCATCTTTTTGTAACCTGTCCGTTTTCCACCAAAACCGCACCAATTTCGGTTATTTCTTCTTTATATTTATCAAGGCCTGTGGTTTCAATATCGAATACTACAAACCTGTTATTATTTTCGTTAACATTCTCGCATATCTTAGCGCTGTCGTCAACCAGATAGCCCTCAACACCGTAAATAACCTTAATTTTTTCGTTGTTGCCTGAAGCCTTTAAAGCATCAGGATAGCTTTGCACAACACCATGGTCAGTTATGGCAATAGCTTTGTGGCCCCAGGATGCCGCGCGGTCAATTAACGCTCCTGCTGATGATACCGCATCCATCTGTGACATCTGTGTATGTAGATGAAGCTCAACCCTCTTCTTCTCAGCCATATCCATTCTTGCTTCCGGCATTTCGGCATAGCAGACGGCATTTGCCATAACAACTACTTCTCTTGCGTACTCGTTATACTGTGCTTTTCCGCGGATTGTTACATAAACACCGGCTTTAAGTCCGCCTTTTTCAACGGCTTTATTGACCTTAGAAAAGGCCTTTTTAACTGCATCTACCGTTTCCTCGCTGCCCTCTTTGGTTTCAATGAAGAACTGAACGGAAATTGAGTCCTCAAAGTCGGTCACATCAAGCATAACAAGGGTAAATTCCTTGCCGCTTTTTTTGCTTTTGATTTCTTTTGTTTCATAGCCAAAAACTGTTCCCTCAAAGCAGACAACAGTGGAATTTTCGTTGATTGCGGAAATTGGAATAAGCGGTGCACGAATTGAGTTTCCGTAAATAACATCACCCGGTTTTGCGTTTCCAAGGTCACGGACAATTCTCTTTGGTTTTACTACTACCGCCTTTTTCTCATCAGAAGCAGTTTCAACTTCAGCTTCATGACTGATTTCCTCTTCCGGAATTTCTGATTTTGAGATACAGGACACGCCAAAAAGACGCAAGTTTTCTTTCAAAAACTTTTCTGCCCATTCTTTTTGGGCATCCGAAAGGTCTTCTTCTATAATAACCTGCATCTTTCTCAAGTGTTTTGATACTTTGATATTTTCGATATGGTATCCCGCAATATCTGTACCTTTTGCAAACGGGAATACCGACTCAAGTATCGGCTTCATACTGCACCTCACTTAATTTTCTGGACAAAAAAACACCTGCTTCATTAAAAAGCAGGTGTCCCTCAAATTGGAGCGGAAGACGAGATTCGAACTCGCGACGTTCACCTTGGCAAGGTGACGCTCTACCACTGAGCCACTCCCGCATAAGTCTTGATTAGTATAACACAGAAAAAAAGTGTTGTCAAGGGATTTTAGCAAAAAACCAACCAAAAAATCAGTAACTTTTTTGTATTTCTCCTGTCCAAGACCGGAATAATTTGATTCAGAATGAACGAAACAAAGAAAATGCCTCGCATTTTCCTTCCCGACGGCGTACATGTGTACTCCGAGGGTTTGTTTCGTTCATAATAAAAACTGCAAAGAAGACTTTGCAGTTTTTATGTTCTGGATTAAATTAAACGGTCTATTAGATATCAAGGTTAGATACATACTTCGCATGTTTTTCTATAAACTCTCGTCTTGGCTCAACCTTATCCCCCATTAAAATTGTGAAAATCTGGTCAGCCGCGATTGCATCTTCAAGCTCAACTCTAAGCATTGTTCTTGTTTCAGGGTTCATAGTCGTTTCCCAAAGCTCAGGAGGGTCCATTTCACCAAGACCCTTATATCTCTGAACCTTTGCGCCAGGTCCCATTTCGGCAAGAAGTGCATTTCGCTCATCGTCTGTATATGCAAACTTCTCAACAAGGTTCTGATTCTTACCCTTAAATACCTTATATAAAGGCGGCTGAGCAAGATAGATGTTTCCGTTTTCAATTAGCGGTCTCATGTATCTGAAGAAGAATGTCAGAAGAAGAGTTCTTATGTGAGATCCGTCAACATCGGCATCGGCCATGATGATAATCTTGCCGTATTTCAGCTTTTCTATATCAAATTCTTCGCCGATTCCTGTTCCCAAGGCCTGAATAACAGGAAGCAGCTTTTCGTTTGAATAAACCTTATCAATACGGGATTTTTCAACATTCAGCATCTTGCCCCAAAGCGGCAGGATTGCCTGGAAACGACGGTTTCTGCCTTGCTTTGCACTACCTCCCGCTGAATCTCCCTCGACGATATATATTTCAGCATAATCTGCGCCTTCATCTTGACATCTTGCCAGCTTTCCAAGAAGAGATGCATTTGAGCCTTGTGCACTCTTTCTGGTTGCTTCTCGTGCCTTTCTTGCTGCTTCTCTTGCGCGGGATGCTGTCAAGGTTTTATCTATAATAGCCTTTGCAACTCTTGGGTTTTCTTCCAAAAATGCTGAGAACTTATCATTTAATGCATTTTCAACCAAGGTTCTTGCTTCAGAGTTACCAAGCTTTGTCTTTGTCTGGCCCTCAAACTGCGCTTCTGTTACCTTTACACTGATGATGGCTGTAAGACCTTCACGGGTATCTTCACCGGAAAGGTTTGCTTCCTTTTCCTTCAGCATATTATGGCTTCTTGCATAATCGTTTATAACACGAGTTAAGCCTGACTTAAAGCCTGTTTCGTGCATACCGCCGTCGATAGTACGGATGTTGTTGGCAAAGCTCATGATAGCCTCGCTGTATGCATCGGTATACTGCATAGCAACTTCAACTATCATATCCCCTCTTGTTGCTTCAAAGTATATAACATCATCGTGAAGCGGGTCCTTATTCTTGTTGGAATCAAGCACAAATTCCTTGATACCACCCTCGGCATAAAGAGTTACACTCTCAGGCTCCGCTACTCGCTTGTCTGTAAAGATAATCTTGATTCCGCGATTTAAGTATGCCTGCTCCTGAAGA
>JAZNWI010000167.1:0-1844 GCA_045593305.1 Clostridia bacterium | reverse complement strand
GCCAAGAGAGGCTGATAAGATGGAGCAGCTTCGTCGACTCGATGAAAGTGCCACCCACAAAGGTACGGCGGTTTCTGTCTGGGTGGGAATTGTCGGAACGCTACTGATGGGATTCGGGATGTCCTGTTGTATGGTGCTGACCGATTTATTTATACTCGGAATCATAGTAGGTGTGATAGGTATAATTACCTTATCTCTTGCTTACCCGCTTTACAACTATATAACAAAAAAGGAAAGAGAAAGAATTGCTCCCGAAATAATAAGACTTACCGATGAATTACTAAAATAAAAGGGGTGCCCCCTTGGGTGCACAAGTCCAGTAAAAACGGACAATAGAAAAAAAGAGCCTCCTATGGTATAATAAAACCATAGGAGGAATTTTTATGCCAAGAGAATATCGACATATGGGAGAATATGAAAAAGAAATAATAGAATTAAGGAATAACGGATATACAGGAAGAGAAATATGCGAAAAGTTCGGATTCAAGAAAAAGCAATATGAAAATTTCATTACACGGTACAATCAAAAGCAGAAGAAACTGGAAGCAGGAATAGTCATAAAAAAGAAAGGCAGACCGCCAAAGGATTATGTTGTCAGTGAACAGGATAAAGTAGCAGAACTGAAATATATCCTTGCCCGCAAAGAAGCGAAAATCAAGGCATTAGAAATGGAAAATGAATTGATGCGGGATTTTCTCTCGCTAACAGGAAGGAAGTGAGAACGACGGTAAAATATCGTGTAATTTATCGCCACAGGGAGAAGTATACCATCAGCGAAATGTGCAGATTTTTTGATGTATCAAGAAGCGGCTACTATGATTTTGTTAAGCGTATGGATATACCTGCGAAGGATTTGCCGCTTGCTGAAAAGATAAGAGAATGTCAGGAAGAATGCGGTAAAACTTATGGTTACCGCAGAGTACAGCTTTGGCTTGAAAGAAATGGTATTCATCATAATCCCAAAACCGTTCTTCGAGTAATGCAGAAATACAATCTTCTTTCAGTAGTCAGACGCAAGAAATATCACTATTACAGTCAGGCTCTGCACAAATATCCAAATCTGCTGAACAGGGACTTCAAGGCTGAAAGACCAAATCAGAAATGGGTTACCGATATTTCGTATATACATACTGGGCAGGGTGTATTGTACCTTTCTGTCATCAGAGATTTGTTTGACAACAGCATTGTTGCCTACAAAACAAGCACAACGCAGAACGTACAGCTTGTATTGGAAACAATCAAAGCAGCAAAGAGAAAGGAAAAGGTCACCGAGGAGCTGCAACTCCACAGTGACCAAGGCTTTCAATACACATCTCATCCGTATTTTAAGCTGACTCAATCATACAATATTATTCCGTCAATGTCAAGACGTGGGAACCCTTATGATAACGCTTTAGCTGAAAATTTCTTTTCAATTCTTAAAACAGAGTGTATTTATCGGGTGAAGCTCAAGACTTATGAGGAGGCTCGCCTCCTCATAAGTCAATACATTGATTTCTACAACAACCAGCGTATTCAACTTAAAACAAAACTGACTCCGTCTGAAAAACGAAGTCAGTATGTTGCTTAATAATTTAATATTATACCTTAGATACTCTTTTTTGTGCTGTCCGTACAATTTGGGGCAGAGCACATTATACAGCTTCTGTATTTATTTTCACGAATTTTTATTGACAAAACCTTCCGTTTATTATATTATTATAGTTGTGTAAAAAAACAGGCAGAATATACAGAAAGGCTGTGGTGATATTTGGAGAAAAAACTTAAGCTGTACGGCTTCAACAATCTGACCAAGACCTTAAGCTTCAACATCTACGATATTTGCTATGCAAAGAGCGCAAGGG
>JAZNWI010000166.1:0-2202 GCA_045593305.1 Clostridia bacterium | reverse complement strand
GTGATCAAGGCTACAGTAGAAGCTGAGGGATATAATTACATTGGATAAAAAAATTGCTGAGTCAAGCCTGACTCAGCAATTTTTATTTCGTTCATAAGGCTTCTTTTCATCGGTTAAGCCTGCTAAATAATCCATGCTTGTATCAAGTGCAAGAGCAAGCTTTCTGCACTGCTCAAAGGTAAAATACCTTTTTCCGCTTTCAATTTTTGAATAATCACTTTGGTCTATTCCTGTCAGCATTTGAATTTTTATCTGAGTATAACCTTTTTCCAAACGAAGTTCTTTAAGCCTGCTGACATTTTTACTATTCATAAAACATCACCTCAAGCAATATTATGTCTATTTTCCCTATTGCAATTAGGGTTAAATTGACCTATAATATAGCAGAGGTGATTTTTATGGCTGAATTTTGTGTTGACTGCTGGAATAAATTAAACGGCACAAATTATCCCAAAAAGAAATACATCGTTACAGACACTTATCTATTATGTGAAGGCTGCGCGGATTACAAACAGGTAATTGTATGTGAACGCTATGAATACTATCTTCATAAACTGCGCTTTGTCCTCTTCCCCTTCAAATGCATCTACATCTTTCTATATGTATTGATTAGAATATTATTACTGCCGTATATAATATATAAGCAAAAGAAAAGGCAGAAAATGCGATTATTCAGTTTCCTTGAAAAGATAAAAAGATCTCTCTTATTCTTTATAACATTGCAATTTTGAGATCAAATTATTTTTATAACTATTTCAACTGCATCAACCATTGGTAGAAAAAACTCAATAACGGGATGTTTGACCCAACCGCCATATTCATGGTATAATAAAACCACGGAAGGCGCCTCCGATACTATATCCAAAATAGAAAGGATAGAAATACTATGAATCTCGGAAACAAGATCCGTGAGCTTCGCAGAGCAAACAGTCTCACGCAAGAACAGTTGGCAGCATCCCTTAACATTTCCCCGCAGGCTGTTTCAAAGTGGGAGATGGGTGCTTCCTTCCCCGATATGACAATGATTCCTATACTCGCCTCATTCTTCAAGGTATCATTAGATGAGCTGTTTGACTTTGACGTAAACAACGTAGAGCAAGAGATCGAAAGCATCCGTTTGGAGTATAGCAAATACTTCTGGAGTAATTTTGAAAAGGCTGAAGAAATATTACTTGACGGGCTGAAACTTTATCCCGCGTCGATCTTGCTTAAAACAGAACTACATGAGTTATACACCTACAATGTAAAGCTCGGAGATGAAATAATAAACAAAGCATTTGAGCTTGGCAGTCAGATCATCAACATCTCAAAGGATGTATTTTGCACCTGCAGAGTAAAGGCAAATATGATTAGTATTTATAAATACCTGGAGACGTCAAAAAATGAAGACCACAGCTCCGATATAGAAAGAATAATCACCTCTCTTCCTTATATGTATCCGTATATGCTTCAGGACAGAATGCGCCTGTCGGCAGCATACCTTAAAGGCGAGGAAGGAATGAAAGAAGCAAAGGAGCTAAAAAATATCGAATGGCAGGAGCTGTTTATTGCCTGTGAAACAGTAGCAAAACGATATTTTGAGATGGAAGATTATGAAAATGCCTTGATCTCATACCGAGAAAGCGTTGACGTAATAGAGCTGTTTATGAATCATGGAAAGCAAGGATACGAAGCATATCCTATCGGAGGTACTCATGCCAATCACGCCATGACCGTTCTAAGCATTGCGGCTTGCCTGCTACATCTCGGACAGACAAATGAGATTGACACTCTGATCACTAAAGCCAAGCATATTTATTTTGATGCCTATGACTCCATTGAGCTTTTTGACCGCGACAAAGAGCTTAAGGAAATGAGCGAGTATTTCTCAAATGAGTATATAAGCAAAGGTTTGGACAAGTACAAACCACTTGATCTGAGTGATACGGTAAAGTAAATAGTCAAAAAAAACGTCTTGCGCTGTCTCTTCAAGTCAGCACAAGACGTTTTTCACGGTTTTCATATCCCAAGGTACGCTTTCAAAAGCTTCAGCGTGTTCATAACTCCGTCAACATGGCTTCGCTCATAGCCGTGGCTGGCGTATACTCCCGCTCCGATAAGTCCGTGGCGGATGTCAGCGCCTCCGCGGAGCGTTGCCTCAACATCGGAACCGTAGTGAGGGTAAACATCAACGGCGTAGTCTGCACCCGATCTCTTTGCCGC
>JAZNWI010000165.1:0-2896 GCA_045593305.1 Clostridia bacterium | reverse complement strand
GTTAAATACAAACTCCAATGTAATCATACAGACAGGTGCATTTTTGATAGGCGTTGCACTGATGGTGATAATAAGCAGGATTGATTACCATATCTTCGGGCATCTTGCATTGCCGATTTTTGGAGTATGTATTGCGCTTTTAGTGGCGGTGCTTATTGTGGGCTCCACGGGTAACTGGGGTGCAAGGAGCTGGATACGTTTTGGACCCATAGGGATTCAACCATCGGAAATATGTAAGGTTGGCTTTGCGATCAGCTTTGCAAAGCACTTATCCATGGTAAAGCATCAGCTTGACAGACCTATAACAATAGTTTTGCTACTTGCACATGTTGGCGTACTGTTGGGGCTTATAATGCTTCAGCCTGATGCAGGAAGTGCTATGGTATTTTGCTTTATGTTTGTTGTCTGCTTGTTTGTGGCAGGTATTTCATTTAAATATATAATTCCTGCACTTTTAGGTTTTGCAGCTTTTGTGCCACTCGCTTATTTCTTCCTTTTGAGCGACTATCAAAGGCACAGAATACAGGTATTCTTTAACCCTGATATGGATAGGCTTGGTAGCGGATACAATGTAATTCAGTCAAAAATTGCCGTTGGCTCGGGTCAGCTTTTCGGCAAAGGCTTTTTAAAAGGAACACAGAATCAGTTCGGATTCCTGCCAACAAAACATACCGACTTTATCTTCAGCGTAATTGCAGAAGAGCTTGGTTTTATCGGTGCACTTTTAGTTATTCTGTTCCTGTTTGTAATAATAGCAAGGTGCATAAAGGCATCTCAGGAAGCTAATGATTCCTTTGGTAAATATCTTTGCCTTGGAATTGCAGCGATGCTTATTTTCCATACCTTTGAAAACATCGGGATGTGTATCGGTTTAATGCCGGTAACGGGAATCCCGCTTCCGTTCATAAGCTATGGCGGAACATCCATTTTGACAAATATGGTTGCAATCGGGCTGGTTTTGTCAGTAACAAGACATTCTCACGGAACAAAAATGTATTGATGGATGTAAGAATTATCCATAACTGCCAAAACGAACCACTGGGCATACCGTGGCATGTCTTCGGGCAACCTTCCGGTTTGTTTAGGTGATTCTGAGTCAATTTTTCCTATCCACCAGAGAATATGTTAAAATAAAAAAGACAGTGCATTTTCGCACTGTCTTTTATGTTGTTTTATTTCCAACCCTGTGCAACCTGATATTCTGATAGGAAGTTTGCGTTATACTGTTCGTATTCGTTAAGCTTCATATTGTAGTTGGCTGCAGGGTTTGGTGTGTACCAAGCCTGAGATTCAAAGTATGCTTTGTAAGTTTTATTTGTGAAGACATAACCTTTTCTTGCAAAGATTTCGTTTCTTATAAGGTCAACATCGTACTTAGAAAGTCCGGCAATGTCTGCCTCTGTTATGTACTGTGAATCACTTGGGAATAGAATCTTATTATCAGTAATATTCCTTGGTTTTTCAGTAGGCTTTGGAGTTGGTGTTGGGGTCGGAGTAGGAGTCGGCGTTGGAGTCAGAGTTGGTGTAGCCTCCGGTGTTGGCTCAGGTGTTGGAGTTGGGGTTTGAGTCTCAACTGGTGGCTCTGTTGGGACATTAGTTTCAACAAAGTTACCTGCACCAATTCCATAAGAAATTGCATAGATAATTGCTGTAAGTATTGCTACTACAACTATTATCAAGATTGTCTTTTTGCCGCTTCCAAGCTCTTTTTCTTCTTTAGCTTTTTCCTTTTCAGCGTCTTTTTCAAGTAAAAGGGCTGCTTTTTCAGCCTCAATTCTTTCCTTTTCCGCCTTCTTTTCAGCCTCAATTTTTTCCTTTTCCGCCGTTTTCTCAGCTTCAATTTTTTCCTTTTCCGCTTTTGCTTCAGCATTAAGGCGTTCCTTTTCCGCTTTCTTTTCAAGCTCAAGGCGTTCTTTTTCTTCCTTTTCTGCAAGTATAAGAGCTGCCTTTTCTTCTTCCTGCTTCTGCTTTTCTAAAAGTTCAGCCTTTTTAGCCTCTTCTTTTTGTAACTTTTCAGCAGCTATAAGTTCAGCTTGTTTTTCTTTTGCATCTAAAGCTGCCTGTTCTTTTTCAAGCTTAGCTTTTTGCTTTTCTTCCTTTTCTTGCTGTTTCTTCAGAAGTTCCGCTTCCTTGGCTGCCTTTTTCTCAGCCTCTAAGCGTTCTTTTTCAGCAGCTTTCTGCTTTTCCAATGTCATTTTATTATATTCATTTCGCATTTTCTTTTCTTTTTCGCGAATCTCTTTTGAACTCAGGTGTCGTTTTTCTTCCTGTTCCATAACTCTAAGGAGTACGGGAGCACCGCATTTGGCGCAACGTTTCATCTCTGCTGTAACTTCAGCTCCGCATTTTCTACACTTCATTCTGCTAAATCTCCTTCTTAAGTAATATTAAAAGGTACACTAGTACAACTACATTATACCAATTTCTCTGCGCAAGTCCATAGATGTTAAGGAAATGTAATTAAATTACAACTTTGTCGTAATCTTAAAACTTAAATAGACAAGAAAAGCAAAAAACAGAGGAAAAAATATTTACATTTTCAGGGTTTTGTGGTATAATAAGGGTGAGAAGATTGGGGAAGTCAGGGGGCAAAAAGATGTACAGCATAGGAGATAAAATCCTTTATCCACCTCATGGGGCAGGGGTTATAGAAGGAATAGAGGAACGGGTTGTCCTGGGCAAAAAACAGAATTATTACATACTGAAAATGCCATCTGAGGACATGACGGTTATGATACCAACCGAAGGTTGCGATGAAATTGGCGTAAGATATGTCATAACAAAGGAAGAAGCACTTAAAGTGCTTGAAGCATTTCGCAAAGAAGCAGTTGTCCTTGATGATAACTGGAACAGACGCCAAAGAGAAAATATTGTCAAAATTAAAAGTGGTGACATT
>JAZNWI010000164.1:0-1712 GCA_045593305.1 Clostridia bacterium | reverse complement strand
TTGAACAAGTCCAGTAAAAACGGACAATAGTAAAAAAGCACCTCCTATGGTAGAATTAAAGAACTACCATAGGAGGTTTTGTTATGGCTGGAAAAAAAGGAATGAAAAAATATCCTGAAAGCATAAGAAATGAGATACGACAAAAACAAGAAAACGGTCAATCAGTAAAATCGTTAAGTAAAGAATACGGAATAAGCCGATGGGCGATTCAAACTTGGTGTGGTTTAAGTAAAGATCATGAACGAATTCCAAAGGCAAGAGGAAGAAAGCCTGCAAAGACCTTGCAGGAATATAAGTATGAAAATAAACGATTAAAAATGGAAAATGAATTGTTGCGGGATTTTCTCTTGCTCACAGAAAGGAAGTGAGAACAAGCGTAAAATATATGGTAATTTACCGTCACAAAGATAAGTATTCAATTAGTGAAATGTGTCGATTCTTCAAGGTGTCACGTAGCGGATATTACGGTTATGTATCACGAATGGACATTCCGGCAAAGGATCTACCATTGGCAGAAAAAATACAAGAATGTCAAGAACGGTGTGGCAGAACTTACGGTTACCGAAGAGTACATATATGGCTTGAAAGAAATGGAATTTTCCGAAACCCAAAGACAGTCTTACGAATAATGCAGAAATATAATCTGTTGTCAGTTGTTAGGAGAAAAAGGTATAGAAATTATGGGGAATGTTTTCATCGATATAAAAATCTTCTCAAAAGAAATTTCAAGGCAGAAAAACCAAATCAGAAATGGGTTACGGACATTTCGTACATAAAGACATCGCAAGGAACCTTGTACTTATCTATCATCAGAGATTTATTCGACAATAGCATAGTTGCATACAAAACAGGAACAGAGCAAAATATCAACCTTGTGTTAAGCACAATTAAAGAAGCAAAGAAAAAAGAAAAGGTCACCGCAGAGTTGCAGCTCCACAGTGACCAAGGCTTTCAATATACCTCACACGGATATTTTAAGCTAACACAATCATACGGCATAACGCCTTCAATGTCAAGCAAAGGAAATCCTTATGACAATGCGATGGCTGAAAACTTTTTCTCGATTCTTAAGACGGAGTGCATTTATCGCACAAAACTCAAAACCTATGAGGAGGCTCGCCTCCTCATAGGAGAATACATTCATTTCTACAATTATGAAAGAATACAGATAAAAACAAAACTGACTCCGCTTGAAAAACGAAGTCAGTATGTCGCTTAAAATTCAATACGCACTACCGTAGTGTGCCTTTTTATGCTGTCTGCACAAATTGGGGCAGTTCAATTACTCGACTATGCCGTTTTCCTAAAAAACATTGTCACGCACCACCGAAGTGAGGCATAAATTATTTTGCGAATTCTTTATATAAATCTATCTGACCGTAAAAGGCAGGCATACGGGCTGAATTGCTAAGGGTTACTACAATATATTCGTTCCCGTTTTCATTGTTTTTGCCGTAGGATGCTATGCAGTATCCTGATTCGTTTACAAATCCGGTTTTTCCGCCTAAAATGGTTGCGGTTTCGGGTTCTGTGCCGTACATATAGGTAAACAGTGTACTCGAAAGCAATATTCCTTTCGGATTTTGCGGTGTCTATTGGGTAGTGTGCTGATAGGTTAAAAGAATTTTTATACAAAGTTCGTTTTTTAGCGCGGCATCAAGAATTATCGCCATATCGTAAGCAGTTGAATAATTATTTTCACTGTGTAGACC
>JAZNWI010000163.1:0-5639 GCA_045593305.1 Clostridia bacterium | reverse complement strand
AAAAAACAATTAGAAATACAGGCTGCAGGGTTAAGCGGTAACCTTGATAAAATCTGGCCTGATATAAAGGAAAGTGCTTGGATTGGCGGTTCCAAAGAGGGATGGGAAAGAGTGCCGTATTGGTTGGATGGTTTTATTCCTCTGGCATACCTTTTAGAAAACAAAGATATGATTGAAAGGGCCAAAAAATATATTGACTCAATAGTATCTTTTCAAAAATCAGACGGTTGGATTTGCCCGTGTGAAGATTCCGAAAGGGAAGAATATGATACATGGGCAGTTCTTTTGATTTCAAAGGTTCTTACAGTTTATTATGAATGTTCTAAAGATGACAGAATACCCGATGTTATTTATAATGTTCTGAAAAACTATTATGATTTATTGATGAAAGGGGAAATCAGACTTTTTAATTGGGGGAAATTCCGTTGGTATGAAGGCTTAATCGCAATTAATTTTATTTATAAAAGATGCAATGAATCATGGCTTCTGGAGCTTGCGAAAATTTTAAAAAATCAAGGTGCGGATTATAATGATTTTATAGAATTATGGAAAAAACCGTTAAATCGTTGGAGATTTGAAACACATATTGTAAATCTTATGATGATGTTGAAATATGAAGCTCTATATTGTGAGCTTTTCGATGCTGATTACACTGATAATGCGGAATATCTGTATAAAATATTAAAGGAATATAACGGAACACCGGTTGAAACATTTACCGGTGACGAGTGCCTTTCGGGGCTTAGCGCAATTCAAGGAACCGAACTTTGCTCTGTTGTTGAGGAAATGTACTCTTACGAGCTTTTGTTTGCTTTTACAGGCGATAATAAGTGGGCTGAACGGTTAGAGGTTGTAGCTTTCAATGCATTGCCTGCAACTGTAAGCGATGACATGTGGACTCATCAATATGTACAAATGAGTAACCAGATTGCTTGTGAAAAATTTCCCGGTAAATCTCTTTTCAGAACGAACAGCAGCGAAGCTCATTTGTTTGGACTTGAGCCGAACTTTGGTTGCTGTACGGCAAACTTTAACCAAGGTTTCCCAAAACTTGCTCTTTCGGCATTTATGTTTGACAATAACGAAGTAATAAGCGCAATACCGTTGCCGTCAGAATTAAAAACCGAGGATAAGCATATTGTTCTGGAAACTGTTTATCCGTTTGTAAATTCATTTAAATACACAATAAATTCAAAAAGTGATTTTATATTTAAAATCCGTATACCTTCTTTTGCTGAAAATGTTAAAGTAAATAATAAGTCTGTTACAGATAAAAACTTGAATTTTGCAATTAAAGCTAATGAAAATAAAGAGATAATTATCACTTTTGATACAGTACCTTACTTAGAAGAAAGACCAAGAGGCCTTAATACAATCAAATGTGGCTCTTTGGTTTTTTCGATACCCATCAAATTTGAAAAGAAAATGTATGAATTTACAAGAGACGGTGTTGAAAGAAAGTATCCGTACTGTGATTACGAGTTGTTACCGCTTTCTGATTGGAATTATGCATTAACCGGTAATATTTTTACTGTTTTCAGAAACAATATTGCTAATATTCCGTTTTCGAGTGATGAACCGCCGGTGGTAATTAAAGCTAAAGCCAGAAAAATTAATTGGGGTCTTGAAGACGGTTATGAAAATGTTTGCGCAAGAGTGCCCGAATCATTAGATGCCGTTTCTGACGAAGAAGAAATTACTCTTTATCCTTATGGTTGTTCTAAATTAAGAATAACAGAAATACCGATAATATAATCAAAAGTTTTGATGGTTCTAAAATGAGACGTACTGCCAAAATTAATAAGTGTCGGACTTATTGGTAAGCCCTGAAATCGTTGATATATCAACGGTTTCAGGGTTTTCCCTTTTTTCAGAAACTTTAATCATCGTTTACCTCAGAATCAATTTTTTTCTTCAAATCCATGAGAAATTTTGAGAAATGAGTAAAAATCAAGGGTTTTTTACTCACAAATACTCACACTTTACCCAAGAAACTTGTATTTAAATAATGAAAGGTAATTTAATTGAATTGAGGAGTATTATTTAATTTTTGTAAAATTTCAGTAACACTGTTGAAAAAACATTGAAATTAAAAACTATGCCGATATATAATTAAATTACTTTGATGAAGGGGATGGATTCAATGAAAAGAATAATTTGCTTATTTATTTGTATTCTTATCGTCAGCATACCGTTTACTGTTAAAGCAGACAGTGCGTTGAATTCATCGACGGAGGAATTTTCTATGAACATATGGAACGTTAAATCTGAAGAAATTCATCCGGAAATACGTTTTATAGGCAATCTGATTCGTATTATAATGCCTTCAATGAACGAAAGCTTTTTCAAGCTTGCAAATGCCTTTATGGATAATATCGGCTTGCCGGATTTAACACGTAATATAACCCGTGAGCAAGTTTTTGTTGAGCGTGAGGATGGCTCTGAATTACGTTTGTGCGTATACACTCCGCAAAAAAAGAAGGATAACGTACCGGGTTTACTGTGGATTCACGGCGGTGGTTACGGCCTTGGCTGTCCGGAGCAGGATTTCAGTTTTATCCAGAGCTTTATTGATGCGACAGGCTGCGTTATTGTCGCACCTGACTATACAAACTCCACAACTGCACCGTATCCTGCGGCTTTTGATGATTGCTATGCTGCACTTTTGTGGCTGCGTGATAACGGTAAAAAATACGGTATGGATGAAAACCGTATATTTGTCGGCGGTAACAGTGCCGGCGGCGGACTTTGCGCTGCTGTTACATTAAAGGCGAGGGATACAGGGGATGTGAATATTGCTTTTCAGATGCCGCTCTATCCTATGCTTGACGACAGAATGACAACTGAGTCCATGCAGGGTAACGATGCACCTATCTGGAATGAAAAGTCCAATGTAAATGCTTGGAAACTCTATCTCGGCGATGATTATGCAACTGACAACGTTTCAAAATATGCTGCACCGGCAAGAGAGACGGATTATTCTTCTCTTCCGCCAACGCTTATTTTTATCGGTACGGTTGACCCGTTTTATGATGAAACTTTGATTTATGTGGAAAACCTTAAAAATGCCGGTGTAGAGGTCAGGTTTATGACTCTGGACGGTTGTTTCCACGGTTTTGATTTGCTGAGTTATTCCACTCCTGCAAAGCAGGCACGTGAGTTTCTTGTTGAAGGCTTTGTTTACGCAGCCGAAAACTATTCCGCACCGCAATCGAATTAATAAACTAACATTCTACAGTGTCCGAGTAATTCGGACACTTTTTTTATTGAGCAGCTGTTTAAAAAGTAAACAGTCAAATTTTTATTGCAATTCGTATGTCTGATCCGAAAAATAAATCTGTAATCACTAAAAGAAACGGTAACCATATATCAGAATCATATATTTTGAGAGTGAAGATAGAATGTGTAAAAGAAGCGTGCGATGGATAATTATTTACTTGTGTGTGGGTGTGTGGTATAATCAATTAGAGAAATAAGAATTTGCAGGAGTGTATTTATATGAGAAAATGTTTAAGGTGTGAAAGTGCCATGGTTGAAGAATTGGCAGTTATGGTCACCAATGGCGGTTATGGTGTGGATGTTCGTGAAAAAGGAATGTTCAAAGGATCATTAGGGAAAATCAAATGTGCCGTATGCCCTGAGTGTGGCTATACCGAAACCTACATTGATAATCCCGAAAGAATTAAAAAGTTGGTTGCAAAGGATTGACAAATTCCAATTTGCAGAACAGTTAAATAATAATTCGCACGAAAGGATAAAAATTATGTTCAGAAAAAGCATTGTATTTTTGCTTGTTTTATCTATGTTAGTCGCTTTCCCGTCAGTCGCATCTGCCGAAGAAAATATCCCCGAAAAGGAAGGCTATGTGCTTGATTTCAGCACCGAATTTAATGATGACAAAATAAATACAGAGTATTGGCTGCCGCAATATTTACCCCACTGCACTGCCAATACAGAAGGCTCCTCTGCAAGATATAAAATCGAGAACGGTTGTCTGAATCTGTATATCACAAAGGATTCGCCAGATTATTTCGGCGGTCAGCCCGGTTCAGCAGACCCCGATAACCTTTTATGGATAGCAAACGGCATTCAGACTTGGGAAAAGAATCATCTGCATCCTGGCGGAACTCAGCAGAGGGAAGTCGGGCCTTATGAAGGATACGCTACACAGTACGGCTACTTTGAGATAAGAATGAAAATGCCTGACACAGGTGGCGGCGGATACGCATCATGGTGGCTTATCGGTGCTCAGGATGATACCGACGGAACAGACTCTGTTCAGAATGGCGAAATAGATGTCTTGGAAACCTTTTTTAAGTCACCCGGAGTGTTTGAACCGAAGGTCCATGCTTGGGATGATCCCGATCTTGACGAATGGGCAAGCAGGGTTGAATTGGATGGCGACCCAAGTGACTATGTTAATGAATTTCACACCTATGCTATGGACTGGAGACCCGAAGGAATAACATTTTATGTTGACGGAAAAGAAGTGGCGCAGACGAGGGAATCACCGCAATACAGAATGTGCATGATTTTGTCAATGTATATAAATTCTGATTTCAGCGGTTGGGATGAGCCCGAAAATAACTATCCGATAGAATGGCTGATTGATTATGTCCGTGTCTATAAAGATAAAAACGGTTATGACGAGAATAACAGACTTACAAAGCTCGAGCGCTTCGTAAAAGATATGTGCGACTCACTTACCGCGTTTTGGCATCGTGTCTTATCTTTTTTTCAAGACCTCTGTCCGCAATACCGTCAGTTCTTTGAGCGTTTGTTCAGTATAATTCCCGCTTTGTACAGAACAACAAATCCCAATTTGTATAATAGTAAATAAACTTGAATTTGATGAAATAACAGCAACAGCGAGTTGCTTGTTCATTAAAACATTCGGTGTTAGAATAATACTGAGGTGATAAATTTATGGAAACAAAAGATATTATACTTGAACTGAGAACTAAAAAAGGTTTATCACAAGATGAACTTGCCGAAAAGGTTTTTGTTACCCGCCAGGCGGTCAGCCGATGGGAGAACGGTGAAACAACGCCTAATACGGAAACTCTGAAGCTTTTATCAAAGCTGTTTGATGTTTCTATCAACACTCTTTTGGGTTCTCCAAGACAGCTTATTTGCCAATGCTGCGGTATGCCGCTTGAAGACAGCAATATCAGCAAAGAAACCGACGGTGTTTTCAACGAGGAATACTGCAAATGGTGTTATGCAGACGGAGAATATATGTATCACGATATGGATGAACTGATAGAGGTCTGCGTGCAGAATATGGCAAGTGAGCATTTTACTTCGGAACAAGCTCGTGCTTATATGAAGGATATGCTGCCAAAGCTCGATTACTGGAAAAAATACAAAAACCTTGACGGTGCAGAAAAGTTTGAGGAATTCAAGCAACAGCTCATCAGCGAATTTAATGATTTACATATCGAAGGAATGCCGAAGATTGAAAAACTTAATGCACTTGTAGGCGGATACATCAACCTCGAATACCGCCTTCCTAACGGAAAGACCGTAAAATTCCTTGATGATAACGCCACCTATCTCGGCAATCAGCTTGAATGTGAATTCGGCGGTGAGCGTTGTTTCGGTATTGCCGCAAATATGGATTTTTTGCTTGTTTGCAC
>JAZNWI010000162.1:0-2252 GCA_045593305.1 Clostridia bacterium | reverse complement strand
GTGAATTTGCCAATTATTGTTCATGATCGGGATGCCCATGGTGACACTATGGATATTTTAAAAAGCGAAAATGCAAGAGATGTTGGCGGAATAGTTCACTGCTTTTCAGGAAGCAGAGAAATGGCAAGGGATGTTTTGAACCTTGGCATGTATGTGGGAATTGGCGGAACAGTTACCTTTAAAAATGGAAGAAAAATCAAGGAAGTGGCGGAATATGTACCGATAGAGTCAATTGTTCTTGAAACAGATGCGCCATATCTTGCACCTGAGCCGTTTCGTGGAAAGAGAAACAGCTCAGATTTGATAAAATATGTAGTAGAAGAAATTGCGGGAATTAAAGGGATGACTGCAAAGGCTGTGGAGGAAATAACTTTCCAAAACGCAAAGAGAGTTTATAAAATTGAGGAATAAATTATGTACGGTTATGAGATTTTGCACGAGCAAATTGCCGAAAACTTAATAAACAACATACGGCAGGGAACCTCCAACCAGGCATATATCTTTGAAGGTGAACGAGGTGTCGGTGCAAAGGAATGTGCAAGATTGTTTGCCGGTGCTTTGGTATGCAAAAACACCGCCTCAGCACCTTGCAGCAGCTGCAATGCCTGCATTATGGCAAAGGCGGAATCTCATCCTGATATTTATGAGTTAACACCACAAGACGGCAAGCGAAATATCAGCGTTGACCAGATAAGAAGTGTTGTAACTGACGCATATACAAAGCCGTACGAGAGCGGGAAAAAGGTTTATATAATCTCTTATGGCGATGATATGAATGAGCAGGCCCAGAATGCATTTTTGAAGGTTTTAGAAGAACCACCAGAATACGCGGTGTTTATAATTTTGGCGGAGAATAATGAGAGCTTACTCCCAACTATCCGTTCAAGATGCACCTCCATAAGATTTAATCCTGTTACCGACAAAATAGTAGAAGAATATATAAAAAGGAACTACCCTGAAAGTACAGAGAAAATAGACTTTTTGGTGCAGTATGCCGGCGGAGTTGTGGGCGATATTGAGAAAATATTAAACACCGAGAATTTTGTATCTCTAAGGCGGGAAAGCTTTGAAAAGCTGGAAGCACTTTTATCAGAAAGAAAGCTTGACGGGTATCAGATAGCAGAGTTTTTAGAAGAGAATAAGGATGATGCGGACCTTGTTTTAAGGTTCTGGCAGGGATTTTTAAGGGATATGCTGCTTATTTCCCAGGGAGTTAAAAACCTCGCTAAAAGTACAGATTTTATTGACGGCCTTATAAATCTCACAAACAAAACCCGGGAAGAAAAGATAGCTTGCGCAATAGAGGAAGTGCATTTGGCACAACAAATGAGAAAGAGATATGTAAATCTTAAGGCACTTTCCTTAAGACTTGCATTTTCCATAAAAAATCGTGGATAAGGAGAAAAGGACATGAACAGATTTGAAGAATTGCTACCCAAGGTAGAGGTGCTGGCACAAAAATGTGACAACAACGGGCATATTGACCCGGAGCTATACGATAGATATGAAGTAAAACGCGGACTTCGTTATAAGAGTGGACGAGGCGTTCTGACAGGTCTTACCGAGATTGGTGAGGTTAAGTCATACACAATTGACGACGGCGAAATGATTCCATGTGAGGGTAAGCTTTATTATCACGGTGTGGATATTGAGCAGATTGTTGAGGGATTTACTAAAGAAGGACGATTTGGTTTTGAAGAGGTAACATATCTTTTAATGTTCGGTGAACAGCCGACAGAAGAACAGCTTAGTGATTTTAGAAAGCTTTTAGCGGAATACAGAATGCTTCCAACAAGCTTTGTTCGTGATATTATCATGAAAGCACCATCAAAGGATATGATGAATACCCTTGCCCGAAGTGTTCTGACAATGTACTCATACGATGAGCTTGCAGATGACACAAGCATATCAAATGTACTTCGTCAGAGCTTACAGCTAATTGCGGTGTTCCCGCTTTTATCAGTTTACGGATACCAGGCGTACAACCATTACCAGAAGGGTCACAGTCTGTTTATCCATACACCACCTGCGGAGCTTTCCACTGCAGAAACAATTCTTTATGTGCTTCGCCCTGACAGTAAATATACCGAGCTTGAAGCAAAACTTTTGGATATTTGTCTGGTTGCTCAGGCAGAGCATGGTGGCGGTAACAACTCAACTTTTACAACCCATGTTGTATCATCTTCAGGAACAGATACATATTCCTCTGTTGCAGCTTCCTTGGGATCACTAAAAGGACCGAAGCACGGCGG
>JAZNWI010000161.1:0-4377 GCA_045593305.1 Clostridia bacterium | reverse complement strand
ATCACTTAAAGTTAAAAGCGCACTTACTCACCACTTTTAGTGACAGTGCAAAAAAGTAAGAGTTAATGCAGTTTTTGCTACATTAACTCTTTTTGTCCTTTAGAGTACGACTCGAATGACCGTCTTTTTTAGTTTCCAGATGCCAGATGCCAGTGTGTAAAAAAAGTATTGCGAAGCTCGTTTTGCATTTTGCATTTTGCGTTTTGCATTTTGCGTTTTGCATTTTGCGTTTTGCATTTTGCACTTACACAGCAACTTTCTCCTCCGCAAATAACGCTACAAGGAAATCGAGAGATTTCTGCAAGCATTCCCGTGCATATTTATTTATTGAGGGTGTAAGGTGGAAGCAGTGGTTGTTTTGAATGCCATTTATATGATACTGGTCATAAAAAGGCACTACTGCTTTAAGCTTTTCAGCCATTGGCTCACCCTGACCCTGGCACACCAAATCATCATCTGCCCAGCAAATAAAGGTTGAGCACCATTTATCATTTACAAAGCTTGCAGGTGAAATATATTCGTAATCGGGAAATTCTTTTATATTTGAAAAATCGTTTTTGAAATTGAAATTAAGAAGTGTTCTTGCTGTGGTGGGAATTACACCGAAAAGGGATGTCCCCTTCATAAGCACCTCTAAATCATAAATGCCACACATTAGCATAAGACCTTTTAGTTCAACCGAAACCTTGTTACAAGCAAGGACATCACAAAGCTGTTCATTATATTTAATTGCTGCAAGGTATGCTGCAATATAGCCGCCTGCAGAGTCTCCTGTAAGCACCACATTTTCTAAATCAATATTATATTTACCTACAAGGTCAGAAACAAAATTCAAGGAATTAACACAATCCCTCATAAGACCTTTATAATCCACCTCAGGTGGCATACGGTAATTTGGACAGAAAACAAAATACCCCTCTTTTGCATAATACTCGCAAATAGAAACTCTGTATTTTTTATCACCTGCAAGGAAAGCTCCACCGTGATAATAAACAATAACAGGGTGTTTCTTACCGTCACCCAGAATTTCGGGAATGTAATATAAATCCCCTGTATTTAATTTTTCGCTACCATAGGCTATGTCTTTTACAGAAAGTACATTTTGATACCTGATGTTATTCTGTGACGGGTTCCCTATAATATCTACTGCCTTAAAAACAAACTGTGCTTTATTCACACAAAATCCCCCTTGTAAAATTTTCCAAATAAACCATATTTTTATTGTAGTACAAGAGGTAAAAAAACACAAGGTACAGTTTGCACAAAACCGTTCCTTGTGTTTTGGTTGGTATTACTACAGTGTAGAGTGTAAAGCGCAAATTAGAATTCGGAATTCGAAATTCGCATTTCACATTTCACATTTCGCATTTCGCATTTTAGTACCACCCACCACTGACGTGGTCCCCCCTCCTTTTTGCTAAAGCAAAAAAGAGGGATAGGCTTTGCAATGCTTTAACTAATCACTTATTACTAACTGCTAACTGCTAATTGCTATTTGCTATTTGCTAATTGCTATTTGCTAAAGTGGCGACTAAAAAACGACTGGCGAAGTGAAATGATATAGTGATAGTAGACACTAAAAAAGTGTCTACTATCATTTTTTATGTTAAGATAAAGAAAAGGAGATGAAAGATATGGGTAGACCAAAAGGTGGAACAAACAAAAGTCATACAAAAGAAGAAAAACTTAGAATAGTACAAAGAAATTTAGCAGGAGAAGCCGCGTTATCATTAGCAAAGGAAACAGGTTTAAGTGATTCAATGATTGGTAAATGGACAAGACAATACTTGGAGGGCGGCGAAGAAGCTTTAGTTAACAAACGAAAACCAGGTAACCCTCTTGCAAAATATTACCGAAAGAAAGAACTAACACCAACAGAACAATTAGAATACAAAGTAGCTCTACTTGAAAGAGAATTGTTAAAGAAAGATGCGGAGATAGTACGGTTAAAAAAATCCATAGAACTGGAAAGGGGCGATGCCAGAAGAAAGTGATTCAACAAATATATGCATGTATAGAAAAAGAAAGTGAAACACATTCCATAAAAGAATTATGTGATGTGTACGAGGTTTCTCGTTCAGGTTACTACAAGTGGTTAAAGAGAAAAGGCACATTGAACAGATACGAGAAACAACAGCAAGAATTAGACTATTATGTTGCCGATTTGCATTCACACTACCCATCACAGGGATATCGTAGTTTGAACGATACCCTGCTTAATATGTATGGGTGGAAAGTTTCTGATGTATCTGTGTGGAAATCGATGAAACGATTAGGTGTATCAGGTTTTGTCAGAAAGAAAAAATGCTCTGCAGCCAACGAAGGTGCAGAACATTATCGATTTAGGAATGTTTTAAATAGAGAATTCAAAGCAGATAAACCTATGCAAAAAATTGTTACTGATGTTACATATATCAAACACAGAAACAAGTGGTATTACCTTGTTTGTTACTTGGACTTGTTCAACAATGAAATACTTGATTATGAATTAGCAGATGTTTTTGATAACTTTCTTGTTATGAAACCGGCAAAAAGAATTTTAGAAAAAGCAAAGAGCACTGAAACCCAAATCCTTTTGCACAGCGACCAGGGCGTCCAGTACTCATCAGCAGGTTATTGCAACCTGCTTAAAGAATACAATGTAATTCAAAGTATGTCAAGAGCCGGAACACCAAGAGACAATGCCGTTATTGAATCATTCTTCGGCAGATTCAAAGATGTTATGTCATCACACTTCCAGTACTGGAAGTGTGATGACATACACCAAGTTGTTGCAGAAACCGTACATTACTTTAATTACATCAAGCCTTTACGAAAACTAAACAAAAAACCACCAGTCCAATATCGTATTGAACTGGCAGCTTAACTTTATTCTTTTTTTGTGTCTACAAAGTATTGACTATCTCACTCTTTTCAGAACAATCAGTCATTTTTATTCTAAACCGAGTAACCAGTTAACGGAAACCCCTAAAACCTCGGATAAGGCTATGAGCTCTGTGTCGCAAACAGAACGAACCTGTCCTTCTAATTTTGATAAGCCGGATGTGTTAAGGTCAACACCACGAATCTGTAATTGAGTTAACAGGTCTTTTTGTTTCATCCCGATTTCCTTGCGTCTTTGTTCGACCTTGGCTCCACAGATGTTTCGGGTGCCGACAGGTAGCTTTCGAACTCTCATATCGGAACCTCTTTCTATTATTTGTGCAGAAAACTGCTTTTAATGGTGATATAATACCACAACAAAAACAATTTTTCAACAAGTAATATGATGTGTGTTTAAAATCTATCGTAAATATATTGGAAAAAATAGAAAAATATTTGCTATAACTTCTGTATTGTGATAAAATAAAAAATGATTTATAACATATTTTTGTTTTCGGAGGTAAAATATGAGCTTCGATAAAGATTTTTTTGCAGATTATAATTGTCTTACAACTGCACAGGGGTTACTTTCTGCCGGTATGGCTGATGTTTATGTGACCTTTGATATGTTCTTCAGGGAATTACCCGATTCGGGTGGCTTTGCAGTTATGTCAGGCTTGCAGCAGTTAATTGAAAAGCTTTCCGGTATTTCTTTTGACGAGGAAGAGCTTGAAAAGCTTGAGAAATCAGGCTTTTCCGAACAGTTCCTTGAATATTTAAGAAACTTCAAGTTTAGCTGTGATGTTTATGCAATGCCTGAGGGTACACCTGTTTTTCCCAATGAGCCGATAGTTAAGGTTCAAGGTCCTGCCTTGCAGGCGCAGCTTATAGAAACACTTTTGCTTAATACAATCAACCACCAGACTCTTATTGCCACCAAAGCAAACAGAGTTGTAAGGGCAGCCTCAGGAAGAAGGGTGGTTGAATCAGGTGCAAGAAGAGCACATGGCTTTGATGCTGCAATTGATGGGGCAAGAGCTGCCTTTGTTGGTGGTGTCAGCGCCACAACTCTTTACCCTGCATCAAAAAAATACAATATCCCATTGGTGACTATGATGGGACACGGTTGGGTTCAGCTTTTTGACAGTGAGCTGGAGGCGTTTAAAGCTTACCTTGAAGAGCACGGTGAGAACGGTGCTCTGCTTGTTGATACCTATGATACACTTGACAGTGGTGTGAAAAATGCTATTGAAGCCTTCAACAGTGTGCTTGTGCCAAAGGGCTTCAGACCTGCCGGAATAATCATAGACAGTGGTGATATGACATATCTTTCAAAACGAGCAAGAAGGCTCCTTGATGAAGCAGGTTTTCCGGATTGTGATATTTATGCTTCTAACTCCCTTGACGAAATACTTATTAAGGATATGCTTAATCAGGGTGCTAAAATCGACGGCTTTATTGTAGGTGAAAAGCTTTTAACTTCGGCATCTTCGCCTGTTCTTGATGGTGTTTACA
>JAZNWI010000160.1:0-2577 GCA_045593305.1 Clostridia bacterium | reverse complement strand
ACATACCTACATCTCCTTTACTTCGCATTGGCACTCACCGTCAGAAAGTCTTAAGCTGAACTCCTTGCCCGGTGACATTTTCTTAATTGTCCTGATAACTGTTCCATCTTCTTCCTGAGCAATGGCATATCCTCTTGCCATAACTCCAAGCGGACTTAATGCATCAAGCTTTGCACAAATTTTTGAAAGCTCCTTTTTCTTTCCTTCAAAGGTTAAAAGGAAACTTTTTTCCGCTTGTTTAATTAAGTTATCATTCTTCTGTCTTAAGTCATCAATTCGGTTTTTAGGGCTTCGCATTGAAAGCTTTTCAATTAAAAGCCTTTTATTTTTTAGTCCATTTACTACTGCCGACTGCATCCTGCCTGACATTGTAGAAATCTTAGATAAAAGTTCAAGCTGTGACGGTACGGCAATTTCTGCCGCTGCAGACGGTGTTGGTGCCCTAAGGTCTGCTACAAAATCCGCAATAGTAAAGTCGGTTTCGTGACCCACCGCAGAGATTACAGGGATTTTAGAATCTGCTATAGCTCGTGCTACAATTTCTTCGTTAAATGCCCATAAATCTTCAATAGAACCGCCGCCACGACCTACAATCAATGTATCGCAAAGTTCTTTTTCGTTAAAATACTCAATTCCGGAAACGATGCTTTCTTTTGCTCCTGCTCCTTGCACCTGTGCCGGATAAATAATTATCTCGCAGTATGGATAACGCCTTGTTATAACATTTATTATATCGCGAACAGCCGCTCCTGTTGCCGCAGTGATGACACCCACTTTTTCAGGGTATTTTGGGATTGGCTTTTTCCTGTCATCGTCAAAAAGTCCTTCTTCTGAAAGCTTTTTCTTAAGCTGTTCATACGCCACATAAAGCTCGCCAAGTCCGTCCGGTGTCATTTCGTTTATATATAGCTGATATGTTCCGCTTTGTTCATAAACACCGATTCTGCCTCGTGCAATAACTTTCATTCCGTCCTCCGGTTTGAAAGTCAAATTTGATGCCGCCGCCTTAAACATAACGGCTTTTAAAACACCGCCGTCATCCTTTAAGGTTATATAAAGATGACCCGAATAATGGTCTTTGAAGTTTGAAATTTCGCCCTTAATCCAGATATCGTTAAGAGCAGTCTGACCGTCAACAACCCTTTTCATATAAGCGTTCAGTTGACTGACCGTTGCCATAATCGGTTCCATTTTATCATCTCCTTATAAAAAAGCTTTTGATAGAATCCCCGCCTGTTTTCGTAAGACTAGGGGAGCAATTTTGAAATATATGTCATTGTGTTTTTCCCAAATTCCTATATTATATAAATGCTCTTCGGCAAAGCTCTGCAATTCCTACTGCGTTATCGCAGGATAATTCCTTTGATGCAAAGTAAGTTTTAGCATCAATTTCCTTTTCGAAATACTCCCGAAGCTGTGTGTTTGATGCAACACCGCCCACAAAAAGCACTTTCTTTGGCTTATGGAAATTGATTGCTTCCGTTAAACTCTTGCCGATAAATGCAAGTGCTGTTTTTGCTAAAAGTCCTGCATCCTCTATGCCAACCAATGATGTTAGTTTGGTTTCTATTCCGGAAAAGTTTATGTAGCCTTCCTTTACTGAAGTTTTAAAATTCATCGGCTTTTTATCACAGGAAAGGCTCAATTTGTCAAGCTCTTTTCCGCACGGAAACTTCATTCCAAGCGCTACTCCCAGCCTATCTATAAGCTGGCCTGCAGAAATATCCTTTGTTCCACCTACAATATTTACATCGAAATGGTTGCCTTTGTACTCACATTCCAAAATTTCTGTTGTTCCGCCCGATAAATGCACCGCCAAAAACGGCTCCTCCAAAAGTTCTTCTGCGTTTTGGGAAAGGATGCCTGCCATAATGTGCCCATCCTGATGAGAGTATTCAAAAAGCGGCACATCAAGGCTTTTTGCAATCACCTTTGCAAAGCTCTCGCCTGCTAAAAACACCGGCATATACGACCCCTGAACATTTCGGGGTTTTGTAGATACTCCCACCGCCGATACGCTTTTCATATCAATAGAAAGCCTGTCAAAAAGCTGAGGTAATTCCTTTAAATGCACGAATACGCCGTCTGACTGACGGATTCCACGCATACCCTCTTTTATATCAATAATCTTTCGTTCGTTTATAAAAACATCGCCTACCGCTGCTACAGATGTAGTGTAGTTTGATGTGTCTATTCCAAGATAAATGCTCATTTGTTTACAACACTGGCCAAAACGCCGTTTACGAATACAGATGAGTCCGGCATATCAAATTTTTTCGCAAGCTCAATTGCTTCGTTGATTGCAACTTTCTCCGGCACATCTTCCACATATTTAATTTCATAAATCGCAAGCAAAAGTACGGCTCTTGCCACTTTGGAAATACGCTCCACTTTCCAGCCATCAGCCAGGTTCTCGCTGATTATTCCTGTAAGCTTGTCATACTTTTCCATAACACCATATACCACATTCTTTATGTACGGCATAGATGTTATGCTTGCCGGAAGCTCGTTCATAAGGTTATCAAGCAAAAAATCGACATCATCCATGTGTTGATTCAGCTGAAAAATGATTTTAAA
>JAZNWI010000159.1:0-1607 GCA_045593305.1 Clostridia bacterium | reverse complement strand
TGGGTCTATCTCTGAAAATATGCAAAAAAACCTTGATTCACTTCAGAAAATTGATGGATTCAACATACTTCTTTTCCATCGCGCAAACCTTTTTGATATGGTAAAGGACGCAGGCTTCGACCTTATTTTATCCGGCCATATGCACGGCGGACAAGTGAGGATTCCCGGTATTGGCGGGGTTTTGGCGCCATCATCAAGCCTGCTTTCAAAAACACGAATGCTGTTCCCAAAAGACACCGGTGGCGTGGTAACAAGCGATAAAACAACCATGATTGTAAACCGTGGCGTCAGCAATACCTTGCCTGTTCCAAGGCTCGGAAATGCTCCGGAGGTTGGAATTATTACACTTACAAATAAATAAAAGATAAAAGAGAAAGTATATTCTTTCTCTTTTTTGTTATATGCTTATTTTTTTTCTTGTAAAATTGCCGTTTTTATGCTATTATAGATATATCATAAAATCGATCGGAGGTTTTATTATGGAAAGAGAAAAATTTGGTTCAAGGTTGGGATTTATCCTTATTTCAGCCGGCTGTGCAATCGGCCTTGGTAATGTTTACCGTTTCCCGATTATCACAGGTGGCTATGGCGGTGCTGCATTTGTACTTATGTACATTGCATTTTTGATTCTTTTGGGAATTCCTGCAATGGTTGCAGAGCTTGCAGTTGGTCGTGCCAGTCAGAAAAGTATTGCATCATCCTTTGATGCTTTAGAAAAACCAGGTCAAAAATGGCACTTGATGAAGTATGTGGGAATTGCCGGAAACTATCTTCTAATGATGTTCTATACAGCAATTTCAGGCTGGATGCTTGTGTACTTCTTTAAGTATCTAAACGGCTCTATTATGCCACTTGATGCAGCTGGTGCAGGTGAATACTTTGGTTCTATGGTAAGTAATTTAAAGATTACAATCCCTGCAACCTTTGCAACAATTCTTATTTGCTTTGGCGTATGCTCATTGGGTCTTCAGAAGGGTGTCGAAAGAATCACAAAGGTTATGATGATTATTCTTTTCGCACTTATGATTGGTCTTGCAATTTATTCCTGCACTCTTTCAAATGCAGCAGAAGGACTTAAGTTCTATCTTATTCCATCATTTGAAAACCTAAAAGCAGCAGGCTGGACAGCTATTTCAGCTGCTATGGGTCAGGCATTCTTTACCTTGAGTATAGGTATTGGTTCTATCGCAATTTTCGGTAGCTATATCAGTAAAGAAAGACGCTTAACAGGCGAAGCTATCACAATTATCAGCCTTGATACTTGCGTTGCATTGATGTCAGGTCTTATCATTTTCCCTGCTGCATTTACCTACAATGGCGGTGTTACAGCAGATGCAGGTTCTGTTGGTGCAGGATTCTTGTTCACAACACTAACAGGTATATTTAATGCAATGCCTGGCGGACGAATCGTGGGAACACTTTTCTTCCTGTTCATGATTTTCGCGGCATATTCAACTGTTATTGCGGTATTTGAAAACATTATGTCTTTCTGGCTTGACTTAACAAAGGTAAGCCGTAAAAAGGCTGCTATTATCAATATTGTTCTTATGATGATCCTTGTTCTTCCTTGCCTATTCGGATTCAATATCTGGTCAGGCTTCTCAATT
>JAZNWI010000158.1:0-1860 GCA_045593305.1 Clostridia bacterium | reverse complement strand
TTGATTAAATTTATACAGGATACGGTTTACGAAAAATTTGGCGTAAAACTGGAAACAGAAGTAAAAATGCTGGGGGAATTTTAATGCAGTTTACAATAGTGACAGGAATGAGCGGAGCGGGTAAGACACAGGTCATCCGCTTTTTAGAAGATACAGGCTTTTTCTGTATGGATAATTTACCGCCTGCCATAATCCCACAGCTTGCGGAAATGCTCGTTTCCATAAACGGAAAGTATGATAAGGTGGCATTTGTTATTGACTCCCGTGTGGGTGACATGATAGGAGAGCTTTTGGAAAACCTTAACATACTTAAAGAAAGGGGTTATGAGTATAAGCTTTTATTCATAACAGCACGGGATGAGGTTCTGGTAAAAAGATATAAGGAAACCCGAAGAACGCATCCAATCGCATCCAATGGCGGACTCTTGGAGAGCATTGCAATCGAAAGGAAAATGCTTGAGGGGATTTATAGCGAAGCCGATGCGGTTATTGACACTTCGGATTATAGTCTTTCCCAGCTTTCGAAAAGACTTCGTGAGATTTATGAAAATACTTCAAAGGACGAATTTTCGGTAAATGTAATGTCCTTTGGCTTTAAATACGGAATACCGCTTGATGCAGACCTTGTCTTCGATGTAAGGTGTTTTCCTAACCCATTTTATGTGGACGAGCTTAAGCACAAAACAGGAAACGATAAAGAAGTACAGGACTTTGTAATGTCAGCTGAAGAAAGCAAGGAATTTGTAAAAAAACTACAGGATATGATAAAGTTTCTGCTTCCTTTATACATTGAAGAGGGAAAAAATTCGCTGACAATCTGTGTTGGTTGCACAGGGGGAAAGCACAGAAGCGTAACAATGGCGAATAAGCTTGCAGAATCGCTTTCTGAATATAATGTAAATACTATTCACAGAGATATAAAAAGGAGTAAGTCGTAATGTCATTTACTCAAAACCTAAAGGCACAGCTTGCTATGCATGATACAGGTTGTAACACCTGCCATATAGCAGAGCTTACGGCAATAATACGGCTTTTGGCGAGCTATACCAAAAAGGGCGTTGTTGTTTCTACCGAAAACGAAGATGTGGCAGAACGCATCCGTATTTTGCTTTTGAAAGTGTTTAAAAAGAATTTTGAACATACAAACCGGAACGGAAGTTTTAGATTTTTAATAGACGGGGATTTTTTCTCGGATGTTTTAGCACCAAGGCTTTTGCTTTTTGGCGATGATAAACGCCTGTTTTCAAAGGAATGTTGCCGAGGAAGTTATGTTCGTGGCATGTTTCTGGCATCAGGCTCGGTATCAGACCCTAAGAAACAATACCACATGGAATTTGACATAAAGCATGAAGGCTATGCCGAAAAATTGTGTCATATACTAAAGCGAACGGGGATAGCATCAAAAATTATAGAAAATAAGGGCAGAAGTGTTGTTTATATTAAGGAATACGGCGGTATTGCAGACTGCCTTGGAATAATGGGAGCGGTTGGAACTGCAATGGAAATCTATAACATTTCCATTGAAAAGGAGTTCAGAAATCAGGCAAACCGACAGTCCAACTGCGAGGTTGCCAACATCGAAAAAACCACAAAAGCAGCATCACTTCAGCTTGAAGCTATAAAGAAGATAGAAAAGAAGATAGGCTTTGCAGAGCTTCCTGAAACCTTACAGGAGATTGCATCCTTGAGAAAGGAATACCCTGACGAAAGCTTAAAAGAGCTTGGCGAAAGACTAAATCCGCCAATAGGCAAATCAGGAGTGAATCACCGTCTTAAAAGACTTTGCGAAATTGCAGAAACCTTATAGAAAGGAAACTTTATGAAGATATATAAATCAGTTGAAGATTTGGTGGGAAAGAC
>JAZNWI010000157.1:0-6013 GCA_045593305.1 Clostridia bacterium | reverse complement strand
CTTTGCTTTGCAGGTGCTCTGGCACTTCAGATACTGGAGGAAAAAGGAATACATATAGGTTGCCATATTGAAGCAATCCACAATGTAAAAGATGAACGATTTTCGCCGACAGATGTTACAAAAGATGTTTTGGACAGCGTAAAGAAAAAGGAATTTCCTGTTATAAACGATTATGTGCGCATTAAAATGGAGGGGGAAATTGACAGGGCAAGAGAGAATCAGGATTCAGTAGGCGGCATTTTAGAATGTGCCATAGTTGGACTTCCTGTTGGTATTGGCGGACCGCTTTTTGGCGGAATCGAGAGTGAAATATCCCGAAATGTTTTTGCAGTTCCGGCAGTGAAGGGAATTGAGTTTGGTGCAGGATTTGCAGCAAGTGGAATGTATGGTTCGGAAAACAACGATGAATTTTATTTTGACCGGGATACAGTAAAAACAAAAACCAATAACGCCGGCGGAATTCTGGGCGGAATATCAAACGGTATGCCGATAATTTTCAGGGTGGCAATAAAGCCAACTCCATCAATTTCAAAAGAACAAAATTCAGTTAATTTAAAAACAAAAGAGGCTGAAAAGCTTGTAATAAAAGGCCGACATGACCCATGCATAGTAAAACGCGCAGTGCCTGTAATTGAAGCAGTTGCGGCAATTACAATACTAAATATGCTTGAAGGCTAAGGAGTGATTTTAATGAATTTAGAAGAAGCAAGACAGAAAATTGACAGTATTGATAAGGAGCTTATAAAGCTTTTTGAAGAACGAATGAACGCTGTCTGTGATGTGGCAAGATACAAAAAGGAAAACGAGCTTCCAATCTATAACAGCCAAAGAGAACGGGAAATAATAAATAAAGTTGTTTCAAGCGTTTCCGACGATCTTTCGCTTTATGCAAGAGTGCTATATAACACGCTTTTCTCAGTAAGCCGTGGATATCAGACAAAGATGATAGACGGCCAGTCACAGATAGTTGGCAAAATCAAAAAAGCTCTTGAATCTACTGAAAACATGTTCCCGAATTCCGCAGTTGTTGCATGTCAGGGAACAGAGGGTGCATATTCACAGAAAGCTTGCGAAAAGCTTTTTGCAAATCCGTCAGTAATGTTTTTTGATACATTCAAAGGCGTTTTAGATGCGGTTTCAATGGGAATGTGCCGATACGGAATCCTGCCGCTTGAAAATAGTGTTCACGGAACAGTTACCGAGGTTTATGACCTTTTAAGTTCATACGATTTCTCAATAGTAAAGGCTGTAAAAATTCAGATTAACCATGTTCTTGCTACAAAGAAAAAAGATGCAAAGATTAAGGAAATATGTTCACACAGACAGGCAATTGGTCAGTGCGATAAGTACATAAAGAGTCTGTCAGGTGTAACAGTTACGAGGTGCGATAATACAGCAATCGCTGCAGCAATGGTGGCAAATTCAGAGCGTGATGACCTTGCTTGCATCTGCTCTAAAGAATGTGCGCAGATTTACGGACTCCATGTTATAGATGACAATATTATTGACAGCGACAATAACTACACAAGATTTATCTGCATTTCAAAAGAACCTGAAATTTATCCTGGTGCGGATAAAATCAGCTTTGTTATAACTCTTCCGCATACAGCAGGCTCCCTATACAGCGTTATGAGTAAGTTTGCGGCAGCCGGAATCAACCTTACAAAGATTGAGTCAAGACCGATTGCAGGCCGTGATTTTGAGTTTGAGTTTTATTTTGAGGTTGAAGCATCTGTTTATTCAGAAGAGCTTTATGCGGTCCTATCCGAAATGGAGAACTCTGACGAAAAGTTCAAGTTCTTTGGTTGCTATCGCGAGGTATAAAAAATTATTGACAATTTCCCCGAAATTTCGTATAATAAACTGGAATAAAGGGGAGTAGCTTGCAAGTTACTTGTTACAATCGGCGTCAGTACGGCGAAAAGCCCGCTGTTGTATTAAAAAGCGAGACTTTTATCACAGTTTTTTGCTGTGTTAAAAGTCTTTTTTTGTTTGATTACAAAGGAAAAAGGAAGGTATGAGAAATGGAAATTTTGTTACAGGTACTACTTCTGACAGTAGGATTTGCTCTGTTGGTTAAAGGAGCAGACTGGTTTGTGGATGGTGCTTCGGGAATTGCAACCAAGCTTAAAATACCACAGCTTGTAATCGGTCTTACAATTGTGGCTATGGGTACAAGCGCACCTGAGGCAGCTGTAAGTATAACTGCAGCACTAAAGGGAAGTGCGGAAATAACAATCGGAAACATTGTGGGAAGCAACATTTTAAACATTCTTATTATTTTAGGTATTTCAGCTCTGGTTACACCGCTTGCTGTGGCAAAATCAACAATAAAAGTTGACATTCCTGTTGTGATTGCTGCAACTTTAATACTTTTATGGATGGGATATGACGGAACTGTGTCTATGCTTGAGGGGCTTTTGCTTCTTTTGATATTTGCCACCTATATTGGATACCTAATGTATGGCGCAATTAAGGAAAGAAAAGAAAGTGATGACCAAGTAGAAGACATTTCAATTTTGAAGGCCTGTATTTTCACTTTAGTTGGGTTAGGATTTATTATATGGGGAAGCGACATTGCGGTTGATGCTGCAACAAATCTGGCTAAAATTTTTGGTTTTTCTGAAAGATTTATAGGCCTTACAATTGTAGCACTCGGAACTTCACTTCCGGAACTTTTCACCTCGGTAATGGCAGCAAGAAAAGGGAATGCGGATATTGCTATCGGCAACATAGTGGGAAGCAACATTTTCAACATACTATTTGTTGTAGGGCTTTCTGCTTTGGTTATCCCTGTACCATTTGCAACAGGATTTAGATTTGATACGGTTATTTCAGCACTTGCGGCAGTAATGCTGCTGCTTTGCGTTCTAAAGGACAAAAAACTAAAAGGCTGGGCAGGGGTACTTATGCTACTTTCCTATGCGGGATATTTTGCTGTAATCTGGTAATCAAAAAGAGGAAAACTCAAATGAGTTTCCCTCTTTTTTAGTTAACAATCTCGCCGATAAAATTATCGCCTTTTATTTCTTTTAAAAGAACATTTTTGTATTCACCTGCCAAATCTTCGTTGGTTTTGACAAGTACATTCTGGTAATTTGCGGTTTTCCCCTCAAAAAAACCGCCTTTTACAGCTTGTTCGAATAATACTTCTTTTGTGTTACCCAAAAACTGTTCCATAAATGCACGCTTTGAGTTTTGGCAAATCTCCATAATTTTCTTGCTTCGTGATTCCTTTACAGAAGGATCAATCTGATTTTCAAATTTGGCGGCAGGAGTTCCGGGCCGTGGTGAATACTGGAAAATGTGGCTATCTGCAAATGCCACCTTTTCAGCAAATTTGCAGGTCTTTTCAAATTCCTCATCTGTTTCGCCGGGGAATCCTACCATAATATCAGTGGTTATTGCAACTTCAGGGAAGTGTTTTCGGAGCCCCTCTACAATTTTGTAGTATTCGTCTGTGGTGTACTTTCGGTTCATTCGCTTTAAGGTTTCATCGCAACCTGACTGAAGGGATAAATGAAAATGCGGACAAAGCTTGTCAAGACCTTTAATTTTCTGTGCAAATTCTTCGTTTAAGGTCATAGGCTCAATGGAACTCAGGCGCAGTCTTTTTATGCCGTCAATTTTGTCAGCCTGGCAAAGAAGCTCACTAAGTCCCTTTGATTTTGTGTCAAGACCGTAGGATGCAATATGAATACCCACATAGGTAATCTCGGTAAAGCCTTTTTTTGTAAGGCGATTTGTTTCTTCTATAACCTCGTCAAAATCACGGGAGCGTATAGGACCACGGGCATAGGGAATTTTGCAGTAGGAACAGAACTGATTACACCCCTCCTGAATTTTTATATATGCACGGGTTCTGTCACCAAAGGTGGAAAGGGAAAGGCTTTCAAAGGTGTGGCACTTCATGATGTCCTCTACCTTTGACTGCTTTTTATTTTTCATATTTTCTTCATAAAGGCGTACAATATTACCACGGTCCTTTGTTCCAAGAACAAGGTTTACGCCGTCAATATTCAAAACCTCATCAGGTGATACCTGGGAATAACAGCCCGCCACAATTACAAAGCTATCAGGGTTTGACTTCTTTGCACGGCGTATAATCTGTCGAGACTTTCGGTCACTCATGCCCGTTACTGTGCAGGTATTTATAACATAAATATCGGCAAAGCCGTCATAGTCTGTAATTTCGTAGCCATTATTTAAAAACAATTCACTCATAGCCTCGGTTTCATACTGGTTAACCTTACAGCCTAAAGTGTAAAATGCAACTTTTTTCATTATAACCTCTCAAACGGGATAAGATAAATACATAAAATATATCACTATTATATAAAAATAATTTAATTTCTGCAAGTACTCTTGACTAATTTTAAAAAAAGTTGTATGATAATATATGGAAATTGAATTTCAAACCAAATTTAAGGAGGAAATCAAATGAAAGAATTTAATCTTATGCTAAGCTCCATTAACGATGTTAAGGATTTTGTAAATATCGTTGCAAAATACGATTTTGATGTAGACTTAACATCAGGCAGATATGTAGTTGACGCAAAGTCAATTATGGGTATTTTCAGCCTTAACCTGTCAAAGCCAATTAAGGTTGAAGTTCATAGCGATGATTGTGCAAAGTTCATGGATGAGGTTGCAAGATTCATCGTTTGATAATCCGAACATAATAATCAGCAGGAGCATGTTCTTGCTGATTTTTTAACATGAGGTAAAACATGATTATTGATTTTAATAAAGTTGAAATGTCAAAGACCACCGAATTTTTAGGCGGAAAAGGTGACTTTTACATAAAAAGCGTAAAGGACGATTTGAATAATATTATGTGCGATACTCTTGCACCCGGTGCATCTGTGGGATACCACAAGCATGTGGTGGATAGCGAGATTATGCTTATTTTAAAAGGCACAGGCCAGGTTAAGTACGATAACCAGATTATCCCTGTAAAAGCAGGGCAGTGTCACTATTGCCCGAAAGGACATGCACATAGCCTTACCAATACATCAGATGAAGAGCTTGTGTTCTTTGCGGTAGTTTGTAATCAGTAAGATATGCCAAAAGGCATATCTTTTTTTGTATAAAAAATCCCTGATTGAAAAAAATATCAAAAAGGGAGGCGACAAGCTATGAGAATGGGAAAGCAAACGGTGGTTTTTGAAAATCCGCCAACAATTTTTGAGACGGCATCAACTGTGGGAAAAAAAGAGGGCGAAGGACCGCTTGCAAGAGAATTTGATGTTATTTTGGATGATGACTATTATGGCGAAAAGTCATGGGAAAAGGCGGAGAGCAAGATGCAGGAGGAAACCGCCCGTCTTGCACTTTCCAAGGCTGGGATAAAGGAAACAGATGTCAACTTCATTTTAGCAGGTGACCTTTTGAATCAGTGTGTAGGCGCACACTATGCCATGCGGAATATGAACATACCCTTTCTTGGTCTTTACGGTGCTTGCTCCACTATGGCAGAGAGCATGATGATAGGGTCAATGCTGATTTCAGGCGGATGCGCGGATAATGCTTTATGCGTAACTTCAAGTCATTATTGCTCTGCAGAAAAGCAGTACAGATATCCCCTTGAATACGGTGGTCAGAGAGCACCGTCTGCCCAGTGGACAGTAACAGGCTCGGGAGCGGCAGTTTTAAAAAAGGACGGAGACGGGCCATACATCAAAGCCGTAACCACAGGAAAAATTATTGATATGGGTATAAATGATGTGAACAATATGGGCGGTGCTATGGCAGGAGCGGCTGCGGATACACTAACGGCGCTATTTCGAGATACAGGCACAGGCCCTTGTGACTATGATGTAATCGTGACAGGCGACCTTGCAACTGTCGGCTCTGATGTTTTGTGTGAGCTTATGGATATAGACGGGTATAACATTTACCCTAAGCATAAGGATTGCGGAAAGATGATTTTTGACATAAAAGGTCAGGATGTTCATGCAGGCGGAAGTGGCTGCGGATGCTGTGGAAGTGTGTTTTGCGGACATGTTTTCAA
>JAZNWI010000156.1:0-4436 GCA_045593305.1 Clostridia bacterium | reverse complement strand
GCCTGCTTTTGAGGTAAGCTGCTTGCTGTCGGACATTTCGTTGCCGTCTGCATCAATTACAGCCTCGCCGTTTTCGTCAACAAGTGTCGCCTTAACGGTTGCATTGCCGTTTGCAACAGATGTCATTTTGCAGGTTAAGCCGTCTGCTGCAGGAGCCATATTGAAGCCAGCGCCCTCAACTGTCCACTGAATTGACCAACCTTCTGGAAGCTCAACGCCGCCAAAATCAGCGTGCATTACAAGAGTTTCGCCGTAGTTGATTGTTGTGGTTGACGGATTCTTAATCTTCAGCTCAATATCAATTGTTACTCTTACGCTACAGGCAGCAAGAGTTTCGCCGTTGGGGGCAAGAGCGTAAATCGTCGCTTCGCCGTTGGTTATTGCTGTAACCTTGCCGTTTGCATCAACTGTTGCAACGCTTGTGTCGCTCGATTTCCATGTGGTCGGAACAGAGCTGATGTAATCCTGTTCGGGAGTTGCTGTGATTATTGAATACTCACCGACCGCAAGAATAACCTTAGTTTCGTTTAGCGTTACGCTGATTATTTCATAATCAATACTGTTTTCAACTGCATAATTATGTGCATAGGAATTTGCATAGCAAACGATTGTTGCGTTTGTGCCGTTAAACGCATCTGCCGCAATCGTTGTGACCGTGTGCGGAATGACAATTCTTTCAAGATTTGTACAACCTGAAAATGCACCGCTGAAAATTGAGGTCGTGCTGCTCGGCAATTCAAGGCTTTTTACAGTTGCGTTATCCTTAAATGCATTGCTGCCGATTGAGGTTATGCCGGAGGGAATTGCGGGACTTGCAGCACTGCCTTTGTAAGACACAAGCTGATTGTTTTTTACTGCAAAATCAGCCGAATCACCGTCAATAAGCACATACATAATATTGTTAAGTTCAGCATACGATTGGGCATAAGAACCTGACCTGCAATAAATCACAATGTTTTTAGAATCCTTAAATGCAAAATTGCCGATGTTCGTTACACTGTCGGGGATTGTTATACTTTTAAGTCCGGTGCATTTGTAGAACGCATATTCTCCGATACTCGTTACGCTGTTGGGGATTGTTATGCTTGTAAGACCATCGCATTCATAGAACATCCAATCACCTATTCTTGTTACGCCTTCTTCGATGATAACTGTTTCACATCTGTTGAAATACCACGGTGTGCACTTGTAATACCTTGTAGTTGACAACGTTGATGAGGTAGATGAGCCATAATCTATCGCTTCACCATTACCCTTGGTCAGGATAACTTTTTCGATATTTTTGCATTCAACAAAAGCATATGAGTCATAGCCATCATATATTTTTGCTGATATAGGCATTGTAAGTTCTTTAAGCCCGGTACAACCATAGAATGTATAATTACCGATGTACGTTACACTTTCGGGGATTGTTATACTTTCAAGTCCGGTGCAACCACGGAATGCAGAATTGCCGATTCTTGTCACGCTGTCAGGGATAATTATGCTCGTAAGACCGGTGCAATTCCTAAATGCATAGTCTTCAATTTCTATTATATCATCAGGGATAACATGCTCACCTTCTAAACGCTTTCCGTCAATATAAAGTTTATAAGCATAGCACATCGGGGTAGAATCTATACTACCAAAGTCTATTCCACACCAACCTGCAACATCACCGGCATAGTAAACACTTTCAAGATTGTAGCAATGATAGAATGCAAAATCGCCAACACTCTTTACGCTCTTACCGATTGTTATGCTTTCAAGATTATCGCAGCTATAGAATGCCTGATTGCCGATGGTTTTTACGCTGTTACCTATTGTTACGCTTGCCAAGCTGTCGCAATCTTCGAACGCACCTAAACCAATGGTTTTTACGCTGTTACCTATTGTTACACTTTTGAGGCTATCATAATTTTGAAACAGCCAATCACCAATGCTTGTTACGCCGTCTGCAATATTGACCGTTTCAATATACAATCTGTTTGAATACCATGGTGCACTTTTATTGATATCACCTGTGCCAGTGATATCAAGTACACCGGTAGATGTATCGAGCGACCAATTCAGATTATCGCCGCAGGAACCACTGTACGAAGCTGCTTCTGCATTAAAATCAAACAGACTCGGCAACTCCAGCCCAACAAGTCCGCCAAACGGTGCCGCAGTCAGCGTTATCACAACGCACAAAACCACAGCTAATGCTTTCTTAAATGTTTTCATACTATTCTACCTCCTGAAATTCTTTTGCTTTATGTTCTATAATGTCAATCCAGTCAAGTAAAGTTTTTCGTTTTAGAACCATTCTTGCTCTTACAAAAAACTTATCGCCTTTTTTCACTCCGTCTTCCATTACAAAATAAATTTCATCCGGATTATCAGGCTTTTGTGCAGGATAAATGGTAAACCTACCATGTGCTAATGAATTGCGAATGTGATACAAAATTCCAGTGACATTGTTATATCCTACAGGCTGATAAATTGCTATTTTCTCTTCAGTTCGCTGCCGATGAAAATTTGATGATAATCCTGATTTATTAAACATCTCTCTTATTTCTTCTGTTTTCTTTACAGAAAAATAATTTTTGCCTATCTCTAAATTTGCAACTCTAAAAAGCTCTTTTTTTAATACACCTTTTTTCCATACATCTTTATTCCATCCATAATATTTCATTGACTTACTGGAATAACTTATCTTCTCGCAAGGCGTATGAATAACATAAAAAAGAACTATTTTATGTAACTCAACATCATCATACTCATTTGAAATTATGCTCTTAATCCACCCTGGATTAAGAGGTGCAGTTACCCTTTTTGCCATAAAACCATACCACCGTTCCAAAAATCAGACTTTGTGAAACGCCATAATTTTCCATTGTAAATATAAGTAGTTTTAGTGTAACATAGCTGTTTTAAAAAGTCTACATTTTGACACGGATTTTCAAAGATTTTTAGTTTTTCTATAAAAGGTAGATGAGCTCATTCCGCACATTTCTGCGGCTTGGCGGACAGACATTTTTCCGCTTTGGAAATTACGCTTGGCTTGGTCAAAATTATCGGGGAGTGGTTGCGACTCTCTGCCGAATTTCACGCCCCTTTTCTTTGCGCTCGCTATGCCCTCTGCCTGCGGTGGATGAATTCACGCTCGGTTTGAGCAACATAAGACAAAATTCTTGCCCGACTGCTTATCAGTAAATACGTTCCTTTTATTTATCCCAAGCTCAATCAAGGCATCCATCTGCCTGTCAACATTCTGCTCCTTACTCGAAACTCGAATATATCCGTAAACCAAAAAAATCCCTCCCGAAAGTGATAGTTTAACTCTACCACCTGAGAGGGATTTTAGTTTATGAAAACTGATTTTGTGCGCTATAGACGGCCATAATTCGTTATTCGCGTAAAACTTCGTGCGCTTTTGAACGTGACGTTATGATAGTTAGTCTGATAAAATTAATTGCAAGGAGTGATAAATATGGAAAAATACGAACGAGTTCTCAAACGGTTAAGTGAAAAATCTTTTGAAAAGTTCGGCTTGCCGCCAACAGTCAGTGAAATATATCTGAACTGTGTTCAGGGTAATTTGCCGTATCCCTTTGCTAAAGCTCTTCTTGCAAGCATAGATGTACCGGAAGAAGATGTTAAGAGGATTCTCTCAGAAAGAAAAACTGCCCATTATTTGTTTGATGAAGATATTGGTGATATATCTCTTGAAGAAAACGAATTTGTTATCAGGGATAACAGCTTTGCAAAATCAGGCATTACTGTGGGATCCGTTGTGTGCTACGATCCGCAATCAATTTCAAAGGTTGGCTTTATGGCGTTGGAGTTTGCCGGAATTATTTTTCCTGCTTATGTAAGTCCCAAAGAAGATGGGATGGTAAAGCTTATCTTCTTATCTGATTCTTTTGCTGATTTAATGATACCGTCCGATCTGTTGGTAGTTAAAGGCAATCTTTCAGCATATCGCTTGCCGGGAGAAGAGGAAACACTTGCGATTAAACCTTTCTTAATATAAACAGCAATCCCTGCAAAAATTAATTTGCAGGGATATAATTTTTGTTTTCTTGTTCAGAAAACACTTTTTTGAAATAAATCTTACATACTTTCCGTGAAAGCTGAATTTAAGGCTGTTAAAACAAATTATGAAAGGAAAGATTTTTATGTCTGTGAAAAAAGACAAACGTGGTACTTGGTATACCAAGTTCTATTACATCGACTGGAACGGTGTGAAAAAACAAAAGAAAAAAGAGGGCTTCCAGACGAAAAAAGAAGCTCAGGATTTTGAAAGAGAGTTTCTTGCTAAGCAGGAGCTCTCAGCAGACATTTCTCTGAGAAATCTTACAGAGAGATATATGAAGGATTGCGAGGCACGCTTGAAGCCCACTACTTTCGCTAATAAAAAGGCTATAATCGACACAAAGATTTTGCCGTATTTCGGTGATGTTCCGATTTGC
>JAZNWI010000155.1:0-1855 GCA_045593305.1 Clostridia bacterium | reverse complement strand
ACTGCAAAGTCAACTCCAAGCTCTATTGCTTTTTCAGTAATCTTTTCTATTTCATTTGCCGGAATGGCGATACATTCAGCATCCTGTGCTATACCGCCGTTTCCCGGAATTGCGTATATTTTTTCAATTGTCTTGTTTTCTTTAAGCTTTTTAATAATAGCGTGCTCTCTTCCACCGCCGCCTACTACTAAAATTTTCATGTGTTATACCTCCACAGATTAATAAATAGGATACTTAGCACAAAGCTCCTGAACTTCTTTTGAAATTCTTTCTTTTGAATTTTCAAAGTCTGTTACAGTATCATAAATCCAGTTTGCAATCTTCTTCATTTCATCTTCACCAAAGCCTCTGCTTGTAACGGCAGGTGTACCAATTCTGATACCGCTTGTTACAAATGGACTTTCAGGGTCATTAGGGATTGCATTTTTATTAACAGTGATATGAACTTCGTCAAGACGCTTTTCGAGCTCTTTGCCTGTAACACCAAATGGAGTAAGGTTTAGAAGCATAAGGTGGTTATCTGTACCGCCTGATACAATCTTGAAGCCTTTAGCTAAAAGCTCTTCTGATAAAACTTTTGCGTTCTTTATAATTTGTTTTTGGTATTCTACAAATTCAGGCTTTAGTGCCTCACCGAATGCAACTGCCTTTGCTGCAATAATGTGCATTAACGGTCCGCCCTGAACACCCGGGAATACTGCCTTATCAATCTGTTTTGCTAAAGCCTCTTTACAAAGGATAAGACCGCCTCTAGGACCTCTTAGTGTCTTATGCGTTGTTGTTGTAACAACATCTGCATAAGGTACAGGACTTGGATGAAGACCTGCTGCAACTAAACCTGCAATATGAGCGATGTCAACCATCATGTATGCGCCAACTTCATCACAGATTTCGCGGATTTTTGCAAAATCAATTGTTCTTGAATATGCACTTGCACCCGATACAATAAGCTTCGGCTTACATTCAAGTGCAATTTCACGCATTTTGTCATAGTCAATAGTTTCTGTGCCATCTGCAACCTCGTAAGGTACAACATTAAAGTATTTACCTGAAATATTAACAGGTGATCCGTGAGATAGGTGTCCGCCGTGTGCAAGGCTCATACCCATAACAGTATCGCCAGGCTCAAGTAATGCAAAAAATGTTGCAAGGTTTGCATTTGCACCGCTATGTGGCTGAACATTTGCATGCTCTGCACCAAAAAGCTTCTTAGCTCTTTCTCTTGCAATGTCCTCAACCACATCAACATGCACGCATCCGCCATAATATCTCTTTGCCGGATAGCCTTCTGCGTATTTGTTTGTCAATACTGTTCCTGCAGCCAAAAGCACTGCTTTTGAAACTATATTTTCTGATGCGATAAGTTCGATATTATGCTGTTGTCTTTTTAGTTCGTCATTACATGCAGCATATACTTCGCTATCAAAATTTTCTAATTCTTCAAAAAAATTGTTCATTTATAAAATCCTCCGAATATTAGTGATGGAATAATCTCATCTTTGTCATAGCCATTACCATGCCGTACTTATTGCAAGTTTCAATTACATTATCATCACGGATTGAACCGCCAGGCTGTGCTATGTAAGAAACACCGCTTCTTTTTGCTCTTTCGATGTTATCACCAAATGGGAAGAAAGCATCTGAACCCAATGATACACCTGTAATCTTTGAAAGATATTCTCTCTGTTCTGCTCTTGTAAATGGTTCAGGCTTTTCTGTAAATAGTGTTTCCCATATTCCGTCAGCTAAAACTTCGTCATAGTCTTCGCCAAGATATACATCAATTGCATTATCACGGTCTGCTCTTCTAACGCTATCCTTAAACGGAAGATTTAGTACCTTGTCACTCTGGCGA
>JAZNWI010000154.1:0-11482 GCA_045593305.1 Clostridia bacterium | reverse complement strand
TTGTGGGCTGCAATTGCGCTTATAATCTTGCAGCAGATTGATGGTAACTTTACAAGCCCTAAGATTATGGGTGATGTTCTGGATGCATCTCCTCTTTTGATAATCCTTGCGGTAACCCTTGGCGGCGGACTTTTCGGTATTGTTGGAATGATAATATCAGTACCAATTGTGGTTACAGTAAAGATGGCACTCACTGAGTTTATAGATGAGAAGGAAAAAGAAGAAAGTGAAGATTGATATAGCAGTAATAGGCGGTGGAGCATCAGGTATAATGGCGGCAATTTTTGCGGCAAGAGGCGGAAAAAATGTGTGCATACTTGAAAAAAATCCGCGTATAGGCAAGAAAATTCTTGCAACGGGAAACGGACGATGCAATTTTACAAATGTAAACGCAAAGACTGAAGACTACAACTCTGAATTTGTAGCCTTCGGTTTGGCATGCTTTCCGCCGGAAAGTGTTATAGAATTATTTAAGGAATTAGGACTGCTTTCAAGAGAAGAAGCGGAAGGAAGGGTATATCCGCTATCGGGTCAGGCAACTGCAGTTTTAGATGTTTTAAGGCTTGAACTTTCAAGACTTTCGGTAAAAATTGTAACAGAATTTGATGTGCAAAGGATTGAAAAATCGGGCGATGGTTTTGTAATCCATTCAAAAGACCAAAAAATAGAGGCAGAAAAGATGATAGTATCAACAGGAGGTATGGCGTCGCCAAAATCCGGCTCGGACGGAAAAGGCTATGAGCTTTTAAAAGCCTTTGGTCATCACACAACAAAGCTTGTGCCGTCTTTGGTTCAACTCAAAACCGAAAAAAGCGTTGGGGGAGTCCGTGCCTACGGAAAAGTTACAACAAACGCAGGGATATGCGATGCAGGTGAAATACAGTTTAACAACTATGGTATCTCGGGAATACCTGTATTTGGCATTGCCAAGTATGTAAAAAAAGGTGAGCCTGTTTTTCTTGACCTTTTACCTGACTACGCCGAGGAGGAAGTAATAAAAATCCTGAAAGCCAGACCAAAGCAGACAATGGAAACCTATCTTATTGGTATTTTGAATAAGGCTTTAGCTCATTTTTTGTTAAAGGAATGCGGAATTTCACCTCTTTCTAAGATGAGTGATACTCTGACAGAAAATGAAATTATAAAGATAGCAAGGAAAATAAAGTCATGGAGGTTTGATGTTACAGGAACTATGCCTTGGGAAAATGCACAGGTGACATCAGGCGGAATAGAGCTTTCAGAGATAAATTCAGAAACTATGGAATCAAAGCTTATAAAAAATCTGTATGTAACAGGTGAAGTTCTTGATGTTGACGGCCCTTGCGGTGGATACAATCTGCAGTGGGCATGGGCATCGGGAAAATTGGCAGGAAGTGAGGCTGCAGGTGATAAGAATTGACAATATCCGGGTAAATATTGGTGATGAGCTTACAAAAAAGCATATAGCAAAGCGTGCCGGGGTAAATGAAAACACCATTTTAGATTACAAGGTAATCAAAAAAGCCATAGACGCACGAAAAAAAGCGGATGTTCACTATGTTTATACAGTAGCGGCAACAACTAAGAAGAAAATAAACGGATTTTCAGAATACAACGAAAAAAAATACATATTCCCAGACACTAAGGCACTTAAAAATCGCCCTGTTATTGTAGGGACGGGGCCTTGCGGTCTTTTTGCGGGGCTTATGCTGGCAAGAAGCGGGCAAAGGCCTATACTTTTGGAGCGTGGAGCAGATGTTGATACAAGACATAATGCTGTAAAAGAATTCTGGAGCAGCGGAAAGCTTGATGAGTCAACAAATGTGCAGTTTGGTGAGGGCGGTGCAGGTACTTTTTCCGATGGGAAATTAAACAGCGGAATCAACGATGAAAGGTGCCAGTTTGTACTTGATACTTTCGCAGAATTTGGTGCACCGACAGAGATAACTTATACCGCAAAACCTCATATCGGTACAGATATCTTAAGAAATGTAGTAAAGAATATCCGCCTTAAAATAGAGGAATTGGGCGGGGAAGTGCGATTTTTAAATAAGGTTACGAGCATATTGGTTGAAAATAATTCCGTGTACGGAGTAGAAGTGGAAAATACGGACGGCAGGTATGAAATAAAAACCGATAATGTTGTCCTTGCCATAGGTCATTCTGCACGGGATACCTACCGAATGCTTCAAAAACTTGGCATTAAAATGGAACAGAAAAACTTTTCCGTAGGTGTCAGGATTGAGCATAGCCAGGAAATGATAAATAAGAGTCAATACGGCGAGTTTTGGGACAAGCTGCCCGCTGCCGACTATAAGCTATCAGCACACTTTGAAAATGGAAGAAGTGCATACACTTTCTGTATGTGCCCGGGAGGAGAAGTAGTAGCATCTGCCTCCTTTTCCGGCGGAGTGGTGACGAATGGAATGAGCAACAATGCAAGAGGTGGCAAAAATGCAAATAGTGCGCTTTTAGTCAATGTAAATACCACCGATTTTCCAACAAACGAGCCGCTTTCAGGTGTGGATTTTCAGGAAGAAATTGAGAAAAAGGCATTCCTTTTAGCAGGTAGTAATTACAGAGCTCCTGCACAGTATGTGGGAGATTTTCTTGGTGATGGAGTAGAAGAAAAAATACAGCCGACATATAGGCCGGGTGTTACATTTTGCAATATTGCAGAGGTTTTTCCGCGTTTTGTTACTGATACATTGAGGCTTGCATTAAGGGGATTTGACAGAAAATTAAAGGGCTTTGCATCTGGCGGTGCGGTTATGACGGCACCGGAGACAAGAAGCTCGGCGCCTGTCAGGATTGTAAGAAATAAGGAAAGCTATATGGCAGATGTTCACGGCCTTTATCCCGCAGGTGAAGGCGCGGGATATGCCGGCGGTATAATGAGTGCGGCTGTTGACGGAATAAAGGTTGCAGAAGCAGTAGCAAAGAAAGGAATGGCGCAAAATTGAGCAATAAAGTTGCTTTTGTAAATGATACCAACATTAAATTGCTGAATATTACAGAAATTTCTGTAAAATCAGAGCAAATGCTATGCCAGCTTGCAGGGAAGACAGACATAAAAACAGGAGAAGTAAGATATGTAAGTGTAAAAGACTTAAAAAGGCTTTTGAAAAATGACGAAACCTTGCAAGATTCTGTAAGCGGATTTGTTGTTCCCATTCCCGAAATAAGCGGACCTGTATGGAACGATAAAATCGCCAAAATGTGTAAAATGACAGAGGGAGACAGCGAATTTTTATATGAGCTTTTTGATGACGAAATAGAAACAAGCTCAGTGCGTTCCTGGTACTATGAAAACCTGGCAAAGTATATTCTGAAAACCTATATGCTTCCTCTTAAAAGATTCTCAAGAAGCATCGGGAAAGAAATTATTTTTGATTTGGGAAATATTGAGATGCAATATGACCTTATGGAAAAAATGATAAACCCTTGTATGCTTAAAAAATCGGAGATTTCTTTGTTGGTACATAAAGAAACAGGGAACATAGAAAAGGAACTTGGATTTTCAGAAAATGATTTTGTCATTAAAGACGATACTATAAAAAGGTGCGAAAAAAGAGAGCAGGAACCGAAAATCCTACTTATAAAGCCAATGCGTGGTGTTATGGAAAGATTTGTCCTTCAAGAAATCAGGAAAAAGCCAAACCGACTTGAAACACCTGCACTTTTATCTGCAATTGAAAGTGTTTATTATTGCGATATGCTATCAGAAAAGGGATATAATTTTGACGTTGCAGATGAAATGAATCTTCCAAAGGTAATTGATTTGAAAAAGTATGAGCATATTTTAATTTGCAAAGCCTGTTTATTCACAGAAAAAGAAACTAAAAAGATAGACAGACTCCAAAAGTTTGGAGTTAAAATAAACGATAAAGATTTAATTTGTGATTTAACACAAAAGGGAGAAGACTAATGGGAGAAATAGTAAGACTTCAAAAATATATGGCAATGTGCGGAGCGGCATCACGCCGAGGTGCTGAAGAGATAATTTCAGCCGGCAGAGTTACTGTAAACGGCAAGAAAATTACCGAGCAGGGAGTAAAGGTGGAAATTGGTGCCGATACTGTAAAACTGGACGGAAAGGTAATAAAGCCAAGCGGAAAAATGTACTACATTATGCTTAATAAGCCTGTTGGATATGTTACAACTGTAAAGGACCAGTTTGAAAGACCGACTGTAATTGACCTTGTTGGACCGGAAATAAACGAGAGAATTTTTCCTGTGGGCCGCCTTGATTATGAAACAGAGGGACTTTTGCTATTAACAAACGATGGTGATTTTACCTATAAGGTAACACATCCCAAGCACAATATAGAAAAAACATATATTGCCGTTTTAAAGGGCGGAATTACAATCAAGGGTCTTGCCCAGCTTCGCAGCGGAGTGAAGCTTGATGACGGCTTTGTAACAAGCCCTGCAAAAGTTGAGATGCTTGATGCGGAAAATGGACATACTACCATAAAAATAACAATTCATGAAGGTAAAAACCGCCAAGTGAGAAGAATGTTTGAAGCGGTTGGCTCAAAGGTTAAGGAGCTTCAAAGAGTAAGCATCGGAACGGTGGAGCTTGGCAACCTGCCGCTTGGCAGATGGAGACACTTAACATCCCACGAAATAAACTATCTTAAGAACTTATAAAAACAAGCCTTCTGGCTTGTTTTTTTACTGAAAATAACAATATTTTATGTAAAAATGACAAAAATAAGAGTAAAGGTTTTTGCTTATACATTAATTTGTAGAAAATTTAACAAAGTGCTTGCAAAAAATGGCAAATTGTAGTACAATGTAAAGTGAGGTAAATTGGAGTAAATTTATTTATTTCAATGCAAAGAAACACCGAAAGGAGGACATATAAAAATGACAGAAGTATCATCTGCATTGGTAGTGGGACTCGGTATTGGAACAGTTTTTGTAGGACTTATCGCAATTATCGTTCTTTGCTATATCATGAGTGCCATGGTAAAGCTTTTCGAAAAAGGAAAGAAAGTTGAAGAAACACAGAAGGTGGCAGCACCTGCACCAAGCAATGGCCCAATCCAAAACAAACAGGAAATTGTTGCGGCATGCTCAGCAGTAATCGCTGAAGAGCTTGGAACAGAAGCAAAAAACATTAGAGTAAAATCATTTAAAAGAGTTTAAGAAAGGAAAGAATAAAAATGAAAAAGTATAGAGTAAATGTAAACGGAACAAATTATGAAATTGAAATCGAACTTATGAGCGAATCTGAAGCAAAGGCAGCACTAGCTGCGGCTGCAGCACCAGCTCCGGCTGCAACAGGTGAAGGCGAAGCTATAGCTAGTCCAATGCCTGGAACAATTCTTGATGTTAAAGTTAATGTTGGTGACAGCGTTAAAAAGGGTCAGGTTCTAATGATTTTGGAAGCTATGAAGATGGAAAATGAAATCATGGCAGGAACTGACGGTGTTATTACATCAATCGGCGTAACAAAGGGTGCTTCTGTTCAGACAGGCGATGCTCTTTGCACAATTAAATAATAATTGGGGGACAAATAAATGGAAGCAATAATGAATTTTGTCCAGCAGACAGGATTTTATCAGATTTTTGCAAACGGTGCATGGGATTCATTAATTATGATTGCCATTGCTTGCTTGCTCCTGTATCTGGCTATCGTAAAGAAATTTGAACCACTACTACTTTTACCAATTGCATTCGGTATGTTACTTACTAACCTTATCGGTGCAGAGGTTTACCACGAAGAGCTTTTTGCCGGCGGTCATGTTCACTGGGATTTATTCGGCGGTGCAGCAAATGAAGCAGGAAAGGTTATAACACCTGGTCTTATTGATATTTTATACCTTGGCGTTAAGCTTGGAGTTTATCCATGTCTTATCTTTATCGGTGTTGGTGCTATGACAGACTTCGGTCCGCTAATTGCAAACCCTAAGAGCTTACTTTTGGGAGCAGCTGCTCAGCTTGGTATTTTCGTAACATTCCTCGGTGTTCGTGAACTATTCCCAATCGTAATTCCTGCATTGGAAGAATTTTTGGCAGGAACTCCGCTTGAGAACTTAGCGGCATCTGTTGGTATTATCGGCGGTGCAGACGGCCCGACTGCAATTTTTGTTACATCAAAGCTTGCTCCTAACTTCTTAGGCCCAATCGCCGTTGCAGCATATTCATATATGGCACTTGTGCCTGTAATTCAGCCTCCAATTATGAAGGCTTTAACAACTAAAAAGGAAAGAATGATTGAAATGAAGGCTCTTCGCCAGGTTTCAAAGACAGAAAAGATTCTTTTCCCAATCGTTGTAACAATCTTCGTTGCATGGCTTGTTCCATCAGCAGCACCACTAGTTGGATCACTTATGCTTGGTAACCTTCTAACAGAATCAGGTGTTTGTGAGCGTTTGGCTAAAACTGTTCAGAACGAGCTTATGAATATTGTTACAATATTCCTTGGAGTTTCAGTAGGTGCAACAGCAACTGCTTCTACATTCCTAAATCCGCTTACAATCTGCATTATTATAATGGGTGTTGTGGCATTTGGTATGGGTACAGCAGGCGGCGTATTACTTGCTAAGTTCATGAACTTGTTCACTAAGACAAAAATCAACCCGCTTATCGGTAGTGCCGGCGTTTCAGCTGTTCCAATGGCAGCCCGTGTATCACAGATGGTTGGACAGAAGGAAAATCCAAAGAACTTCCTATTGATGCACGCTATGGGACCAAACGTTGCAGGTGTTATCGGTTCAGCTATTGCAGCAGGTGTACTACTTGCAATGTTCGGTTAATGGTAACCGTTTAGAAAGGAAATTACACTATGAGTAAACTATATATTACAGATACAATCTTAAGAGATGCTCATCAGTCACAGGCAGCAACAAGAATGAAGACAGAGGATATGATTCCTGCTTGTAAAATCTTGGACTCAATCGGCTACTGGTCACTTGAGTGCTGGGGTGGAGCAACTTTTGATGCTTGTATGAGATTTTTGAATGAAGACCCATGGGAAAGACTAAGAACACTAAAGGCAAATATGCCTAACACAAAACTTCAGATGCTTTTCCGTGGTCAGAATATTTTGGGATATAAGCACTATGCAGATGATGTTGTTGAACAGTTCTGCAAAAAGTCAATCGAGAATGGTATTGATGTTGTTCGTGTATTTGACGCGCTAAATGACCCAAGAAACTTAGAAGCGGCAATTAAGTTTGTTAAGGAATACGGCGGACACTGTGAAGCTGCAATCAGCTACACAGAAAGCCCTGTTCACAACCTTGACTACTTTGTAAAGCTTTCAGAAACACTAGAAAAAATGGGTGCTGACTCAATCTGTATCAAGGATATGGCGAATTTGCTACTTCCTTATGATGCTTATGAGCTTGTTAAAAAGCTTAAGGCAAACATCAGCGTACCAATTCACCTTCATACACATAACACTGCAGGTACAGGTGATATGACAAACCTAATGGCAGCACAGGCTGGCGTTGATATTGTTGACTGTGCATTATCACCACTTGCAAACGGTACTGCACAACCATCAACAGAAGCTATGGTTGCAACACTAAAAGGAACAGACAGAGACACAGGTCTTGACCTTAATAAGCTATCAGAAGCTGCTGCACACTTCAGAGGTATTGCAGATAAGATGAAGAAAGAGGGAACACTTGACCCTAAGGTACTAAATGTTGACCCTAACGCACTTTTATATCAGGTACCTGGCGGTATGCTTTCAAACCTTATTTCACAGCTTAAGCAGCAGAATGCTGAAGATAAGTACTACGAAGTTTTAGCGGAAGTTCCAAGAGTAAGAAAGGACTTCGGTTATCCACCGCTTGTAACACCAACTTCTCAGATTGTTGGTACTCAGGCAGTTCTAAATGTGCTTATGGGCAGATATAAGATGATTTCAAAGGAATCAAAGGGACTTCTTCGCGGTGACTATGGTAAGCTTCCGGGCGAGGTAAATGAAGAAGTAAGAAAGATGGCAATCGGTGACGAAGAAGTTATTACTTGCCGTCCTGCAGACCTTTTGGAGCCGGAACTTGAAAAGTATCGTGAGGAAACAAAGGGCATTGCAAAATCTGACGAAGATGTATTAAGCTATGCACTATTCCCACAGGTAGCACAGAAGTTCTTTGAAACAAGAGATAAGAAGCCAGAACCAAAGCAGGAAGCAGCGGATGATGGCGTAAGAGAAATCTTTGTTCAGGATCTCTCATAATAAGGAGAAATTAAAATGGAACGAAATGTATATGATGTTCTTTTAGAACGAGGACTTATTGCACAGACAACTCACGAAGCAGAAATCCGTGAACTTTTAGGAAAGGAAAAGGTTACATTCTATATCGGTTTTGACCCTACTGCAGATAGTCTTCATATTGGTCACTTCTTGCAGATGGTTGTTATGAAACACATGCAGGACCACGGTCACAGACCAATCGCCCTAATCGGTGGCGGTACTGCACACATTGGTGACCCATCAGGAAGATCCGATATGCGTCAGATGATGACAAAGGAAATCATCGACCATAACAGTAACTGCTTCAAAAAGCAGCTTTCATGTCTTGTTGATTTTTCAGACGATAAGGCACTTATGGTTAATAACGCTGACTGGCTTTTGGATTTAAACTATGTAGAATTTTTGCGTGACATTGGTGCATGCTTTTCTGTAAACAAGATGCTTACTGCGGAATGTTTTAAGCAAAGACTTGAAAAGGGACTTTCTTTCCTTGAATTTAACTATATGCTTATGCAGAGCTATGACTTCTTGATGCTAAGCCGTAAGTATGATTGTAAAATTGAGCTTGGCGGTGATGACCAGTGGTCAAATATCCTTGGCGGTATTGAGCTTTGCCGAAGAAAAGACCAGAAGCAGACTTATGGTATGACTTTCACTCTTCTTACAACATCAGACGGTAAGAAGATGGGTAAGACCCAGAAAGGTGCTTTATGGCTTGACCCTGAAAAGTGCAAGCCTTACGACTTCTATCAGTACTGGGTAAATGTTCAGGATGCAGATGTAATAAGATGCTTAAAGCTTGTTACATTTGTGCCAATGGATGAAATCCGTGAAATGGAAAAATGGGAAGGCGCAGAGCTTAATAAGGCTAAAAAGCGTCTTGCTTATGAAGTAACTAAGATGGTTCACGGCGAAGAAATCGCAAATCAGGTGCATGCTGCAGCTGAGGCTGTATTTGCAGGCGGCGGAGTATCTGCAGATATGCCGACAACAGAGGTTGAAACTTTAGATGGCAAGGGACTTTTGGAGCAATTGGTTGAAACAAAGCTACTTACATCAAAGGGCGAAGCAAGAAGACTTGTTCAGCAAGGCGGTGTTTCCTTAAACGATGAAAAGGTTACAGATGTAGCACTTGTGCTTGACAATAGCTATATCAAGGAAGACGGACTTATCATTAAAAAGGGTAAGAAGGTATTCCATCGCGTAATTATAAAATAAGAAAATCTACCCAAACGGGTGGATTTTTTTATGGCATGTAGCAGGTTTACATAATATGGCATATTATAAGTTAGCAGAGCAAAATTCTGCGTACGCCTTATCCGTTCGCAGATAAGGCGTATTTTTTTGACTTTTGCGGACAGAAAGGTAAGAGGATATGGAAAAATATGAATACTGCGGCTGTGTTGGCTACGGATATGTACCAGTACAACAACTTTCCACAGTATACTGTGCGGAAGACGCACTAAAAAATGGTTCTGTATTTCCGGAACTGGTGCTTACCATAGAAGAATACGGCAAGGTATGTAAAGGAGGCTGCAGAGAAGAATGAGTCAGAATGAACTAAAAAAACAGATTCAGAGCTATTGCTTTGCAGCTTACGATATGCTACTTTATTTAGATACTCATAAGGATGACAAAAAGGCATTCCAGCTATTTAAGGAGCTTACAAGAAAAGCAGAAGAACTAAAGGAACAATATCATCAAAAGTATGGGCCGCTAAACATTAAAGCGGCTGCTGATTATACAGAATTTAATTGGATAGATGAACCATGGCCGTGGGAAAAAGGAGGTAACGCATAATGTTTAGCTATGATAAATTCTTGCAAAGACCTATTAAGATAAGAAACAAAAACCCACAACTTGCGTCCTTGATTGCAACTCAATACGGTGGTGCAGATGGCAATTGTTTGAGTAAATCCATTACTTCCAAAACACACATTTGATGGTTTTTCCATCATCTCCACCTTTAACAATTTCTTTGAAAATAGTCCTTGCTACCTTGTTTTTCTCAACATTGCTTACACTTTCGTCTTTCAAAACATCTGTTAATCTGCGAAGCTCCTTCTTGTTTATTTTTTCAACTGTCTTCGGTGGTTCTTCAGCCTTCTTTTCCTTCATTAAGGCTTTCAATTTTGCAATTTCATCAAGTAGGCTTTTTTTATTCGCCTTATATTCCTGAAGAGTATCTACACCATCCTCGTAAGCCAATTTGACACGTTCCAAACGAATTTCTAATCGTTGTATCTGAGTTGAAATAATTAAACTTTCATCTTCTGTTTCCACACGCTCAATAGTTTCAGGTTCAGCAAATGCAAGTTTTACATTTGGAAGTGCCACATCAGATAATGCATTTAAAACAATTCCATCGAGCTTAGATGTTTTTATGTATCCAACACCTTTGCAAGTCCCTCTACTTCTGTTAGAGCATCCATAAAATCCGCCTTGATTAGATAATACGGCACCGCACTTTTCGCATCTGACGATTCCTACTAACCAATGAGATAGTTCTTTTCGGTCAGGATCATAATATTTTCTGTACTTTACTTTTTGCTCGTGCATTTTCTCCTGAACTTTTTCCCATGTTTCCATATCAATTATAGCTTCGTGCGGTCCATCGGTTATAATAGCAGTTGTTGCTGTGTAATTTCTCGATAACTTTCCATCAGGATTCCAACGAGTTTTACCTATGTAAACAGGATTGTTGAGCCAATATTCGATTGTCCTATTTTCTATTTGATTACCTCTATGTGTTCTTATGCCCATAGCATTTAAAGATTTAGCAATAGATAAAAATCCTTTACCATTTGCATAGTCATTAAAAACCTTACGGATGATTTCTGCTTCTTCCGGTACAATAACATATTTACCGTTTTCAACTTTGTATCCATATCCTGCTATTGATAAAACGCCACCTCTTTTTGCCTTTTCTGTCATCCCTCGCTTAACTTCTTCTGCAAGATTGATACTGTAATATTCATCCATCGCTTCAATCATTGCTTCAAAAAGAATAGCCATTTTATCATCGCCCACATCTTCACTGATTGAAATAACATCAATATTCAACTCTTTTCGGAGCATTGATTTATAAACAACACTATCCTCACGATTTCGAGCAAATCGACTATATTTCCAAACCAAAATTACATCAAATGGTTTAGGTTTTCGTTTTGCTAAACCAATCATAGCATTAAATGCAGTTCTTTTTTTAGTATTTCTCCCACTGATACCCTCGTCCATAAAGATAAACTCTTTGGGTAATAAAATTTGATTTCTTTCTGCGTAGAG
>JAZNWI010000153.1:0-3751 GCA_045593305.1 Clostridia bacterium | reverse complement strand
TAGTCATAGTATTTATTTCCTTTCCTCTTTTGTGTCTTTATTATAGCAGAGAATGAAGAATTTGTCAAGGGGTTTTTGTATTTTTTTTCGAGATTTTTTTTCACCAGTGGGAGTTTTTACGGGCCTGTTCCTGTCCCCCCTCTTAATGAGACGAGACCCTCACCACAGCTTATCTCTCCCCTTGACAATTATAGTATAGCAGGTACAAGTGATTTTGTCAAGGGGTTTTAGGAAAAAAAATAAAAAAATTTTTTCGTCTCAAAGTGAAACAAAAAATGCTGACGATTGTTTTTATCTGAAACGCCGCGCCTGGTGCCCGTGGGCGCGCGGCTCAAAATGAAACTTTATACATCAATAAAAGTTTCATTTAAAAATCCCCGTTTCAAAATAAAAAAAACGACTGCATTAGCAGTCGTCGGTGTAACAGCCGAGGTAGGGGTCAAAGCCGCATTCGTCGAAGTCGGGTTCATCATCTTCGCCCGAGCCGAAGATGCCTGCCTGGCAATCGAGGCAGATGCCCGAGATGAGCAGCTCACGCTCATCAGCAGAGCGAGTGGGGCAAGCCTCCTGAACGAGGGCGCCTGCCTGAAGAGCGGAATACTCCTGCTCTGTAAGGTCGATGGTGGAGGTCTTTCCGCAGAAGGGGCAAACAATTTCAAAAGTCATCATTTTTTCATTTCCTTTCTTTCTTTGTGTCTTTATTATACCATACTGTTGGCAGTTTGTCAAGGGGTTTTTTAATCTTTCTTGCTCGACCCTCTGAAAAATCCACCGACGAAACCGAGTAGAACGCAGACCCCGAAAGACTGCCAAAAGGTAATTGTCCACGCACCGCCGAACAGACCAACGACCCAGTTGATAATCAGCATACCGAGCCAAGCTTCAAGGCAGATACAACCAAAAGCGATAGCGAGAATTGCGATAATTGTCATAAAAGTTTTCATTTTTTCATTTCCTTTCTTTCTTTTGTGATTATATTATATCACAAGTTTTATTATTTGTCAACTGTTTTTTTATTTTATTTATAAATTACCATTGCACTGTATTTGAAGTCGTAATCATCGCAATCATAGGCGATGGAATATTTAATGTCGATTACCTCAACACCAGAAGCCAGAAACGCATTGACCTCAAATTCAAGTTTTGTCTTTCCGTGTGCGGTGAAAATTTTAATTTTCATTATTCATCACCGCCTTTCTTGAATTTCTTGCGGTCGTAGGAACCTTTGCCTTTTTTGTTCGGAACGACCGAGCCACGCTTGCGGAAGTGGAGATACTGCTGAAGCTCTTCTCCGGTTTTCTTATAGGCTCTTTTATCTATCTTTTTCATTTTGCTTACCTCTCTTTCCTTTGTGCCTTTATTATAGCACAAATGGAGTTGTTTGTCAACCCCTTTTTTACTTTTTCAAAGAAAAATGTTTGCACCACTGACCTGCATAGGTTTTTCCGCTCTTTCTGGAATGGGTGCATTTGCTTTCCGAGTTTGCGTCAAGCACTCGACCGCAATTGTATCCCCACTTTGCACAGTGGTAACAACATACTTTAGTAGGCTGAATGTTGAAAGTGTCGGCAATCTGTTCACGAAGCATTGTTGTATCTATCATTTTTATTTACCTCTCTCTCTTTTGTATCTTTATTATAGCACAAGTGAGGTTGTTTGTCAACCCTCAATTATAATTTCATAGCCTAAATTTTTCAGAAGTTCTGCAGTTTCAAAAGCATCTTTTTTATAGGTGAACTCAAGGAAACGAATGTTAAACTCAAGAATGGACATAAGCGATGCACTCAACTGACCCTGGCGTTTAGCGTTTCCCCACGAATAAAGATAAGCTCGATTCTGACAAGTTTTTATTAACCAGTTACGGCGACCGCAAACTTTGCTACATACAAGAGTATCATTTATTTCAACATTTCTAAACATTTTATTTACCTCTCTCTCTTTTGTGTCTTTATTATATCATACTTGATTTAATTTGTCAAGTGTTATTTTCAAAATTATTTGTCAATAGAGTGTTTTAATACATTTAATAACTTCCCTTACGGTCTTGCGTGCGGAGCCGATTTTCACGGCTGTCTCTCTATTGAACCGAAACGGGGTGAACCATTCCCATTTCTTATTTTGCCAACTCTCTATTAGTTGGATGGTCGAGCGGAAAGTCAATCGGCAATTCGCGACTTGCGTTCTTTCCTTCCCTTTCAACATCTACATTATAGCATAGATTGAGTAGTTTGTCAATAGTTTTTTGAAAAAATAATTTCAAAAAAAAAATAAAAAAAACTGTTGACAAATCGAGCGGCTTGTGTTATACTATAGTCACAACAGAAGAGAGAGACATTCAGCAAGTAAAGCCGTGGGTTCGAGTCCCACCCCTGAGTGAGTAGTGTAGCAAGGTTAGCACGCCGCAAAGCGGAAGAGTCGCTCGCATCGACCAAACGAAAGGGTAGCCCAGTTGGTGAGAGGCGGTTGCAGAATGAAACTCTCTTCTGTTGGTATTTTTGGGAAAAAGTTTCACTTTATTTTTGTGCAAATTGCCTATTGACAAATCGCTGAGGTTGTGTTATAATGGTAGAACCGGCCGCAGCGCCCGCGCCCGGCCGGTGCAGGTTTTAGAGCACGTATCCACTCACGACCCACACAACGCTATAACCCTCGATTGATTTTGAATTTTCGTCCAGAAATTTCTCGACATCTGCGAAACCGCCCTCGGCAACGATTGTATTTGTTTCGTTTTCATACACTACATAGCTATCAAAATTTATCATTTGTTGATCTCCTTTCCTTTTGTTGTCTTTATTATATCACAAGAGGTTGAGTTTGTCAACCCCTTTTTATAAAAAATTCGTAATTTTCTAAAAAAGTGTATTGGTATTCAAAACCATTTCGGGAGAGCAATTTTTTCATAATTGCGTTATTACTCCACGGAGTGCAACCAATAGCAGGTAAATTCATAGAAACGAAGAACGAAATAAACTGCTGAGCGATGCCCCTGCCGCAATTCTTTTTATTGTATACTGTTAACCTTTTAATTGCGTGATACTGGTAATTTGCTTCATAAACAAGAGCACATTGTGCAATAATCTTTCCATTTTCTTCGATTACGTAAAGCCGCTCGGCAAGTATGTCCGCAAGAGCGTGTTCCGCAGTTATGTATGCGATCTGCTTATTGTTGAGTGAACGAGCAATTCTTTTATAATCTTCTCTGTTGGCTTTTCTTATAAACATTAAAACCGCCCCTTTCAGTGTCTTTATTATAACACATCAGGAGCGGTTTGTCAAGCCTTTTTTAGAACATTTCGATTATTTTTACGACCACCAGAACGACCAGACAGATGCCGAAGAAAATTTCAGCTTTTGTAATCTTCATTATTATACACCTCTTTTCATTGTATTAAAGTGGCTTGTTTAACAAGCCACCCAACTTTCAACCAGCTTTCTTTCTACTCTTGCGTCACCGCCGATTTTCTCCGCGTGAGCCTTGGCTTCTCTTTTGGTGCGGAAATATTTTGCGAAGATGAAACCTGTTCTCTTGTCGATATTCTTTTCATTGTATGCTCTGTATTTCATAGTTTTTATTTCCTTTCCTCTTTGGTTGTCTTTATTATATCATAATGTTGACGGTTTGTCAACACTTTTTTTGAAAAAATCCAGTTTTATTTTGTCGGCTTTCGCCTACACCTCTTGCTGTCGAGGTCTTGAGCCTTTCGGCTCGTGCAGGAAGAACTGGAAAACACCCCATGGAATAGGACTTTTG
>JAZNWI010000152.1:0-6853 GCA_045593305.1 Clostridia bacterium | reverse complement strand
AAACAGTCTGTCCCACTCATCAGCGAATCTCTGCAAAGAAAACTCTTCTCTAAAAAACGGGCTCATCATTACTTTCTTATCAGGAGTTTTGTCCTTACAGATAGCAGAAAGACCTGACATAATTTCAGTAATATTTAATACATCACGAGTTACTTCGTGAGGAATGTACCAACCTGCAAAAGAAGGATACTCACCATATCTTTCATATACTTCATTTACAAATTCTTTGTTTATTTTAAGTTCTGTTGCATAATCTCCGCGGTTCCAGTCCCCGTTTGAAATATATGCTCCAAAAATCACTTTCATATCACGCTTTGATGTTTCGTCAAAAATAAGTCCTGCCAAATCATCCGCATAATGAGTGCCTAAAACCTTTGACGGGAAAACAGACTTATCCTGATATCCGCCTCTTATGAATATTACAGTATCGATACCGATTTCCTGCATATAATCAAGGTCTTTTTTCCATTGGTCGTGACTCCAGTTTGAAGACGGGATATCAAATGTAATTTCATCAATAAATGTTCCTGTAATTGGTCCTTTTTTACTCATAACTAGTTCTCCTTTGTGACTTTTGTTGTTATACTTTCGTCCTCACAGACATAGTAGCATAAACACCCTTAAAAGTCAACGATTTTGCAGCAAAAAAGCTGAACCAACAGGTTCAGCTTTTTCTTACTCTTTAAATGTCACAAAGCCATAGCTTGCAAGTATCTGAAAGAACTTTGCCAGTCTTTCATAAAGTGGCTTTGCATCTTCCCCGAACTCTCTGTCAACGGTTTCTGAAATATCTAAAATGGACTTCTCGCCGTCAATTTGTGGCCAGATAAAGCTTCCCATCTTATCAAGATGAACATAGCTTATTTTTGGCTTTTTAAAGAGCTTCTGGGCAATTTTATTAAATATTCCCTTGTTTTCAATCTGGAGTGTAACAATTCCTCCTTCATCGGTTGTCCACTCAAAACCGCCTCGTACAGGGATTTTTTCAAGATAGTTCTCTTCTTTTTTCATGGCTTACTTTCTTTTTCTCCAAAGTGAGAATTTAAGAACTGTAAGAATAATTATTGCAAATAGTACAAGTCCGCCGATATTTGAAACAAGTGGTGAAATACCAAGCTTACCTGACAAATCTACAGCCTTGTCGATACCGAATACTGCAAATAGTGCAAGTAGGATACCAACCAATCCTTCGCCGGCAATCATACCTGAACAGAACAGGATACCGTCGTTTACGATTTCCTTCTTTTCCTCTTCCTTCTTCTTTAGCTTGTCAAGAGCAAGTCTTACAAAAACGCCTACCATGATACAAGCATTAAGCTGAACAGGAAGGTATGTTCCAATTGCAAATGGAAGTACCGGAATACCGATTAATTCAACGACAACTGCGATTACCGCTCCTGTAAATACAAGTGCCCATGGAAGATTTCCGCCCATAACGCCTTCAACAATAAGCTTCATTAATGATGCCTGTGGTGCGCCAAGCTCGTCTGAACCAAAGCCCCAAGCAGCGTCAAGAAGATAAAGTGTTCCGCCGATTGCAAATGCAGCGGCAACTACACCCAAAATTTCGCCAATTTGCTGCTTTTTAGGTGTCGCACCTAAAAGGTAGCCTGTCTTTAAGTCTTGTGAGGTATCGCCTGCAATAGCAGATACGATACAGATAATAGAGCCGATTGCAATAGCGCTCATCATACCTGTAGAACCGCTAACGCCTGTTAGCTTCAATACAAATGTGGCAATCAAAAGTGTTGCAATTGCCATACCTGAAACAGGATTATTACTGCTTCCAACAAGACCAACCATTCTTGATGAAACTGTTGCAAAGAAGAAACCGAATACTACAACAATGATTGCACCCAATAGTGTTACCGGAATAACCGGAACAAGCCAAACAAGAAGTGTTAATACAAGAATTGCAAGCAGTACAATTTTAATATTTATATCTCTTTCTGTACGCTTGTTACCTGCAACGCCTGATGCAGAAATGCTCTTTAATGCACCGCTGAATGTCTTAACAATTAGCGGAAGCGACTTGATAAGGCTGATAATACCGCCTGCTGCCAGTGCTCCTGCACCAACATAACGGATGTATGAGCTCCAGATTGCGCTTGCACCGCCTTCAGCGAACATCTGTCCGATAGGCGCTGTTCCCGGGTACATAACTGTGTCTGCACCAAAAAGAACAATCAGAGGAATAATAACCATCCAGCTTAAAAGTCCGCCTGCAAACATATATGAAGAAATTCTTGCACCGCAGATATAACCAACGCTCATTACTGCAGGGTAAATCTGTGTACCGATTGTTCCTGCAAAGCCTTTGAAGGTATATGAAATTTCGCCTGCTACAACCTTTAATCCATCAATAATAAACTTAAATATTGCGGCAAAGCCCATACCTGCAAATACTGTTGATGCGTTTGCACCGCCTTCTTCACCGGCAAGCAAAACCTCTGCACAAGCTGTTCCTTCAGGATATGGAAGTACCCCGTGTTCCTTTACTATTAAAGCATTACGAAGCGGCACCATAAAGAATACGCCCAAAAGTCCGCCCAAAAGTGCGATTAATGTAATTTCAACGATTGATGGCTTTTCCATAATGCCTTCCGATGCCCAAAGGAAAAGCGCAGGCAATGTAAAAATCGCACCTGCTGCCAGTGATTCACCGGCTGAACCGATTGTTTGTACGATATTGCTTTCAAGGATTGAATTTCTGCGCATAATAACGCGGATAACACCCATAGCGATTACGGCAGCAGGGATAGACGCAGAAACAGTCATTCCTACCTTAAGACCAAGGTAAGCATTTGCCGCACCGAACACAACAGCTAAGAGTATACCCATTAAAATTGAGGTAAAGGTAAGCTCAGGTGTTACCTTTTCTGCCGGTACATACGGCTTAAATTCTTTGTTTTCCATAAATTCTCCATTCCGCCACAATTTTTCCTTGCAGCTTTTTTCTTTTTGTTATATAAACGAGTTCTCTCATTCACACTAAAATTTATTGTATCATATTTTCGCATTTTGCGCAATACTTTTATCGGTTACAATTCTTTAAAATGTTAATGATAAGGTCATACACTTCTTTGGTGGATGAAATACTAAGTCTTTCGTTAGTTGTATGCGCATCCAAAACTCTTGGTCCTATGGAAATGCAATCAAGCCCGTCAATTGCGCCTGCAAAAACTGCACACTCAAGTCCTGCATGGATTGCTTCTATTTTTGGTCTTTCGCCAAACATTTCTTCATAAACCCTTGCGCAAAGCTTTTGCATCTCTGAATTTCTTTTAAATTCCCAAGGCGGATAAAAACCTGATGTCTGACTTGATAATCCAAGACATTTTGCAAAAATCTCAAGCTTTTCACATAGCGCAAAAAGTGCAGTTTTCTTACTGCTGCGAAGAGCAAATGTCATTGATATTTCCTCAGCCTTTGTTTCTAAAATACCAAGGTTTAATGAAGTTTCCACAAGATTTTCAATTTCTGCACTCATTTCCTGAACACCATTTGGTGCCAGGCTTAGTGCATAAATAAGCTTGTCCTTTTCGCAATCTTCCAAAACTTCGTATTCCTTATTTTCTAAAACTTCAACATCGGCGTCAAAATTTTCTTCCTTTGCAAAGATTTCCGCTTTCACTTCAGCAATATATTCCTTTACATCTTTTGCAAGTTCCTGTGCATTCTCTGTCACAAGCTCAATACGGCAAAGGTTTGCGATTGCATTGGCGCGGTTTCCGCCGTTTATACATGCTATATCAAAATCAAATTTATTTGTAAGGTGGCCTAAAATTCTGCCTGCTAAAATGTTAGCGTTAATTCTTCCCGAATCAATTTCAATTCCGGAATGTCCTCCTAAAAGTCCTTTTAAAGAAATTGCCACCTTTTCACCCGTGACGGTTTTACTGTTATGCGGAATTGTCATCGTTACATCCATTCCACCTGCACAGGATACTGTAATAACACCGGGTTCTTCCGAGTCCACATTAATCATTCTTTTCGCGGATAAAACCTTTGTATCAAGCTCTTTTGCACCAAGCATACCGATTTCCTCGTCGGTGGTGAAAACTGCTTCAATTTTCGGATGTGAAAGTGTGTTGTCTGCCAAAATTGCCATAGCCATAGCCACAGCAATTCCGTTGTCAGCACCCAGGGTTGTCCCTTTTGCTCTTATAAAATCGCCGTCAATGTAAAGGTCAAGACCCTCATTTTCAAGGTCTTTTGTACATTCCGCATCCTTTTGCCATACCATGTCAAGATGGCCCTGAATAATAATAGGCTCGGCGTTTTCATAGCCTTTTGATGCTTCTTTTGTAATCACAACATTATTTGCACTGTCGCGATATACCGAAAGTCCCTTTCCCTTCGCAAAATTTTCGCAGTAATCCGCAATTTTCTCGCGATAACCTGAACCACGGGGTACAGCACTTATTTCTTCGAAATATCTGAAAACCTCACAAGGTGTGAGTGTGGATAACACGCCCATAAATCTCCTCTTTCTTTTTCCTTATATTCTGTCTTTATTCTGCCGGCTTATTCCTCTTGAGGCTTTTCACAGGTCACTTCGATATTTTCCACTCTGTGAGAGTCTACCTCGGTTACAACCAGCTTAAGGTTTTCAAAAGCAACCTCATCTCCCACCTCAGGAAGCTTGCCTAAAAGCTCTGTAACCCAACCGCCAACCGAAACATTGTCGCTTTCTTCTTCGATGTCAAAGAAATCACAGAAATCGTCAAAGCTTGCAGAGCCGTCAACATCGTAGATATTCTCGCCTACTTCAACAAAGTCTTCTTCCACCTCATCATACTCATCCCAGATTTCGCCAACAAGCTCTTCTAAGATGTCTTCCATAGTAACAATACCAAGTGTTCCGCCGTATTCGTCTATTACAACTGCCATGTGTGTCTTGTTCTTCTGAAGACGCTTTAAAAGGTCATTGATTTTCTCATATTCCTGAACAAATACAGGTGTTGCCATAATATCCTTTATTTTCTTTTTAGTGATACCCTTTTCTGTGAAGAAGTCTTTTAGGTGGATTACACCAATTATGTTATCTATATCCTCTTCATAAACCAAAAGTCTTGAAAGCTTGGTTTTTGTGAAAAGCTTTGCAATTTCTTCCTTTTCCTCGTCAAGACTAACTGCTTCAAGGTCTACTCGGTGAGTCAGAATATCTCTTGCCTCTTGCTCCGCAAACTCAATAGCGTTTTTTATAAGGTCACCTTCGTCATCATCAAGGCTTCCGTCTTCGGTAACTTCATCAACTATCATCAGAAGCTCTTCGGATGACATTTTATCGTCCTCATCGTCCTTGATTATTTTTGACGCAAACTTTTTCCACTGGCTGAACAAATAGTTCACAGGTGTTAAAATAAAAATCAGCACGCTGATTAAAGGTGATGCAAACATTGCAAATCGCTCCGGAATATCCTTTGCGATACTCTTTGGCGTAATTTCACCGAAAATCAAAACTATTATAGTTGTGACAAGAGTAGAAACTGCAGGGCCCGACTGCTCATTTATGAGTTGTACGAAAAGCATAGTGCTTATTGATGCGCAGGCAATATTTACAATGTTGTTTCCTACCAGGATTGTAGAAATCAGCTTGTCATAATTCTCTGCAAGTTTTAATGTTTTTTGCGCTTTTTTATTTCCCTTTTCAGCCATAGCTCTAAGTCTTGTTTTATTAAGGGACGAAAAGGCGGTTTCTGTGGCTGAAAAATACGCCGACAAGATAACCATTATGGCTATAAGTATAATTTTTGTTGTCATTTTTATCTCCTCTAATTACTTTATCTTTCCTTGTTTATTGATGTTTTATCATATCAGCAGACTATAAAAACGCACAAAAGCACACCTACGCATCATGTTCACAATTCGTAGGTATGCTTTTAATTTCATAGAATTATTCGCGTTATCTTCGTCCGATTCCATTTTTCTCTTTCCTTATATTATTTTACGAGATTATTGTAGCATATATATGTGAAAAAGTCAACTGTTATGTCGTCCGTTTAACACTATAAGTAAAATAAACCTATATTTTTTCTAAAAAATAGTTGACAAATCGAAAAAAGCCTGTTATAATAATGAAGTTGTGAATTGGCGAGGGTGGCGGAATCGGCAGACGCGCACGTTTGAGGGGCGTGTGGTTTATACCTTGCGAGTTCAAGTCTCGTCCCTCGCACCAAATTGAATATAGCGGGATGGTGTAATGGTAGCACTAGTGACTCTGACTCACTCTGTACGGGTTCGAATCCTGTTCCCGCTGCCAAATGGAAAAACGCACTGTAAAGTGTGTTTTTTTGTTTGGCAAATTGCGTAAGGATTCGAAGCGAGTGGTGGTGAATTTTGTGCCGGTGGCACGAAAGAGCCACGAGCCGGCTTTTCCGCAGAAAAGGAATCCTGTTCCCGCTGCCACGTCGGAACAAGTTATGCTTGTTCCGATTTTTTTATGCAAAAATCTGTCACCCGCTTCACTGTTCCTCCTTTTTCGAAAAAAGGCACGCTCTGCTTACCTGTTCGTTTGTAAACGCACTCACAACGGTTCGCTATCGCTACCACCTTTTTTCGATTGAACCGGCTTTTCTGCAAGAAAGGAATCCCGCTGCCATATCGGAACAAGTTACGCTTGTTCCAATTTTTTTATTTTGCCTTTACTATTATATTTGCATTTTTATCCAGGGTATGATACACTGACAATAGAGGCAAGAGCCTCTATTCATAAAAAACATGAGAGGTGATCGTATGAAACTTAAACAACTGCTTTTGATATTATTTTGTTTTGCTTTTTCCTTCAATTCCCTATCGGCTATTACACACGCTGCGGAAGTTTATTCTATCACAATTGCAGAAGATGAAA
>JAZNWI010000151.1:0-25642 GCA_045593305.1 Clostridia bacterium | reverse complement strand
ACAAGTGTTGAAGAAGGCGAAAGTGTAACACTTACGGCGTTACCGGAAGAAAACTATGTATTCATTGGTTGGTATAATGGGGATGACCTTGTATCAACTGATGCGGAATGGACATTTGTTCCAACAGAATCAAAAGAGTACGTTGCTAAGTTTATGCTTGAGCAGACTTTTGAAGTAATAGCCGAAAGTGAAAATAATTCTGCGGGAACAGTAACAATATCACCAAACGGTCCATACTTTGGTGGCGATATGGTTACTCTTACAGCTACAACACTTGATGGATATGTATTTAATGGTTGGTATAAGGACGGAGCTGATACTGCAGTAAGTCAGGATGCTGAATTTACATTTATGGTAACAGCCGAAACAGCAGGCACATACATTGCAAAGTTTACTCAGAGAGAAATTTTTGAAGTAATAGCCGAAAGTGAAGATAATTCTAAGGGAACAGTTGCAATTTCCGCTGAAGCTCCATACTATGCAGGAGATAGCGTAACTTTAACAGCAACAGCGCTTGATGGATACATGCTTGTTGGCTGGTATAAGGATGGAGCTGATGCTGCAGTAAGTCAGAATGCAGAATATACAATTACCGTTTCTGGCGAAACAGCAGGTAGCTATGTTGCAAAGTTTGCAAGAGCTATAAATATTGATCAGGCGGTATTCGAATTGAATATTGCGGATTTTCTGGCAGGAACAGTATCTCAAGGTGTTACACTTAATACCGAAATACTTGATGAGAATGCATCAACAGCAGAGGCTTTAGTGAGTGATGTTGTAACAGCAGATACAGCATTCCTTACAATTGACCTTGATGAAGTATCAAAAGGTCTTCCTGGAGAAGGAACAGGAATTTACACAATTGAGATTGTTACAAATGTAAATGACTCAGACGATACAACAAATAACGGTACAACAATGTTCCTTAAGGGAATAGAGGATATAATGGTATTGAGAGCAAGAGAAAACAGCGACATTTGTGCTTTGAATAACGACAGTTGGACATCAGATCTTTATTGGAGAACCGAAACTGCTGGAACTGCAAGCTACAAGATGGAAAATCTCAATATTACAACAGGTGCGGCAGATGCTCATTGGTTGAAGAGAGGAAGTGTTATTCAGCACACTGCAAATGCAAACGGACAAGCGCTTGCAGCAGGTAACGCAAGTGAAGAAACACCAATCAGTATTCTTGCAGTAAAAGCGGCAAAGGATCGCCGTGCAAATATTAAGAGCATAAAGATTACAAGAAAGGCACTGGTTCCTGCAGTTACATATATTATTGGTGCAGAAACAGAAGATGCAGCAAAGGGAAGCGTTACTATCAGTCAGGAAAGTGTTGAGACAGGCGAAAGTGTAACACTTACAGCTATACCTTGCGAAAATCACATTTTTGCCGGCTGGTATGACGGAGATATACTAGTATCTTCTGATGCAGAATGGACATTTATTCCAACAGAATCAAAAACCTATGTTGCAAAGTTTGCGTATGTAGTAACATACAGCATAACAGCAGAAAGTGCAGACGCTGAAAAGGGAACGGTTACCGTAACACCTGACGCTCCGTACATAGAGGGTGCAGAGGTTACACTAAAGGCAACAGCAAAGACAGGATATGTATTTGATGGCTGGTATAAAAACAATGAAAAGGTAAGCGAATCTGCAACTTACACATTAGTTGCATCAAGTATGACTGTGGGTAATTATGTTGCGAAGTTTATTAAGGCAACATTTGAAGAACAGCCAATATATACATTTAATATTGATGGAATTCTGAATGGTACATCAGAACTTCCTGCAGGAATTACACTTAACGATGCTATATTGGATACTGAAGCATCTGCCGGTGATAACACACTAAAGAGTAGCGTAAATCAAAATGCAGAAACATTCATTACTGTTGACCTTAAAACTTTGGTTGACGGTCTTGCACTTGAAGGAATTGACTCAGGCATATACAAGGTTGAACTTGCAGTAAATGTCAAAGATGATATGGATTCAGTAAACGGTACTGACCTTTATGTCGTAAATAACGGCGGAGAGAAGCAACTTTTAACAGCTTCTGAAACTTCAGGTGTAAAAGTATCTAAGGGCGACGGAGTGAATGGTGGCGGAGATTCATATAACAGAACATTTGTCACCTATGCATTTGACATTGATGTGACAGATGGAACATTGACATCAATGCTTACTGACCAGACAGGTTCAACTATTTTCTCAAGTGTGGGAACTGGTCAGACAGTTACCGTACCTGGTATTAGCGGAAGTGATCCAGTTACAAAATTGGTAATTAAGAATATTGCAGGTCAGCGTGTAAATATTAAAAGCCTTAAGATTTCAAGAAACATTGCATCAGTAGATTATGGAAACGACACTCCGATTTTCAATGCAACTTGCGTAAAGCTTTTTGATGCAAAGGATCAGGAAATATCAGGTAATTATGTTACAGCTGCTATTAAAACAATAGCAATTGATTTCAAAAGCGTACTTTCAGAAGAAACTGTAACTATTGATACAGTTTATATTGAAGAAAATGGAACAAAGCTTCAAATTGAGCCGATTCATAATGACGGAATAGTAACATTTGATGTTTCGGGACTTGATGCAGGAAAAAGCTATACAGTTCATGTAACTTCAGGTATTAAAAACACAAATGGCGTATTTGTAAGATCAGCAGGCTCATATTCCTTTACAACAAAACCGGGGGAAGTAGCAGCTGAAATCACCCATGTTACAGATATCCAGGGAATAGAAGAAGGAAATGAAATTGAAGTTAAAGTAAATTATATTAACACAAATGCCGGAGCAAAGGACTTGTATGTTGCGTATGTAGCTTATAAGGAAAACAAACTTGCTGATATTCAGGTGGCAGAATACAAGGATATTGCATATACAATTCAAAGTGAATTTACACCTAAATTTACAGCAGGAGATATGACAGATGTTTCCTGTGTTAAAATTTTTGCTCTAGGCAACTGGAATGATATGATTCCGTTAGACTCTAAGGCATTTGGAAATGTTACATACACTCAAACTTCAGAAGAAACAGATATAAGTATCAATAATGAGGAAAACAAAATAGTTATTTCTGCTATTGCAGGTGAGGATGATGAAATCTTTGTTGAGTTAGTTAAGGGAAACAAAGAGCATTCACAGATATTTAGCGGAATTACAAAGACTGGTGATATTTATAATGTAAATATTCCTGTTTCATTCCTTGACAAAGTAGATGGTAGCTTTACAGTAGAAATAAGTCTTGCAGATGCGGGTGAATATACTGTTTATGTTAAGAACTTAACTGAAAATAGAATGATGATTGATGGTGAGGTTGTTACCTTCACTGATTCCAGTACATATGCTACGGTTGTAAGTAATTTGGATACAAGCAGTGAGCAGAATTTTGTAGCATCGCTTACCGATGGAGTGGCAACACAGCTTGGATTAGATATTTTAGCTGGAAGCACTCTTACAAATGAAGAAAAAGAGGAAGTTAAAGCTCTTATATATTCAGAAGGATTATCAACTACTGATGCAAGTGCCAATAAGAAGATGGTATCTGAATATGTGGCAATGACAGTTGTTAATAATAACACCAATGTAACAAACGAAGTTGCCATAGCAGTTACAAATAGTCTGCAAGAAACATTAGATGCTGAATCCGGCATTAAAAAGTGGTTTGACAAGTATGTTGTAACCAATGCGGACAAGGTAACGTTCATGAAGAAACTTCTTGCAACAGAATCAAAAGCAAGGACGATGAAAATTGCATCAAGAGAAAATTTTGAAGATGCAATGAAGGTTGCTTTGGTACTTGTAATTGCAAAAGCTCCAAACGGATATACAAATATCAAGGATTCATTTAATGAATTCAGTAGTGCATTTGGAAGAACAAGCATATCTTCAGTAAATGCAATATATCAAAACATGGTTGGAGATTATGCTAACAAGACAGCATTCTTAGCAAAATATGACAGTTTGGTTGGACAACAACCACCACAAAGCAGTGGAGGTAGTTCCGGCGGTGGTGGCGGAGGCTCATCAGGCGGAGGATTTGTAATAAGTCCAACAAATGGTAGCAACACAACTGGACAGATAGTGCCAACTCAACCAGTTCCAACACCTATTGAGAAGAAGATATTTACTGACATTGATGCTGTTCCTTGGGCAGAAGATGCTATTGTGGCGCTTAAGATCAAGAATGTCATATCAGGAAAGACAGAAACAGAATTCTGTCCTGGTGATAACATCACAAGAGAAGAATTCACAAAACTTATTGTTGCAGCATTTGCAAATGATGCTGAAAATGCTGAGCTTACATTTGGTGATGCTGATAGCGGAGCATGGTACTATAGCTACATCCAGAAAGCTAAAGGTGCCGGACTTGTAAGCGGAATGAGTGACTCAAAGTTCGGTGTGGGACATAATATTACAAGACAGGATATGGCTGTAATGATATTTAATGCGGCAAAATATAAGAATGTTGTTGGTAATAGTGAGCCTGAGCAGTTCCCGTTTGGAGACGATAGGGAAATCTCAGAATATGCACGAGAAGCTGTTTACACCTTGAAGACAATGGGTGTTATAAGCGGAGTAGATGCAGATAACTTTGCTCCTAAGGCAACAGCAACAAGAGCGGAAGCAGCTGTAATGATTTACAGACTGTTACAGAAATAAGGAGGAAACATAAATGAAGAAATTATTAAGCTCATTTTTAATGATTGCAATAATAGCATCATTATTTACAACAGTTTCCTTCGCTTCTTCTCGGGGAATGGATATAAACAGTAAAATTGAACTTTTACAAACAGTAGGAGTTTTGGAACAGGATTATACATCAGAACTTGATAAACCTGTTACAAGAGGCGAGTTTGTAAAGCTTTTAGCCAAGCTATTTAAGATTGAAGCGGTAGCATCTGATGAGAGATATTATGTGGACATAGAAGAAGATGACGAGCTATGGGATATTACGGCACACCTTGTTAAAGATGGTATATTGACTGTATCTAGTGACCGACGCTTCAGACCAAACGATATTATAAATCATAAGGAAGCTGCATGTGCACTGATGAAAGGATATGGAGCTGGAATTTTGGAATACGAGATATATGCCGAAATTGCAGAAAGCCTGGGCATTTTTGAAAAAGTTTCTTATGGTGATATGAATTTTAAGGATGTAATCAGCTTTTTATATAATGCATTCGTGGGACACCCTTTGACCTTTGCCGGAAACGGCATGGGTCCGGGGGATGAAACCTTTATGGAGAGAAACTACGATATGTTCTATAAAAGCGGTATAGTTAACGCAGTTGATGAATCCTCCATAGATGGTGAGTCTGCAAGACTTGGTACTATCAGGGTAGGGAATCTGACAATCAATTACACAGGAGACAATTTATATCAGTATTTAGGTAAAGGTGTAGGAGCTTTCTATAAGTCTGAAGATGAACCGGAACTTGTATACATTTACACCTACACAGATAACGAAAACATAATAGAATTGACAGAGAAAAATTATCCAGAATTTGACGGAACAACATTTACTTTGACATATTACAATGAAAATGAAAAGTTAAAGAGAATTGTATTACCACAATCTGTTAATGTTATCCGTAATGGAGAAAATGTTACCGGAGATGTTACAAGTGCATTTGAAGATTTTAATATGGGAAAAATTACAATTATGTCATCGGGTAGCAGTACAAAATATGATACAGTTATTATTGACAGTTATTATAATATATCTGTTATGTCAGTAAATCAGACTGATGGTATTATTTACGGAAAAGACGGAACAGTTATTGATATAAATAATGATTCAAGACCTGTCAGCATTGAAGATGTAAATGGAAACAAAGTAAGCATTGACCAAATTCCAAATAATAGTATTGCCAGCGTATTTGAATCAAATGCATACTTGAAGATTGTCATTTCAAATGCAGTAGTTTCGGGCTCAATAACTGGGATTGAAGACGATGGAATTGTAAAAATTACAGTCTCAGGAACTGATTACGAACTATTCCCAGATAAAAATTTTGTCTATGATTTAGGAAATGATGTAACGCTTCATCTGGATGCTTTCGGGTATGTTTTTGAAATTTCAGCCGAGAGAAAAGATGGTTTTAAATACGGCTGGATTGTGAAGCATAAAATTACTGGCGTATATGGAGATGACTTTGTCCGACTTGATGTATTCACAGAAGATGGTACTTTCGAAAAGATTGTATTACCAGAAAAGGCAATAATAGACGGAATGCTTAGAAAAACTCCGGACCTACAACTGTTTGGTCTTGAACAAGGAAAGAGCAGTATAGTAGACCAATTGATTCTGTTTAAAGCAGATGAAAATGGTATAGCTAAAGAAATAGATACAGTTTATCCAAATACTGCGGGTGGAGGATTGTTTAAAGAGTTTGAAAATGCTGAAGGAACATACGGTTCAGCTTCTGTGGGAAAATTGATTTGGGCATCTAATGCAACCGTTGTATTTGTACTTCCATCTGCAGAAAATCGCGGAATTGAGGACGCTTATGCAGTGGGAACAAAGGAACTTTTGGAAGCATGGAAATCAAATGATGTGGAGAGCTACAGAAGTGTGGACAGAGATAAGCCGGCAGCAGCAGAAGTAATACTACTACATCGAGATATGTACGACTATGCAAGTGAGCAGAGAGGGACATATGTGGTAGACAATATGTATACCATCTGGAATCAACAAGAAGATGAGATACAGAGTATTGTTACAATGATGAATGGTTCTTCATCAAAGGAATTTGTTCTGGCAGAAAACTTTACAGATATGGATAACCTTGTGGAAGGAAATATAGTGACAATAGGAACAAATGGAAAGAAAAAGCTTGTCACAGCTACACTTCAATATGGAACAGACAGAAGCGGTAATAGTGTTAAAACACAAAAGGAAATTGGATCTTGGAGTGATTCAAATCACTATATAGCAATAGGAAAAATAATTGCTATGGGTGACGAATATGCAGACCTATCCATTACCGGAGATAATGTTCCTACATTGCGTTTCCCAATTAATACAACAAATATAGGTGTGTATGAAAAAAATGCAGAGAAAACAATAAGAGTTGGAACAAAGGGAGATCTTGCTGAGGCTATGATGCGAGGAGGAATTGTTGCTGTAACTATGTACAGAGGAACAATGGTTTCTATCGCAATAGTAAAATAATAAACATGAAAGGAAATAGGAGTATATGAAAGTAAAGAAAATTTTAGCTATGGCTATGGCCGTAAGCATTGCACTACTTGCAATAGCAGGCTGTGCACCAAGCACTGTAAATGATAAGGATGAACAGGGCAGAACATTTATTTCTGTTGGTAACTGGCCGGCAACTGAGGGTGATTATCTGACAAAAATCACAAAGCAAAAGGAAGAGTTTGAAGAAGCAAATCCAACAATGGCGATCGTTCCTGATACATGGACATTTGATCTTCAGAGTTTCTATTCAAAGGCGGCAGGCGGACAGCTTCCTGGTCTTTACTATGCAAACTTTACTGAAATTGAAAAGATTGCAGCAGGTGGATATTATACAGATATCTCAAAGGGTATTAAGCGTGCAGGTTATGAAGGTGAATTTGATTCTCGTTTGATGGATTTAATTTCATATGACGGAGATATCGTAACATTCCCAACAGACTTCTATGCAACAGGTATGTCATACAATGTTGACCTATTTGAAAAAGCAGGCCTTGTTGATGAAAATGGTATTGCACTTCAGCCAAAAACTTGGGATGAAGTAGTTGAATTTGCTAAAGTTATCAAAGAAAAGACAGGTAAGAACGGATTTATCGTTCCTACAACAAATAACTACGGCGGATGGCTTTCAACACCACTTATGTGGAGCTTCGGCGTTGAGTTTATGAAGCAGAACGATGATGGTACATATACAGCTACATTTGATAGCCCTGAAATGGTTGCAGCTCTAAAATGGATCCGTGACCTAAAGTGGGTACACCATGTAATCGGTGATGAAGCATTGGTTACTCCTGATGATTCAAGACGCCAGTTCGCTCTTGGTAATGTTGGTATGATGATGAATCTTCCAAAATATAAGACACTTCTTAACTACGAAATGCCACTGGAGCACATTGGTGCGATGGCAGTTCCTGCAGGCCCTGAAAGACATGTAACACTAACAGGCGGATACTGTGCAACAGTTAAGGACGGTTCAACAGAAGACCAGATTGATGTTGCAATCAAGTGGCTTGAAAAGACAGGCGACGGCGGTAAGGTTACAGAACAGTCAAAGAAGGATATGGAAACAGCATTTGAAACAAAGCTTGCAACAGGTGATGTTGTTGGTTTATTGGGACTTTCAGTATTCTCAAATGACAGCGATTACAGAAAGCTTGAACTTGAGCTAACAGAAAAATACAGAAACATAGATGCAAAGAATGTTAAGCTTTATAACGATTCTCTAAACGATGAAAGCATTGAGCTTCAGCCGGAAGAACCTGTATGTGCACAGGAACTTTATGGCGAAATTGATAAGATGATTCAGCAGATTCTAACCGATGAAAATACAGATATTGCTGCAATGGTTAAGAAAGCAAACGCTGACTTCCAGCAGAACTATTTGAACAACTTAGATTGATGACCTGAAAAAGGAGTGTGCAGCCTTTTGGCTGCACACCCCATATAAATCATAAGAGAGGTGATGTGTGTGGAAACACTTAAAGTCAAAAGCCAGCACAAAAAGACTATAAAGAAAAAGAAAGCACTAAAAGTATGGCTTTTGCTATTTCCAGTTGTTTTCCTGTTGTATCTCTTTATATGGCGTCCAAGCGTGATGGGTATAGTATGGTCATTTTTCAAGTTAAAGGGCTATACACCTACTGAATTTATTGGTCTTCAAAACTATATAAGGGTTGTTTCAAATACAGAATTTTTGCCGATTCTTTGGAACACAGTGCAATATGTATTATGGAGTATACTTATAGGTTTTCCTTTGCCGATTATTGTTGCGTTTGCAATAAATGAACTTGTGCATAGCAAAAACTTTTTTAGAAACACAATATATTTGCCGGCGATTATGCCGGGAATAACGGTAATGCTTTTATGGTATTTTATTTATTCACCGACATCAACAGGACTATTAAACCAGGTGCTTGCTTTGTTTGGAGTAGAGCCGTATATGTGGCTTAACGATCCGGACTGGGTTATTTTATACATAATAATACAAAAAACATGGGCAGGTTTCCCGGCTTCGATGTTCTTTTACTATACATCAATTCAAAACATTCCAGGCGACTTGTATGAGGCAGCTACAATCGACGGTGCAGGCTTTTTCAGAAGACTTTGGAATGTTGCTATCCCAAGAATGTTGCCTATAATGGTGCTTAATCTGGTAAGACAGATTATTGCAGTGTTCCAGGTAATGCAGGAGCCAATGGTATTAACTGGCGGAGGCCCGAACAATGCTTCAATGTCTGTGGGATATCAGATTTACCTGTATGGTTTCGTACAGGGAAGAGTAGGACAGGCGCTTGCTCTTGGAACTATAACATTTTTAATTTTGATTTTGGCTACTTTGTTCTATTTTAGAATAGAGAAGAAGACAACAGAAAACTTAGGATAAGGGGGTGCAAAAATGAATAGATTCAGCGAAAAACCAGCAGGACTTTTTATGTCCAGCGATTTAAAAAGCAGAAAAGGAAAGTTTGGCTATTGGACCTTATTTGCCTTTGTTACTATTGTAATGATATTTACTTTTGTACCCGTAATCTGGATGGTTTTAACTGCATTCAAGTCATCTGCAGAGATGTATCAGAGTGCGGCATTTTTTCCAAAGGATATGTCGCTTAACACCTTGATTGGCAGAGTGACAGAAGCGTGGGTAAAACTTGATTTGGGAAGAAGTATTATACAGACACTTATATTAACAGTGGGTCATGTATTTTTCGGAATTGTTTTCCCGGGTATTGCAGGATACATACTTTCAAAGCATAAGGTGGCAGGAACAAAGCTTGTGTTTGTGCTTGTTGTATGGACAATGATGATGCCAAGCATTATTCGTACTGTACCACAATATATGTCATATTTGTCTTTCCCATTTATTATAGACGATAAAATCAATTCGGTTACAAACTTAAATGTATTAAATACATATTGGCCGATTTGGTTTAATGATGCTATAAACTGTTTTAATATTATTCTGTTTAAGAATAACTTTGATGCTATATCCAATTCTGTGCAAGAGGCGGCTGAAATTGATGGATGTACTATGTTACAGACATTCTTTAAGATAATGCTTCCGATAGTAGCTCCTGTTGCATTCTATATAGGTATAGGACTAATGTCAGTGGCATGGGCAGATTACTTTAACCCATACCTGATTTTAAAGGATGCAGAACTGTATCCTGTACCAACGAGATTGTTCCTTTTAAAGAACGATCCGCAAATCACACCTAACAACTATTTGATGGGCCTTATGTTTGCTTGTGTTCCACCGTACTTAATATATGTAATTTTCCAGAAGAAGATTATGGGCGGTATGATGGCAGGTGCAGTAAAAGGCTAATACTCTTAAGAAATTACAATATAACAGTGGGCTGTGATTTAAGTTCACAGCCTTCTGTTATCTAACTTTGAAAATTATTGCAATAGCAGTTAATATATAAATTACTTTAAAAACACGAGGGGTAATGATATGAGAAAGTATGAAAATTTTGATTTGTTACACGAAAATACTTTAGCACCAAGAAGCCACTATATTCCGTATGATACTTTAGAAAAAGCTCTCTTAGGGGATAGAACAAAATCAAACATATATACCCTTTTAAACGGTGAATGGGATTTTGCATATTTTTCGCGTGACATTGATTGTCCTGCAAATATTGATGTGTGGGATAAGGTAGAAGTACCATCATGCTGGCAGACAACCGGATATGAAAAACCGTATTATACAAACCAAAACTATCCTTATCCGGTTGATGCTCCCTTCGTTCCTGATGATAATCCGGTTGGCGTATACAGGAAATTAATTGATATAACAAAAGAACAGTCAGAAAAAGAAAATTACATTGTTTTTGAAGGTGTATCCTCCTGTGTAGAGCTTTTTGTTAATGGAGAATATGTAGGATTTTCAACAGTTTCTCACTCGACTTCTGAATTTAAAATAAACTTAAAAGATGGCAAAAATGAAATTATTGCCAAGGTATATAAGTGGTGTGTAGGAAGCTACTTAGAAGACCAGGATTTCTTCAGAATGAATGGTATTTTCAGGGATGTATATCTTTTATCAAGACCTAAAGGACATATATTTGATATAGAAATAGGCTTTGATGATAAGGGTATATACTATGATGGTAAGCATACAATCTATGATGCTGACGGAAAAGAAACCGATTTATCAAACCCAGTTTTATGGAATGCTGAAAAACCTTATTTATATACAGTAATTATAGAGCAGGCTGGGGAATATATCCCTATAAAAATTGGACTTAGAACACAAGGCGTCAACGAAAAAGGCGAATTTTTGATAAACGGTGTATCTATTAAGCTAAAGGGTGTAAACCACCACGATACTCACCCACAAAATGGTTATGTTCAGACTTATGAAGAATTAAGACAAGACCTTATCAAAATGAAGCAGTTAAATATTAACTGCGTAAGGATGTCACACTATCCGTGCCAACCAGTTTTTATGGAGCTTTGCGATGAACTGGGCTTTTATGTGGTTGACGAAGTAGATTTGGAAACCCATGGTTATACAAACAGGCGTTGTGACTGGATATATGACAAAACAGAGGCGTGGCCTTGCAGAAACCCTGTCTGGAAAGATGCGTTCATTGACAGAGCAGAGCGTATGTACGAAAGAGACAAGAATTTCACATCAGTTATCATGTGGAGCTTTGGAAATGAGTCCAACTACGGCGAAAACTTTGACGCAATGAGCGAATATTTAAGAAAAAGACAGTCAAAGGCTAATATTTTAAAGAGATTGATGCATTACGGAACTGCCTGGGTTGCATATACCACATATAAACGAGGAGATTCCTGGAAGTTTGAAACAACAAGACCAGACCCTGAAGCTGTTGATGTTGTAAGCAGAATGTATTGGTCAAAGGAACAGATTGAGGACTATTTTGGAGGAAGAGAAGATAAAAGACCATTCTTCCATTGTGAATACTCACATTCTATGGGAAACGGCCCTGGAGACTTGGTTGATTATTGGAATATATACGAAAGTAATCCGCAGTATATCGGCGGTTGTATCTGGGAGTGGGCAGACCATGTTGCGCCTATGGATAACGGACAGTTAGGATATGGCGGAGATTTTGGAGAAGAAACCCACGATGAAAACTTCTGCGTGGACGGACTTGTTTTTGCTGATCGTTCGTTTAAGGCAGGCTCACTTGAAGCAAAGTATGCTCATCAGCCGATGAAAACAGAATTTGACGGTAAAATTCTCACAATATACAACAAATACGACTTTACTGATCTTGCAGAGTTTGCGATTTCTTACGAGATAGTGGCTGATGATAAAGTGGTGGCATCAAAGGACATAGATGTTTCAGTAAAACCTCACGAAAATGAAAAAGTTGAGATTGAAATCCCTGACTATTCTTGCAAATACGGAGCATATTTAAATGTTTCGCTAAAAGACAGGACAGGTTACGAAGTTGCGCATACTCAGCATGAACTAACAAGCGCGCAAATAGAAAATGTGGTAAACGAAAAGGCCAGAGTTTTGGAAAACGGCGAATTTGCCATTATTTCGGGTGAGGGATTCGAATATAAGTTTAATCTTCACTATGGCTATATAGAAAGCCTTAACGATTATCTTAAAACACCAATGAAACTCTCAATCTGGAGAGCACCTACGGATAACGACAGAAAGGTGAAAAACCGTTGGTTTGATGAAAACTATAACAAGATGCACAATAAGGTGTATGAATGTCAAATTAGTGAAAATGTGATAACTGTTAAAGGAGCATTATCATCAGTTTCAAGAGAACCGTTTTTGAAATATACTACCACATATACATTCTTTAAAAATGGTAGAATTGATGTGGATTTTGATGGCGATTTTGACGACTACCGAACATTTATTCCAAGACTTGGTTTTGAATTCAAAACAGAAGAAAAGAATTTCCAGTATTTTGGTTTTGGCCCTTATGAATCTTATGTAGATATGCATCATGGTTCAAAAATGGGAATGTATGAAAGCAGTTCGGACAGGGAATATGTGGACTATGTAAAGCCACAAGAACACGGAAATCACTATAATACAAAACATCTGAAATTAGGGGAATATGTGTTTGAATCAAATCAGGGCTTTGAGTTTAATGTGTCTAACTATTCAAAAGAAGAGCTTGAATATAAAAAGCATAATTTTGAACTCTCAAAAGACGAATTTACCAATGTGAGAGTTGACTACAAAGTTAGTGGTATTGGTTCAGGCAGTTGTGGGCCTCAGCTTATGGAACAGTATCAGCTAAAGGATAAAAAAATGAAGTTTGGATTATCCATAAAGAAACAAAACTAACCTTGTCATTTTCTACAACCTCCGCATAATAGACTCCCCTTTTTAATAAAACATCGTATGCGGAGGTTGCTCCTTTGTATAATTTATGAATCGATAGACAAGGCAAGGAGAGGTGAAGATATGCATATAAAAGAAAAGATATGGCTGGATCGGTCAGAGCTTGAAAAAGAAGGACCGATTACTATCGTGGCATTTGGCGACAGTGTAACTCATGGTGCGTTAAGCATTGGTGAAATCAATTATGAAACTGTTTATTGGAACATTCTCAAAAAGAAAATTCTGGAAGTCAGAAACTATGTTCCTGTGAATGTAATCAATGCAGGAATCGGTGGAGTGAGTGCAAGAAGTTCCATTGAAAGAATGGATAAGCAGGTACTTTTGCATTCTCCTGATTTAATAATTGTTTGTTTTGGACTGAATGATGTTAACGGACCACTAGAAATATACCTGTCTTCACTTAGAACAATATTTGAAAAATGTGTAGCAGGCGGAGCTGATGTTATATTTATGACGCCTAACATGATGAATACCTATGTGGCAGAGGAAACCGCTCCGGAACATTTGGAATATGCTGCTGTTACTGCTGAATACCAAAATAGCGGTAAGATGGATTTGTATATTGCATCGGCTATTGAAGTTGCAAAAGAGATGAATGTTACCGTGTGTGATTGTTATAGTGAATGGAAAAAATTAAGCAAAACACAGGATACAACAAAGCTTTTAGCAAATTATGTTAATCATCCAACAGCGAAAATGCACGAGTTATTTGCAAACATGCTGTTTGAGATAATTTTTAAAGATGCAGATATTGTGAAAAAGGACAATGCAAGCACAATGTATAACGGGTAGATTTGAGGCTTGGAGGAAAAATGGGATTGTTTGATTACGGATACAGACCAGGAAAAAGCATAGAAGAAAAAGAAAAGAAGCAAAAACCACATGTCAGGTTTTTGAAGATATTATATTCAAAAATTTGGGATTTAACAAAACTGAATTTACTGTATCTTGTATTTTTGATACCAACTTTTTTGATTGTTTTCTTTTTATCAGGAATTGTAACAAACGGACTGTTTAAAGAAACTTCAAATGGATATGCGGTGTTTTATGAAATATTTATCAGAATAGTAATTTCAAGTTTTTTCACTGTTTTGTGGGGTATGGGACCTGCCACTACAGGGATTACGGCAGTTCTTACAAAAGTTGCAAAGGAAGAACATTCATTTATTATGAGTGATTTTTTGGGTAATTTGAAGAGTAATTTTAAGCAATCGACAATAGTATTTCTAATTGACCTTATTTCTTTTGTGGTTTTGTATCTGGGCGTGATTTTCTACGGAAATATGCCAGGGATGTTTGGGATTATTACATCCATTCTGATAATATCAATTATTTTGGTTTATACCATGATGCACTTTTATCTGTATCCCATAATGGTAACTTATGATATGAAGCTTTGGCAAATTTATTATAATTCTTTGATATACACTCTTGGGAAACTGCCAAGAACATTCTTAACACTAATTATATTGTTGGCAATTCATATAGGAATTGTGTATGTTATAAGTAATTTCAGTATAGGAATACTTGTCTTGTTTCTAGGTGTTGCAATAGTATATGCACTTTCCGCATTTATTGTTAACTTTAATGTTTACGAAAATATGCGTGGATATTTGGAAAAGTAAAAAAAAAGCATCCTTTCAGGATGCTTTTTTATTATCTTAAAAATCCAAACTTATTAAAGAATGTAGCAAAAAGATTATCGTTGTTTAGAGAAACACTCTCTGAAATATATTCCTTTGCAACATCATCATTTTTTGCAAAGTCGTTGCACAATGCTGCAAGATACAAATGCTGTGCATTTCTAAGCTTTTGAGGTTCATCAACAAATGGAATAAAGAATGGTGTTGTTCCGAAATATCCGTTGTCTTTTATGTCCTTGATTTTGCCCCATTCTCTCATATATTTTGTGATTAAGTGCTGAGCCTTTGTAGGTTTGCCTAAGTGTTCCCATGACTTTGCCTGCCAATATGGAAGTTCCTTTAAGTGCATATTGCTGAAGTACTCGATTGTGACAGTTGCAATATATGTAAAGATATTATCTGCCTCATTTTTCTTGCCAAGCTTTTCAAGACAAAGAGCTTCATGATACTTTAAAGGAATAAGCTTACAATGATTCCATATACCAGCACCAAGAGACTGTGGAAGAACCTGACCCTCTCTGAAATATGATATTGCTTTTTCAACATTACCTGCATCAAGTTCTGTTTTACCTTTTGTAAGGTATGCAAACATATATTGGTCTGCAATTGCATGTTCACCGCCTTCACAAGGTACAAAGTCGTGTGACATCAGTGTTTCTATTGCCTTATCAGGCATAAATGCCTGATTGTATGCTTTGCTGAGCTCTGTTAAAACATCATCACGGGTTGTTTTGTGTGAAGTTAAAAGTGCAATTTTTTCTTCTGCAGGAATGTTCATCTTATCCATAAGAACCACAGTTTCGTATAAAAGTTCTTCATCAGTTGGTCTTTCGGCAAGTACATTTTTCATCAGCTTAAGGGCATCATTTGCTCTTCCCAAATGACTGAAATATGCAACCGCAAGATTACGCTTTGCAATATAGTTATCCTTGCAAGCCTCCCAAAGCTTTGCGGCTTCTTCGTAGTGAAGCTTGTTATAAAGAAGACATCCCAGTAGCATTTTTGCATCTTGATCATCTGTCTTTTCAATTACATCACAAAGGATAGCTTTTTCTTCAAGTCTTAAAGGATAGCATGGGCCGAGTTCTAATGAATTTGCCAGCTTATAGAATTCACTGCCGTTTTCACCGATAAGATTTTTATAATAACCAAGGGAATATGCAAGCATCTTCCTGTGACAATCACTTCTTGATTCCCAAAGACCTGAAAGCAAGGTTACAACATCTTCATATCTGCCCATACAGGAGAGGTCAAATGCAATATCAAGACAAGTCTGTACAGGGTCAGAATCCATAATAGAGTAAAGGTCTGCCTTTTTACCAATGAATCTCATCATATGGTCAAGAGTATCTTTTTTCAGTTGTGTATTTACTATATCGCTGATATCCTCACCAAGCTCTTTCTTGCTAATAGCAAGACAGGCAAGAGCAAGGTTGTTGTTTCTGCCGTAGTCAAGTGCATTCTCCGCATGGCGGACAGCCTCTGGGTAATCCTTCCTCTTAATATCGATAAGAGCAATTCTTGTCATAGCTTTTGCCACACAGTCGGCAGCCCAATATGCTTTGTAATAGTAATCATAAGCTCTATCTGTGTTGCCTTTTGCTTCCAAAATTCTGCCGTATGTATAGTATGCCTCACCGCTTTGTGTTCTTTCGTTATATAGTGTCAAAGCTTCAATAGCTTTCTTTGCATATCTCTCTGCACTATCAAGACTGTAACGATTAAGCTCGTATTTTGCCATAGCAATTAAAGAAGGAATGTGGTTTATATTTCTCTTTAAAGCCTCTTTCCAATAGCTGTCAGGAAGAACGGCAGGGTCACGGTATTGGTCAACATGAACACCAGCAAGATAAAGCTCATCTGCACTGTTCATTCCGCCGGCTGACGGCATATCGGTAATAACATCAGGCATAGTGAATTTGTTAAAGTTCTTTTCTGTGTATTCTGCAACTGTTTTTCCATCTGATACAACTGAAACAGTAACATATTCAGGAAGAACTCCAAGGTCTATAACTAAAACATTATCAGGTGTCAAATCACAGGTGGTTTCAAAATAAACACTGTTTGAATCAAAAATTTTGATTTCAGCATTTTTGTAAACCTTGGTAGATTGGAGTTTAAATGAATTATTTTCTCTGTCAATCTTAAATGCACAGTTCAAATTAGCAAAGGTAGGTGAGCCGATTTTTGTGATAGGATACCAATGCTGTGAAAATTCCTTTGTTTCAAATGGAGCAAGCCATGCAAAGTTAGGCTGGTTGTCAGAATATGAGCCTGCCATCAATTCCGCATATTCACCGTCAGTATCTGTAAGTGCATTTTCCCATGATTTAGAAAGCTGGCAGTATGCCCATGTAAACATCTTTTTGCCAGGGGAAATGTGATGGTCGCCGATGTGAACAACACCACACTCTTTTCCGTGGTCGTATCCGCCAAAGAAATCATAGTCTGACGCACAGGCAAAATATGAAGTTGCCTGTTTTGTGTTCTTGTGCCAGGAAATATCCCGGTCTGTTTCCATAGGAATACCATTAAAGACACCGTTTCCTGCAATAGGATATGTAGTTCTTGACTTTAAGTAGTGGAAATTAACATAAGATACATCCTGTGGGAAGAATATCTGGTAATCTTCATTTACAGGAACTGCCGCATTTTCCCACCAAAGGAATGACTTTTCAGAAGATGTTCTGTTATAAAGACGCATCTTTGTTTCAAGGCTTGTCTGGCCCGGACGAAGAATTACGCTTACCATACCTTTCATACGGTCGATTGGGTCGTGTTCTGAAAGGTTACATACAGCACTGCCATCAGGAAGTTCTTCCACGGTAAAGTCGCAAGGCATAAATCCTGATGCTCTGTGATGGAAAGGCCAGTTGAATTCAACACCGCCCGAAATCCATGAACCCAATACGCCAATTAAAGCAGGCTTAATGACATGTTGCTTATAAAAGTAGTCATAGCCTGTGGTTTTGTCTAAAGCTGAATAAATTCTTCCGCCAATCTCAGGCAGTATTTCTATTTTAACATACTCATTCTCCAAAGTAACAAGCTTATATTCCTTGTCCTCTTTGTGAGTTCTGTCAACTTCCAAAACCACCTTGTTTGGATAAGGTCTGCCGCTTGTTCTTTGGTGTACTCTGTTTTCCGCAAACATCGGCATTTCCTCAGCCGGTGGTTCAGGGTAGGTAGGGATAACTATAGTTCCCACGCTGATTTTTACTTTTTCCATGAACATTCTCCTTTACATTTGTCTTTTCTTATGGTATTATATAATAAAAAATGGCAATATTATATATTTAAACTTACTTTGTTTTTAACAAATATTACTGTGAGGTGGTTTTATGTTGTTTCTTCCTGAAAATATAACCTGTGGATATTTTGACTGCAGTGAATTTGGAAATCTGGAGGTTTCGCCAAAGAGAATAGTAACAAAATACGAAATAGAATTCTATTTAGAGGACGGAAAAACCACAACCTGTGACGATATGACCTATGAAATAAAAAAAGACTATATCCAGATTGCAAAGCCGGGGCAGGAAAGGTGCAGTGAGCTGCCGTTTCGTACCGCATATATAAAATTTGATGCAAAAGGTGAAATTGCAGAAAAGCTGGAAAGTCTGCCTGAATATTTCAGCAACAGTCACCCAAAGAGAATCTACGGGAAAATTGATGAGATAATACTACTTAATGAAGGCAGTAACAAATTGCTTTTATATAGCCGTATTTTATCTCTTTTGAATCTGGTTTTTTTTGATGCGGATATTCCTGGTACACGAAATGGAAAGAATTATGAGACAATAGTGAAAGCAAAAAGATATATGGAAGCACACATCCAAGAAAAAATAAGCCTTAAGGATATTGCAAAAAGCGTGCATTTGAGCGAGATATATTTTCATAATATCTTTATGGAATCTATGGGGATATCGCCACATCAATATCTTATAGACTGCAGAATTGAAAGGGCGAAGAAGCTGTTGTGGGATACTAATATTCCAATAAGTGAAGTGGCAGAAAAAAGCGGATTTGGTTGTCAGCAGTATTTAAATAAGGTATTTAAAAAGGAAACCGGATTAACTCCGGTTTCCTATCGTAAATCTTTCCAGCAAAACTATTCACTGTAAAGCGTACATTTATGTACGCTTTTTATCTTTTTACTGTTTCTGCAATCTGGTCGTATGCATAAATTCTGAAGTCATACGGATCAATTTCCCTTGCAACATTGATATGTTCATCTGCTTCATTATACTTACCGCAACCTAAAAGTGCATATGCCTTTAAGATATATCCGTTTGTAAGGTTCATCTTAACAACATCAAGTTCGTATGGCATTGGTGATGGTGAACCAACACCATAATATGTACGCATATCGCAGTTCTCGATTGTATTATCAGCAGAATCTATCATTTCATCAAGTACTGCCTTTGCTTCTGTAAACTTGTTAAGCTTTCGAAGTGCTAAAGCTCTGAATAATGAAATTTCAGAAATCGCAGCTTTGTATACAGCAGCATCTTCAAAGTCCTTAATGTTGCCTGTGATAAGTCCCTTATAGTAGTAAATATGTGCTTCCTGGTTAAAGAAGGTTTTTGCCTCACCATAAGTTTTCGGCATATTGATACCATCCATAAGAATTTTTTCAGCTTTTGCGATTTCACCTTTCTCCATAAGTTCAACAGCATATAGAACATGCATCCAGGCATGCTGTTTTGTAAGCTTACCTTCGCCACCCTCATAGATGTGGAAACGCTTATCTTTTGCAAGGTCAATTGCCTTTTGATATTCACCCTTCATTGAGAAAAGTGTGATTCTGTCAAGATAGCAGTCATCGCGTTCTGCTAAAAGCTCAGGATACTTGTCATAAACAGCAAGTCTTTCGTCAATTGAGAAGTTCATATTCTTAAGAAGCTGCTCATACTCAAGAAGCAGTCTTGGGTCGTGTGGTCTATATTCAATAGCCTTTTCAATGCAAACCTTAGCACCAAGGAAATCCTCTTTCTTATCAAAGTATAGAAGAGATAGGTTTCTGTATGCTTTAGCATGCTTAGTATCGATGGCTATGCAGTTTTCAAACATGCTGATTGCTTCATCATATCTCTCATTATGGTACATAAAGCAACCAAGATAGTAGTATGCATTTGCACCGCTGTTATTCTTGATAGCACTTTCCAAAACAACAACATCATCAATTCTTGATGGGAAGCAGTAGCCTGTATCAAGAGCTTCTGCAGCCTTAAGAGATTCACTTCCGTCCTTGCCAAGCTTTTCAAGGCAGTAAGCTCGATAGTAGTGATGAAGTGGGTAGTCACTTCCTGCGATGTCAAGTGTATAGATAGCATCCTCAAAAAGCCCTGCGTTTATGTAATCAGCCACAACATCTATAACATTTTCAGGTTTTTGTGCAAAGTATGAAATTTGCTTGCTCATATCAACAAAGTGTGATGCTTCAATGATTGCAAAGAAATCAAGAACATCGTCTTTTAGGTTTAAAAGAGCCATTTCCTTTGCTTTTTCCATATCAAGCTTTCTCATTACAGCGGTCTTCAGGTTCTGGGCAACTGTGTGCCCCTTATTTAAGCCGATTGAAATGTCAAGCTTTTCAATTGCAGCAACATATTCGCCAGCTGCAATATCAAGATTTGCAAGCTGGAAGTGTGCACAGCTTCTGTGAGTATAGTTCCATGCGCTCTTATAAAGTTCGTCATAGGCCTCTTTGTTTTTGCCAAGGTGCTTTAAAGCCATACCCTTTAGATACATAGCCTCTGTATCGGTTGGGTGCTGATTACGCATTGTAAGTCTCTTAATTGCACGATCTGCATATTCAACGGTTTTTTCGAACTCACCCTTGTTGAATGAAAGTCTTGCCATAGATGTGTTGCATCTGATGTCATTTTCATCGCGTGATAAGCCCTCTAAGTAATAGTCTTCAGCTTTGTAGTTGTGCTGCTTGTACTGTTCCAAATGATAACCATTGATATAAAGCTCTTCAACGCTGTCAATTTCGCAAGGACGCTTTACAGGCTCTCTTACATCGATAGGATCTTTCTGACCTCTCTTGTATGGCTTATATGAAACAAGTTCCTTGCCGTTTTCATCTTTTAATGTAATAGTTGTTTCGTTGAAGTCTGCCTCAGACATAGGTAGAGTTTTAAGGTATGACTTATCAGGAGTCATTGTAAGGGTTTCTTCAAAGATGGTTTTTCCGTTTGTTGAAACGGTTACTGTTGCGTTTTCAAATATTCCTGTAACATTAAGCCCGAAGAAAAGTTCGCCGTTTTGGTATTCCATATTCATAGCGGCATCAATTGTTGCACACTTAACATCGCCGATGTCACGAACAGGATACCAGTATTGCTCAAACTCTCTTGTTTCGTATGGTGCAATCCATGTAAAGTCAGGCTGGTTGTCAGTATAAACACCTGTCATAAGCTCAATGTATGGACCATTTTCGTCTGTAAGGTTTGAACACCACATATCACCGAAGTCACCCTTACCCCAGTGCCACATCTTCTTGCCCGGAGAAATGTGGTGGTTTGCAACAGTTGCAATACCTTTGTTTATGCCAAGGTCATAGCCTGCAATAAAATCCATATCAGACTGACCCTGCGAAATAAGGTATGATGATGGCACCTTTACTGCATCATACATTGAAATATCGGTTCCTTCGCCGAAGTCATAAGGACGGGCAGTTTTATAAACACCCTTTGCGATAGGCCAGGAAAGAGTAGCACGGCGGTCATGGTCATTTACCCATTCGCAATCCGGCGGGAATACGGTTTTATAGTCCTTATTTACAGGAACGGCAAGGTTTGCCCACCACATAAACGGACGAGGTTGAGAAGTACGGTTATAAACTCTTACCTTTGCTTTTATGTATGAACGGCCGGGATCAACGGTGATACCTGCCATACCTTTCATTCTGTTCAGAGGGTCAACTTCACCAACCCAAACAGTTTTTCCGCCATCGGCATTTTCTTCGCCGTATGCTTCAAGTGGCATATATGTAGTAGGTCTGTGATGCTGAGGCCAGTTGAACTCAATACCACCTGAAATCCAAGGACCTGCGATACCAACAAGGGCAGGCTTTACAACCTCGTTGTGGTAAATGAAATCATATTCTCCGACTTTGTCATAGCCTTGAAGAATCTTACCGCCAAGCTCCGGAAGAACAACAGTTTTAATATACTCATTTTCAAGAGTAAATGCGTCGTAATCAACATCCTTTTTCTCGTCTGTTATACCGTCAGAGTACGGAATTGGATAAATCTTTCCGCTTGCTCCCTGATATGGCTTATTCTCGAAAAACATTGGAAGCTCATGTGCTTTTTTCGGGACATAAGTCGGTATGGTTTTTGCGTGTCTTTTCATACTTACATCTTTTGACATAATTAGCCCTCCTGTAAATTTTATTACAATATAATGATAGCATTTTGAAAACCAGGATTAAAGGTAAAAAAATGTGTAAAAAACCGCATATTTTTTTACCACTTTTATAGTTTACAAATTAATGGAAATAAGATATACTTTATGTAGGGGTGAGTTTGATGATAAAAATACTATGCGAAAACATTTATGAAGCAAGTATATGGTATAAAAATATATATAAAGGCTTAACCGGTGAGCTGAAAAAAAGAAGAATTTCTTATGAAAAGGCTGAGAATACGGAAACGGTTTCGCAAGGAGATATCATATATATTATCGGCTCAGGCTATGTTTGGCTAAACAGAACAATTTTTGATTGCAATCAAAAGAACATAACCCCTGTGCTTTTGTGTAATCAGGCAAGTAAACTAGTGCAGGGAAGATACCATTGTGTAACAACCGACACCTCAGCATACATAAGACATATAATTTCATCGCTGAAGATTGAAGGAATAACTGATATTGCCCTGTATGGAGTGAACGAGTCTTCAGTTTCGGATGGAGCCCGTATGAAAAGCTTTCTTGAAATATTGTGGAATCCTGACTGTGTTTATATGAATAACGGCTCACTTCAGGATTGTTTTTCAAGATTTATTCATGATGCTAAAAAGTATGATGCAGTTATTTGCGTAAATAATTATGCTGCAATCTCACTTGCAAAAAATTTATCAAAAGCGTATCCTGAAATTTTGGAAAGAATTAAAATCATAAGCTGTACTTCGGGAAAACTTGAAACAAAATATTCAAAGCATATTTCCTTTGTAAGCATGAATTTTGAACAGTATGGAAAAGCAGCATTATCTGTTTCTGAAATGGCATCGAAAAATCCGTACATATCAGGCATAACTGCTACAATTCAATGGAATTATGATGAGGGAAATATTTCAGCAAGTTCAATTCCTGAAAATAATGCAGTTGTTAAAACAGATACTTTTTATGACGATAAGGAAGTGCAAAGACTTATTGCTGCGGAAAATCTTTTGTCTGAATGCGATGATACGGATATAGAGATACTAAAACTTTTAGCAAAAGGCACAATTTATGATGAAATTGCAGAAAAGTGCTTTTTGTCAAAGGAAAGTGTTAAATATCGCATAAAGAAATATCTGTCTATATGTGGAGTTAATACGAAGAAGGAAATGCTGGAAATAATGTTGGATTTTTATCCGTTTACAGCATCAGGGGAAATGTCTTAATAAAGGATAGTAAAAAATGGAAAAGATTTATGAATTAAAAAACAGTGAGTATACTGCAAAGATAAACTTATCACGAGGAGCAAACTGCATTAGTCTTAAAAATAGTAAATATATTGCAAATATTTTGCGAGAGCCTGACTATAGCAAAGAGCTTGATAATCCGTATTTATATGGCATGCCAATACTTTACCCGGTAAACAGAATTTCAGGTGGAAAGTTTGAGTTTGAGGGCAGGGAATATGTTTTCCCTATAAATGAGCCGTCAACAAATTGTCACATACACGGCGAGCTTCATAATACAGAATTCAATGTCTTAGAAAACGGCGATAGCTACATAGTTTGCGAGTATAAATCAGATGGGGAATATCTTGATTTTCCGCATAAATTCAGGATTGTAATGACATACACATTAAAAGAGGACGGACTTTATCATGAAACCCAAATAGAGAATTTGTCGGATAAAAATATGCCGAATTTTCTGGGCTTTCATACCACTTTTAATATTCCATTTACAGAAGATGCAAATAGTGATGATATTGCAATTCTCTGCGAAGTGGGAGACGAGATAGAACGAAATATGAGTGTATATCTTCCCACAGGTAAAATTCTTCCTGAAGACGATATTACAAAAAAGATGAATGACGGAACTTTTAACCCTTTTGAACGGGTGTTAAGCCGTCATTATAAAGTAGGTACTGGAAGAAAAATCGAAATAAGGAATACAACACAAAAAGTCAAGGTAGTCTACGAAAATGACGAGAAATATACTTTCCGTCTTATATACAACGGTAATGCGGATCAGTATATCTGCCTTGAACCTATGAATTGCATGGCAAATTGTCAGAACTCGCCTTTTGATAGAGAGTATGCAGGATTTGAATATATAGAACCAGGGAAATCAAAAATGTATATATCTGTAATAAAAATTGAAGAAATATAGTTATTAAAAAATCTCATTGTGTGTCAATTCATACACAAACTGCTGTAACCCAAACGGTTATCGGGTTTGTGGCAGTTTCCTTAAATTACTAATTTCGGTGAGGCACTTGATAAGATGCAGGAAAAGCTAAAGTGCAAACCGATAAGGGGAACAGGAATAAAGGGAAGATAGTTAAAAAGATGCACGACTTTTGAGGTGAACTAAATGGGGTTCACCTCACAGGGTCTTGCATTTTAAGTTCAACCAAGTTATTTCTTATACTTAAAAAACAGCCCTTTGTGGCTGTTTTTAAGTTTCAATATATTATTCTTATCTCTGCACTCTACCTGAACCATCTCCGCCTGCGAGCTTTTCAACTTCGGAAACTGATACTCTGTTATAGTCACCCTCAACTGAATGCTTAAGAGCTGATGCCGCTACGGCAAATTCAATAGTTTCCTGTGATGATTTGCCTGACAAAATTGAGTAGATAAGACCACCGCCAAATGAGTCACCACCGCCTACACGGTCAACGATATGTAGGTGATATGACTTTGAGAAGTAATAATCTTCTCCGTCATAAAGCATTCCTGCCCAGTCATTGTCGCTGGCAGAAATTGAAGAACGAAGAGTAATTGCAACCTTTTCAAATCCAAACTTATCAGCAAGCTGTTTTGCAACGCTTTTGTATCCGTCATGATTCAGCTTACCGCCATAGATATCTGTGCCCTCAGCTTCAATGCCGAACACATCCTTTGCATCTTCTTCGTTTGAAATGCAAACATCAACATACTGGCAAAGGTCTGTCATTGCTTTTCTTGCTTCATCTCTTGTCCATAGCTTTCCCCGATAGTTTAGGTCGCAGGAAATCTTAACTCCTTTTTCCTTTGCCTTTTT
>JAZNWI010000150.1:0-1560 GCA_045593305.1 Clostridia bacterium | reverse complement strand
AACTTAAAAAATTGCAAAAGGAAAACGAGGAGCTTCGTCAACAGGTAGAAATATTAAAAAAAGCAGCGGCATACTTTGCGAAAGAACACAAAAACGATTAGAATTTGCAAAAAATGAGTTATCCGAGTATGATACCAGCTTAGTATGCCGACTTTTAAAGGTGTCAAAAAGCGGATATTACAGCCATAAATGTAAGACAGATAGTGAAAAAACTTTCGTTGAAAAAGAAGTTATTAACTGTTTTGAAAAACACAACGGCAATTATGGCAGAATTCGTATTAAAAAGGCACTTGAAGAAAAGGACATTTTCGTAAGTGAAGCAAAAATATCAAGGATATTAAAGGAAAACGAATTGGTTGCAAAGGTTGGAAGAAAACGCAAAAGTAAAAAGAATAAGCCTACAGATGAACAGTATTTAAGCGAAAACCTTGTCAAAGATAAATTTGAGGAAACAACACCAAATTCGCTTTGGTGCACCGATTTATCTGAAATGCAATGTAGAAATCATAAAATATATGTTAGCGCAATTATTGATGTCGCATCAAGAAGAATAGTATCTGCTATGGTGGAAAAGCATAGTCGTCAAGAGCTTGTACAAGAAACAATTAAATTGGCATGTTGTCATACAAAAATCCCGGAAGGTGCAATTTTCCATAGTGACAGAGGTTGTCAATATACTGCAAAGAAAACCAAAGAGCTACTTGAACAATGTGGTTTTAGAATAAGTATGTCAAGACCGGGAACACCAAGCGACAACCAACCAATAGAAAGCTTTTGGAAAACATTAAAAACCGAGATAGCAGATATACGCCATCTTGGTTATGAAGAAGCAAAGCAAGAAATACTAAGTTACATATATTTGTATTACAATTCAGAGAGATTACATTCAGGCATAGGTTACAAGACACCTAATTCTGTTTGGATGTAAAAATTCACTCTTTTATTTGTCCGAAATACTTGACAAGTTTCAGTAAAATCGACAAGATTCGATGCGAACCTTGCCGATTTTGGTGACCCCTACGGGAATCGAACCCATGATTGCGCCTTGAGAGGGCGCCGTCTTAACCGCTTGACCAAGGGGCCTTAATCAAACTACCTAATTATAATAACATAAGTTATATTTAATTGCAAGAGTTTTTTTAAAATAATCCCTTAACTATACATGCAATGGGGACTATTATTATTGCCGGCAATAAGTTTGCCACTTTGAATTTTCCAATGCCGCAAAGGTTAAGACCAAGGGCAAATATCATAAGCGATCCGGCACAGTTTAATTCCGATATCATTCCGACTGTAAGATAAGGTGCCAACACACCTGCAAGAAGCACGAGTGCACCCTGATATACAAGTACTGTTACAGATGCAAAAATTACACCGATTCCAAGAGAGGTGGTGAGCATTACGGATGATATAAGGTCAAGTATTGCTTTGGTATAGTATAGGCTATTGTCGTCCTTAAGACCGGCTTCAAGTCCGCCGAGAATTGTCATGGAGCCTACACAAAACACCAAAGATGCGGTTATAAACCCTTCGGCAGGATTTGCGTTACCGTCTTTAAGT
>JAZNWI010000149.1:0-1951 GCA_045593305.1 Clostridia bacterium | reverse complement strand
TTCTATTATGACTGATAATATGAAGAAAAGCTTGACTGCCGATGCTTACGCTAATTTCAAGGAACAAGTTGCTAAAAACTTTGGCAAGCTTACCATGAGAAAATTGCGTATCGTACAAAAATTTGACGATGCAGATGTGCTGGTTTACCAAGCAATTTTTGAAAAAGTTCCTGCTGCGGAATACAGCTTTGTCTTTATGATTCAAAATGGCAAACCCATGCTGGAAAAATTCGGCTTGGCACTTCCTCCGAAACCTCAAGCAGAAGCTGCTCCTGCTAAAAAATAAGACAAAAAAATTACTGCCCTTTAGAAGAAAACTTCTAAGGGGCAGTTTTTATTTATCTGTTTCTAATTTCTTCAAGCTCCAATGCAGAGATAAAAGTTTGGATAGCAAAGCGATAGCTTTCGTCCTTGCTGATGTCATTGTTGCGGAAGAAGCCAACTCGTTCGTAGGTGATGAAGCCACTCATAAAACTTCTAAAAATTCTTTGGAAATGATATTTTTGAGTTTCGCCAATTGCGTATTGGTCAAGAATATCCATAAGAATACTAATTACAACTGGAATACTTATTTCCTTATTATTGATGAGTGATGGGAAAAGAAGTATTAGTTTGAATTGTTCCGGATAATTTTGAGAATACTCTCTGACTGCGTTGGCATAAGCCCAAATTGCTTTTTCCCTACGTAAGTCGCCAATGTGCGCAGACTTAAAGGCATTGTACTCGTTAACAAGTTTTTTAAAAACTTCAACATTGATTTCGTCAAGATTTTTAAAATGATTGTAAAGAGAGGGAGCTTTAATGTCAAGGTGTCGAGAAAGAGACTGAAGGGTAAATTTTGCGTAACCATCTCGATTGATGAGGTCGATGGCCTCAGTGACGAGGATTTCTTTAGTCAAGTTTTTTCTAGGCATACAAAAACCTCGCAAAAATTTAATAAACCTTTGTGAGCTAAACCATAAATATGCTTGGGACATATTGGAAAGATTTATGCAAAAGTCTTACTCACATTTTACATCAGAATAAAATAATATGCAAAAGCGAGTAGGTTAAAAAAATAAATAAATCGCGTAGGATAATCTGATACCTTTCTAAATTTAAACTTCAGTCTTACGGCGTGGAGTTTTTGTTTTGCTAGGCGGTTTATAGAATTAGCGTGTGATGTTATAATAAAAGTTAATGATTGAAGAAAAAGTATAGCAAGATAAGATTTTAAAGGGACTGCTTCGGTGATATGGAGGTGATTTTGTGATAGAGATTTCTTTGTGGATGGAGAATTTCGTTCAAGCTTTGGAAGAAAATTTTGGAAACCGAGTGTGGTTTGTTGGCTTACAAGGAAGCTATGGACGAGGCGAAGCAACAGAAACTAGCGACATCGATGTTGTAGTTATTCTTGATGAACTTACTGCGCAAGATATTCAGGCTTACAATGCAATGTTAGACATTTTACCGAATAGAGAGCTTATTTGTGGCTTTGTTTCTGGCAAAAAAGAACTTTTGAACTGGGAGCCATCAGATTTGTTCCAGTTTTATCACGATACAACACAGATAAAAGGCAGTCTTGATGAACTGCTTGGACTGATTGATGAAGCTGCAATTGATAGGGCAATTAAGATTGGTGCTTGCAATATCTATCATGGTTGCGTTCATAATATGCTTCATGAAAAGAGCGATGAAATTTTAAAAGGTTCGTATAAGGCTGCTTCCTTCGTGGTGCAAGCGATTTGCTTTAAAGAAACTGGTTGTTATATCAAGAGTCAGAAAGCTTTGTTGGAAAAAGTTTCTGGTGAAGAAAGAAGTATAGTTGAAACTTTTTTGAGCTTGAAAAATGATAACAAGGTTGATTTTGAAAAAATGTCCAACACGTTGTTTGCGTGGTCTAAAAAATGGATTGGAAATAAAAGGTGATACTTATGGCAGATAAATTTTTAGTTATAGATGGTAGCAGCTT
>JAZNWI010000148.1:0-2325 GCA_045593305.1 Clostridia bacterium | reverse complement strand
GCCTTTGTCAGAAAAAACATTATAGCCTGCAATAATTTCATCCTTGCCGTCACCGTTCAAATCGTATGCAATCGGGCTAAGGCCGATATTTCCTTCTGCATCCCAGAGGACATTAAGGTTTGCATCAAGTGCCCAGATGTGGCTGTATTTATTTTTAAGAATAATATTCTGCGCATAGCCTGTGCCTTCCAAATCGGCAATTAAAATGCTACCGCCAATGTTTTTGTCAGGCAGAGGAATCTGCTTTTTGATTTCAGCAGTTTTTCCGTCAAGTACAAGAAGATTCCCGTCCATGATGGTGATAACCTCATTTTTGCCGTCTTTGTCTATATCATAAATCTGGATAGGCAAATTCTCATCTGTGGCTTTTGCATCACCTGAAGCATCGCCTGTTTGCCAAAGCATATTGCCGTCAATGGAGAATGCAGTGACTGAAGCTACCTGGCAATCAAAATATCTTGCATCAGAACAAGGTGCCGGTTTTGCAAGGACAATCTCCAATCTGCCGTCACCGTCAATATCTCCAAGTCGCATACTGCATCCAGAGCCTGCTGTACTTATATCAAAACTGATTTTAAAATCTATGTCTTTCATAGTAAACTCCCATATTTTTGTTTAAAAATACTCAACATAAACAGTATAACATATATTCATAAAAAAAGCAAATAATCACATCTTTTTGTTCATAACAATAGTTTATAGAGGTGATTTTGTGCTGAGAAATTTTGACTTAAAACAAAAACGGGTTATAGATGTGGATACGGCAGAAGCTATTGGATTTATACGGGACATGGATATTGATTTTGAAACGGGGAAAATACGCTCGGTAACCATTCCGCAAAAAGGCGTTTTTGGAATTTTCTCGGGTGGAAAGAATGTTACTGTTCCATGGGACAGGGTGGTTGCAATTGGTAGTGAGTTTGTAATAATAAAAAGAAACGAAGGGGAATAATCCGATAAAAAATCAAGCAAACTGCTTTAAAATAGCAGTTTGTTTTTTATTTTAGCTATATTCTTGAAATATTAAAAGGAATATGATACAATATATAGTGTATAGATCAAAGTTTTAGCGGGGATAAAACTATTGATTGGGAAATATGTTATGCTAAAAATTCTGAAGTAAAAGATGTTACCCTTGACACAATTAAAAATAGATAAAAACGGAGGATAAATTTATGAATTGTCCATATTGCGGATTTTCAGAAAGTAAGGTAATTGACTCAAGACCGACTGAGGACGGCACATCTATAAGACGAAGAAGAGAGTGCCTTAAATGCCAGAGAAGATTTACCACTTACGAAAAGTTGGAAACAATCTCTCTTATCGTGGTAAAGCAGGATAACTCCCGTCAGCCATATGACCGTGAAAAAGTGCTTCGCGGACTTATTCGTGCTTGCGAAAAAAGACCAATCACATATACACAGATGGAAAAGATTGTTGACGAAATCGAAAGTGAGCTCTACCAGATGATGTCCCGCGAAATTACATCCACAGAAATAGGTGAGCATGTTATGAGCCACTTAAAGGCGATTGACGAAGTTGCTTATGTCAGGTTCGCATCTGTTCATAAGAGATTTTCTGACATAAATACTTTTATGGCGGCATTACAGGAGCTTTTGGAGGACAAATAAAGTGAATGAAAGAACAATAGCGGCACTTTCCACACCCCAAGGTGTAGGTGGCATTGCCGTGATTCGCATAAGCGGTAGTGACGCAATTTCAATATGCGATAAGATTTTTAAAGGAAGCAAAAAGCTTTCAGGTTGTGAGACCCACACCATTCACTATGGTCACATTGTATCAGATGAAAAGGTGATAGATGAAGTCTTGGTGGCGGTAATGCGAGCACCAAAGACCTACACAAGAGAAGATGTGGTGGAAATAAGCACCCATGGCGGAACAGTAGCATCAAAGCTTGTTTTAGAAGAGCTTATTAAAGCGGGTGCATACCCTGCAGAGCCTGGTGAATTTACAAAGCGTGCATTTTTGAATGGACGAATTGACCTTTCCCAGGCAGAAGGCATCATTGACATCATAAACTCAAGAACTGCTATGGAAGAGCGAAATGCACTTACACAGGCAGACGGTGGGCTTTCGAAGGAAATAGAAAATATGCGTGCATCACTGGTGAACCTTGCAGCCCGTATGCAAGTGGCTATTGACTATCCTGATGAGGATTTAGAGGATGTAACTCTTGATGAAATCGGAGATATAATAAAGCAAAACATTGAAAGCACAGAAAAACTTCTAAAAACCGCCGATAGCGGACGGGTTTTAAAAAACGGCATAAAAACCGCAATTGTAGGAAAGCCAAATGTTGGAAAG
>JAZNWI010000147.1:0-3148 GCA_045593305.1 Clostridia bacterium | reverse complement strand
TGCCTCAATATATCCCTCATCCGCAAGAATATCATAGGCGTGCTGTACCGTAATAACGCTTGTGCCGGTTTCTTCGGAAAGAGTGCGCTTTGACGGAAGCTTGTCGCCGTATTTGTATGCACCGCGGGTGATTTCTTCTCGAACTTTTTCGTATAATTTCAGATATGCAAAATTATGTTTCTTCATCTGGTAATATAAAATCTCCTGTTTTGATAAAATTTATATTACCATAAAGGGAAAATAAAGTCAAGAAAAAAGCACCGCAATGCGATGCTTTAAAATTATTTTTTCTTGGCACGCTTAGGTGCTTTTTCTTTGTCGCTATAGGAATAAGATTTTTCTCCATATCCATATCCATAACGGTATCCGTACTGCTTGTACTTGTGGTTATATGTCTTGTAGCCATATGCACTGTGGTCAACACCGTTTAAGATATATCCCAAAATCTTGGCATCTGCCATCTTAAGGTTTGTAAGAGCTCTTTCGATTGATTCATGAATTGTGCTGTTCTGACGGACAACCACAATTACGCCGTTAGCGCATTTTGCCATAGCAGCAGCTTCTGTAACCACAGTAACCGGTGGTGTATCAACGAAAATGTAGTCATAGACTTGCGAAAGCTCATCAAACAAATCTTCCATTTCCTTTGAAGAAAGAAGTTCTGCCGGATTCGGCGGAATCTGACCGGATGTAATACAGTCAAGATTATGTCTTTCACAATGTTTTATTGCATCCTTTGTCTCAATAAGACCGCACAAAAGGTCGGAAAGACCATTTTCTCTTTCGATTGAAAGGTGACGGTAAATTCTTGGTTTTCTAAGGTCTGCGTCAATTACAAGAACCTTTGCATCAGTCTGCGCAAAAGCAATTGCAAGGTTAAGACAAGTTGTAGTTTTACCTTCTCCAGGGCTTGCGCTGGTTACGATAATCTTTTTGCCACCCTTAGAACCGCTTAGAGAAAAGCGGATATTTGTTCTTGCAGTCTTGTACGCTTCTTTTGTAACGAAGTCAGTACAATCGGTAAGAAGTGTGTTAGAACGAACCAAAGCAGAGTCATCGCTCACACGATTATTGGCGCGTCGTACATTAAAGTTTTTAATATGATTTAAGATGCTCATTATTTCTTACCTCCTTTATCACCATAGGAGTACCCCTCATCTTTTTTTCCGGGTGTTAGTAAAAGTGCAGGAATTTCTCCTAAAAGAGGTTCTTTATATCTACCCGTAATATCTTCACGGGACTTAACTCTTGTGTCAAAAAATTCGATACAGAATACGATTAGTGCACCAAGTGCCAAGCCTAAAGCAAAAGCGAACAATGTGTAATTTTTTACATTTGGTGAATATGGTGTTTTCGGAATCTGGCCGTCATCCAGAATTTTAACACTACCTGCGTTTACGACTCTTATAAGCTCATCAGGAGCATGAGTCAAAACGCTGTGGCAAATAGCGTAAACATCTTCAGGGACTTCGCCAGTTACCTTGATTTCCATGATTTCTGTTTCGTTCAGCGGACTCATTGAAATCATACTGCTAAGCTGACTAACAGAATATTTATTGTTGACATCTTCCGCAACCTGAGCAAGAAAGGTTCTTCTTTTTAGGATTTCCTTGTATGTAGTAGCAAGTTGCTGAGAAGCTATAAGGTTTGCACCAGAAACGTCACTTGTCTCGGTTCTTCTTGCGTTAACATAAAGAGTACCGTCTGTACGGTAAAGGGGAGTAACTATGAATTGCGCATAGAAAAACCCTGAAACACAAAGGATAACTGCAGAAAGTGCTATAATCCACCATCTGCGAAGAAAAATATTGACAAGTTCCGAAATGCTGAACTGTTCTTTCAAAAAATCATCTCCTAAATCAAAACTTCGCCTGAAAACAGGCTATTACAGGTTAAGTATATCATACTAAAAAGTCAAAAGCAACAATTTTTCGTTTTTTGTTGAAAAAAGTCCTTTCCTATTATATAATATAATCATGACGATGGAGGTGATGGATGTTGACAAAAAAGGAACGGGCACTTTTGGTAGTGGAAAAATTAAAAAAGCTGTATCCTGATGTTAAGTGTACCCTTAATTACTCATCACCCCACGAAATGCTTTTCGCAACGCAAATGTCGGCACAATGCACAGATGCAAGAGTGAATATTGTTACGGAAACCCTGTTTAAAAAGTATCCCGATTTAGAGAGCTTTGCAAATGCGGACTATGAGGAGCTTTGCGAGGACATTCGTTCAACAGGATTTTATCGCAATAAGGCGAAAAACATAATAATGGCGGCTCGTCGGCTTTTGGATGAGTATGACGGAGTTGTTCCCGATACCATGGAAGAGCTTTTGACCCTGCCGGGAACAGGCAGAAAAACTGCGAATTTAGTGCTTGGGGACATTTACAAAAAGCCTGCCGTTGTGGTGGATACCCATTGTATCAGATTGTCGAGAAAAATAGGGCTTACCAAGGAAGAAACCCCTGAAAAAATCGAGATGGACTTAAAAAAACTCATTCCTCCGGAAGAACAGCTTGGGCTTTGCCACCGGTTTGTGAATCACGGAAGATTGGTATGCATCGCAAGAAATCCCAAGTGTGAAATTTGCGAAATTAAAAACGAATGCAAAGAATATAACAGGAAAGGAAAATAAAAATGGAAGATTGTTTGTTTTGTAAAATTATAAAGGGAGATATCCCGTCAGACAAGGTGTACGAAGATGAAATGGTGTATGCATTCCGCGATATTGCACCGCAGGCACCGCATCATGTTGTAATTATCCCGAAGCTTCACTTTGCATCTGCAAACGAGGTGACAAGCGAAAATTCAAAGTATGTTGCAAGAATTTTCGAGGTTATTCCGCAGATTGCAAAGGAGCTTGGCTTTGCTGAAAACGGATACCGCGTTGTAAATAACTGTGGCGAAGACGGGCTTCAGACAGTAAAACACCTGCATTTTCACCTGATGGGTGGTCGTAAATTCGGCTGGCCTGCAGGCTGATTTTGGCAAAAGTAAGAAAAAATTCATAAAAAACTTGACAACCGCACATAATGTGGGGTATAATGACTATTGTGGGTAATTATGAGAACATCATATTTTCCATATTATCCATCAAACAGCCGGAAGAATTGTTTTGCCGGAGGGAGGGAAATACAAATGTCAGA
>JAZNWI010000146.1:0-4201 GCA_045593305.1 Clostridia bacterium | reverse complement strand
GGAAAAAATGGAGCGCGCCTTATATACTATCGCTTGCAAGGCAGCGGTTAAAGCAAACCACACATATAGCTTAAAAGAGCTTGAAACCTTGCTTTTTGCGGTTCTGGACCTTGAGAATATAAACACCTGTCCGCATGGACGGCCGATAATCATCACTATGACCAAGAAAGAACTTGAAAAGGAATTTAAGAGGATAGTATGAGAAAGATACCCTTAATTGTTATTGCCGGTCCAACGGCGTCGGGAAAAACGGCACTTTCGGTTAATATCGCAAAGGCTGTTGGTGGCGAAATTGTTTCGGCGGACAGTATGCAGATTTATAAATATATGAGTATAGGCACCGCCAAGCCCACGGAGGACGAAAAACAGGGAATCCCGCATCATATAATGGACTTTTTAGAGCCATCAGTCAACTTTTCTGTTGCGGACTACTGCCAGATGGCAGGGGAAATAATAGATGACATTGATAGCAGGGGCAAAATTCCTGTTATGGTTGGCGGAACAGGGCTTTATATTGATTCCCTGGTAAATGGTGTGGACTTTGGTGAAGTGCAAGGCGATTCCAGAATCCGCGAAGAAATGATGAGGCTTGCAGAAAAAGAGGGAAATGAAGCCGTTCATAAGCTTTTAGAAGAAATCGACCCGGAAACTGCCGAAAAATACCACCCAAACAACTTAAGGCGGATTATCCGTGCAATAGAGGTTTATAAAACTCAAGGAAAGACGGTTTCCCAAAAGGAAAAGGAAGAAAAAATTTCACCTTATGATGTGGTATATTTCTGCATAGACTGGGACAGAAGTGTTCTTTATGACAGAATAAACAGGCGTGTGGATATCATGGTGGAAGATGGGCTTATTAATGAGGTTAAAGGTCTTTTAGAGCGAGGCATTGACCCGAAGGCTACCTCTATGCAAAGCATTGGCTATAAGGAGTTTTATGGATACCTGAATGGTGAAAGCACGCTGGAGGAAGCTCTTGATACCATAAAGCAAAGTTCACGCCATTACGCAAAACGCCAGCTCACATGGTTTCGCAGGAATAAGAATATACATTGGCTGAATCCGGAAACGGCAGAGGAAGATGCCCTAAAAATCATAAAAGAAAAGTTTGGTATATAAAATCCTACCCAAAGGGTAGGATTTTTTTGTGAATAATATTTAGTGAAATATCTTGCTACAGCTCGATGTGAAATAATTTACTTCGTAAATTGTGAAATAGAAAGCTAACGCTTTTTTTCTGCGGAAAAGCCGGTTCGTGGCTCTTTTGTGCCACTGGCACAAAATTCACTACCACTCACTTCGAATCCTTTCACGGCATAACAAAAAGAGATACAACATAAATGTTATATCTCTTTTCGTGGTGGGAGAGGATGGATTCGAACCATCGAAGTCGGAGACAACAGATTTACAGTCTGCCCCCTTTGGCCACTCGGGAACTCTCCCATATATAAGGGCAAGCAAAAAGCTTGCCCTGTTTGGAGCTGGTGATGGGACTCGAACCCGCGACCTGCTGATTACAAATCAGCTGCTCTACCAATTGAGCTACACCAGCATATTTGGTGGGAGTAACAGGGCTCGAACCTGTGACATCCTGCTTGTAAGGCAGACGCTCTCCCAGCTGAGCTATACTCCCATATCCTAAAAAAGTCTGGTCGGGATGACAGGATTCGAACCTGCGGCCCTCTGGTCCCAAACCAGATGCGCTACCAAACTGCGCTACATCCCGATTCCTCGGCACCGCTGTCATACCGTCAGCGACCTGTATATAATAACACATAAAAATGTATAAGTCAATAGGCGAAAAACAATATTTAATTCAATTTACGACGCAAAATCTCTTAAAATCTTTAAATATCTTAAAATTACTATATTTTTCATATTTTTTATAAAGTTTTTTTGTTGACGAAACAAGCCAAATACTATATAATATTCATAGGAAAGGAAAGCTATAATATGAAAAACAAAGACTTGATTTTAAAATTAGATAAAGAAAAGCACCTTGGTAAAAATGAGTGGATAACCCTTTTTGAAACGGCAGACGATGAGGATAGGGAATTTGCAAGAGAGCTTGCCCAAAAAATTGCAAAAAAGCAGTTTGGAAACAAGATTTATATGCGAGGTCTTATTGAGATTTCAAATATCTGTAAAAACGATTGCTTCTACTGCGGAATAAGAAAGTCTAACTGTGAAGTATCGCGGTATCGTATGAATAAGGACGATATTTTTGAGTGCTGTGATATAGGTTATAAGCGTGGATTTCGCACCTTTGTTCTGCAAGGTGGTGAGGACGGGCATTTCAGCGATGGGGTGCTTGTGGAAATCATATCGGGGATAAAGGAGAAATATCCTGATTGTGCAATAACCTTGTCTTTGGGAGAACGGTCTAAAGAGAGCTACAAAAAACTGTTTAGGGCGGGTGGCGACAGGTATCTTCTTCGCCATGAAACGGCAACTCATGAGCATTATGCGAAGCTGCATCCTGAAAACTTAACTTTAGAAAACAGAATAGAGTGCCTGAAAAGCCTAAAGGAAATCGGGTTTCAGACAGGATGCGGCATGATGATAGGTTCACCTTATCAGACTGCGGAGAATCTGGCAAATGATATGTTGTTTTTAGAAGAATTTAAACCACACATGATAGGAATCGGCCCGTTTTTGCCTGCTGAAAACACGCCTTTTTCAAAGGAAAAAGCGGGGAGCTTGGAAGAAACGCTTTTTGTACTGAGTCTGGTCAGAATAATGCTTCCGCCTGTACTACTTCCTGCAACTACGGCACTTGGAACACTGGCTAAAAATGGTCGCCAAAGGGCAATTTTAGCGGGTGCAAATGTTATGATGCCGAATCTTTCTCCAACCGAAAACAGAAAAAATTACTCCCTTTATAACGATAAAATCGGAACAGGAGAAGATGCCGAAAAAAGTGTTGAGAATGTAGTCAATTCCTTAAAAGAGATAGGCTATGAACCAATCGTTTCCCGTGGTGATTATAAAGAGAATTAAAAAAGAGGGTTAAACCCTCTTTTTTTGTTTGTTCATACAATCAAAAATATATTGCAAAAGTGCTGTCCATTCATCAATTTTACCCTGTTTTATGTTAAAATCACACTCACTTAATGCGCAAATTCTGTCTTCTAAAAACTCCAGAGAAAAATTCTTTGCACCATCAATATATTTTTTTGCTATAAATGGTGCAATTTTGAGGCGACTTGCCACCACGTCATAGGATAACCCCTCGTCTAAAAGGAGCTTGGCATAATGCATCTTGTCAAATGCGGAGAAAAGCAGGTATAGAACATTAAATGCTGATTCACGATTTTCTTTCATCTGCATAAGGATAGACAGGACCTTGTCACCATCTCCTTGCATAAGCCCGTCGGTTATGTCAAAAACCACAATGGAAAGCGGCTTTGAAACCACCTTGTCAATGTCGCTTTTATAGATTTCGCTGTCGCAGTAATCAAGTAGCTTTAAAAGCTCATTTTTAACATTTGCAATCCCCGGGTCGCACATTGCAACAAGGTAGTCTGCAGCATCTTTTGATATTTTCTTGCCGCCTTTTTGTGCTTCACGAACTACCCAGGCAGAAACCTCATAGTCCTTCATATAGGAAAATTCAACCGCAAGCCCATTTTTAGTAATTGCTTTATATAGTACGCTACGCTTGTCCGCTTCCTGTTCGTCGAAAATCAAAAGAACATAGTCAGGGATATCAGAAAGACGCTCAAGCCAGAACTCTTTAACTTCCTCGGTGGCCTTTTTGAAAATACCGCTGTTTTTGATGACTACCAGCTTTTTCTCCGCCATCATAGGGAAGGAGTCGAGAGCATCATCCACCTTATCTGAAACAGCGTCCTTTGCATCTAAAAAGATATAGTTAAAATCGGCAAATCCGCCGTCAGGGACAAAGGATTTCATCTTTTCAAGATACATATCCTTGACAAAAACTTCCTCGCCAAAAAACAGGTACAAGTTACCTGTGTTACCTGATTTGATTTGTTGTTTCAAGGTAAGAAAGCTGTCTTCTTTTGCCATTTTCATTCTCCTTTCAGGGTTTTATATGTAAAAGTTCCGTCTTTTTTTATCTTAAAGCGTATATCTCCCAGCTTATCAGTACGAAGAATATTAGCATCGCACTCTTTAAGGCGATACAGCACCTTATTTGACGGAAGATTGTACGAATTGTTTTCGCCAACGCTGATTA
>JAZNWI010000145.1:0-2581 GCA_045593305.1 Clostridia bacterium | reverse complement strand
AATTGCCTCTTGTTTTTCACGATTTGAAATCAAATCAAAATAATAGTTATAGTTACCTGAAAAATTTATTTCCCAGAATATATTTTCTCTTTTTAATACACTTAAAATATCAGTACCATACATTCTACAAAGCTTGAAAATGTCAGTATGCGCTAAACCTTGAGGGCAGTGAAAATTCTTTCGCCATGCCATGAAATCATTAAAATTCATAGCTCTTTCATCGTCAAGACTTTCAAACAAGCAATAGTCAAGCTTTCTTGTTATCTCAGGGTTGAACTTTTCAGGGTATGGTCTTGTTCCTATTTCAAGTCCCAATAAAACTTTGATTTTTCCTTTGTACCTCTCTTTTGCATCATTTACTGCTTTAATATATTCATCTATTCTGTCCTGAATACTGAATTCATGGTCGGTAATTCCAATAACATCAACGCCATTTTGAATAGCATTTTCAATGAGCGAATTTATGCCGGAAATTCCGTCATAACTGAAATTTGTATGATTGTGCAAATCAATTATTTTCACCAGATGTTTTACCTCCCATTTCCAGATTTTGCAAGAAAAAGCAATACACTTAAATTATATCACCAAAAAGGATTGTAGTCAACATTAAAATATGTTATAATAATCTTACATATACGAGGAAATGGAGGTGGTTTTGTGGACGAAAATTTGACAATTTCCGGCAAGGTTTATGATATTATTTACCAGAACCAGGAGAATGGATACACCGTATGCGAAATTGATTCAGCAAGCGATGGTTTAGTTACGCTGACGGGCTATATGCCATATATTTCAGAAGGTGAAAACATATCTGCAACAGGGTTTTTTGCAAATCACCCGGAATATGGTGAACAGTTCCGTGTTTCCTACTACGAAACCATTCTTCCAACAGATGAAGAGTCTATTTTAGAATACTTATCCTCAGGGGTTATATACGGAATCCGTGCAAAAACCGCAGAAAAGATTGTTAAAAGATTTGGCATTGATTCTTTAAATATTCTCTTGACTGACCCTATGCGATTAAGCGAAATCAAAGGCATTTCCAAGGAAAAAGCTGAAAAAATCGGGAAGTCGTATTTAGAGCTTCAATCAGTTCAAAGCATTCTGATGTTCTGTCAGCAATACGGAATTTCAACTAACCTTGCCTTTAAGGTACATAAGGCTTTAGGTTCAGGTGCGGTTTCACAAATTCAGGAAAACCCATACATTCTATCCGACAGAGTTGATGGAATTTCCTTTAAAACAGCAGACAATATTGCTATGATACGAGGTGTTGCGAAAAACTCTCCTATGCGTATCAAAGCAGGAATAAAATATATTTTAGATACCCTTGCATATTCACAAGGTCACACCTATATCCCGAAAAATATGCTTATTTCCAATAGCGAAGTGACCCTTGGTGTTACCCACGAAGAAGTGGAAAACGGTATTACATCACTTGAGCTTGAGCATCAGCTATACACAGATACTGTGAATAACGAAGAAGTATGCTATCTTGATGTTTTCTATCAGGCTGAGCAGTATGTAGCAAGGCGGATTGCATCTTTATCATCATACCCGCCTACTGTAACCCTTACTGAAAAGGAAGTTATGCCCATTATAGAAAACGCTGAAAATTCTTCAGGACTTTTCCTTGATGATATGCAAAAACAAGCAGTTTTAGCACCACTTGATAGTGGATGCGTGGTTATAACAGGTGGTCCCGGAACAGGTAAAACCACCACAATTAACACTATTATAAAAGTTCTTTCCCAGATGCAGTTATCAATAGCATTAACTGCCCCAACAGGCCGTGCCGCAAAACGAATGAGTCAGGTTACCGGTCTTGAAGCAAAGACTATTCACAGGCTTTTATGTGTAAAACCCGATGGTGACTCAGAAATTCAGCATTTTCTATATAACGAATCAAACCCGCTGCCTTTTGATGTTATTATTATGGACGAGGTCAGCATGGTGGATATTCAGCTTATGTACGCCTTTCTTCGTGCGGTAAAGCGTGGTGCCCGTGTTATTTTTTCAGGCGACTCGGATCAGCTTCCGTCGGTTGGCCCCGGAAATGTGCTCCGTGATATAATAAATTCAGAAATTGTTCCTGTTATTCACCTGTCACATATTTTCCGTCAGGCACAGGAAAGCCTTATCGTTACTAATGCCCACAAGATTAACTGCGGCGAAATGCCGGATTTAGATGTTCACGATAAAGACTTTTTCCTGCTTTCAAGACCAAGTAGTGAATCGGTTTGCGCTACGGTTATCGACCTTTATAAAACGAGGCTTCCTGCAAGTTACTCCGTTAATCCTATGGCATCAATACAAGTGCTTTCGCCATCAAAAAAAGGCGTGGCAGGAACAGTCAATTTAAACCGCGAGCTTCAGCTTGCTTTAAATCCGCCAAGTATTTTAAAACAGGAATATTCCTATGGAAATACTCTTTTCAGAGTTGGCGACAAGGTTATGCAGATTAAGAACGATTATGATATAATCTGGACAAAACCAACCGGCGAAACAGGAAGCGGAATTTTCAACGGAGATATGGGAATTATTGAAAGTATCTCTGTAAAAGACAGGGTTATGACGGTTA
>JAZNWI010000144.1:0-1745 GCA_045593305.1 Clostridia bacterium | reverse complement strand
GTATTGAAACTACGATTTACAGGAGTAAATAACGCATCACCGGCAAGAGTCAAAGTTGAATCGATACTTTTTGAATCATTAAAATTCAACGACACTCGTGGACGGAATTCAAATGTATTAAACGAGTCGGGATTCCATTGTACGCGAAAATCGGCACGTATATTATGTCCTCTATCTCGTGATGCTGTTCCTGATTCTTCAAATGATGTCGAATCGGCAAATAGATATTGGCGATTTTTCAATTGACGTGAATTATTATCGGTGTGTGAATACATCACATTACCTCCCACGCGGAAAATCTCCTCCTTGCCAACATTGAAGTTCACACCAAATGTCTGTGATGTGTTGATTCCATTATCACCACCGAAACGACGGAAACGGCCTGAATTTCCATCGGTGAAACCAAGTTCATTGATGTTATTGGCACTACCCACAATTGTTATCTGATTGTCATTCCAAAAACGGTTAACAATAAAACCAGTTTTATAGCGATCATCGGTACCATAACCCACCTCAGCACTACCAAACCATCCGTTTTTCATACCCTTCTTTACGGTGAGATTAATCACTGTTTCCTCTTCGCCGTCATCGACACCGGTCAATCGAGCCAAATCGCTCTTGCGGTCAACAACCTGAAGTTTATCCACCATATTCACAGGAAGATTTTTTGTTGCAACCTTGGGGTCATCTGAGAAAAACTCCTTGCCATCAACAAGAATTTTTGTAACCTCTTTACCATTGGCAGTAATCTTACCATCTGTGCCAACCTCAACTCCGGGAAGGCGCTTCAACAAATCTTCAACAACAGCATTGGGTTGTGTTTTGTAAGAGTCGGCATTAAACTCTACAGTGTCTTCTTTCACAGTGATCTGAGTTTTAACACCGGTTACAGTAGCTTCTTTAAGCATTATAGAAGCCTCATTCATCACTATAGGCTTTAATCTTACATCATTTTCTCCTACAGAAACATTTTGGTATGAGGGAGTATAGCCTATATAAGTAGATTGAACAATATAACGACCTTTTTTTACATTTCCGATTGTAAATCGACCGTTCATGTCAGCTGTCGTTCCCTTTACAAATGAGCTATCGCGAGCCAACAACAATCTCACTGTTGCCTCCATCAAAGGTTCTCCACTTGTATCTTTTATTATCCCTTTGATACTTGCTGCAAAGGATGTTGCCGAACATAAAAATAACGCCATTAAGACGACATATCGAGAAAATGATTTCATTATATTTTTGTTTAATTGATGTTATAGACCTTTTAAAGATTAAAAGGTTTAATATCATTCATATTTTTTAGTGCTATTTTTTTTGAATAAAAAATTTCACGCATGATATTTGCATTAATAATATCAGCTAACTATATTTGCTGTTAAAAATAAATTGCAAATTTATGAAACTCACTCGAAACACTAAAATATTACTTATAGCAACAATTATCGCGTTTAGCTCTTGTACCCCTTTAGACTCCGTTATTATTGACACCGGATATTATGACCCATTTTATTATGGTCCGGGCATGCCACCTCCCCCTATCGTAAATCCACTACCCCCGGCACCTCCGGGAGGACACAAACCTGCACCGCCAAAGCCTGATCACAGGCCTGACAAACCCGACCACAAACCTAATAAGCCAAACAAACCCGATAATAAACCGGGTAACAATATCAAGCCTGACCACAAGCCAAACAACACCCCTACAATAAACCCGGGGAATAGTGGCAACCGTCCGGCTGGCA
>JAZNWI010000143.1:0-2679 GCA_045593305.1 Clostridia bacterium | reverse complement strand
GACACAGTATATTATACTGATGTTTTCGAGGGAAATCCGACATATCTTATGGACGACCCATTCCAAGGCTCAAATGGTCAGAGCCCGGACGGAAAGGTAAGACCTTCCGGTTGGGATGTTGACTATCGAGGCGGAAATATTTCAAAGATTGGAAGAGGTCTTGCTTTTTATGACACAAACGAAACAGAAAATTTGAGCATGACAAAAAAACTTCTTCCTCATAAACAAGGCAAGATAACTTTAGAAACAGCTTTTAAGTTAGTTGATGTTAACAATTCAATTGTAACTCTTGACTATTCAGGTGCCGGAAAATCAGCAGCTCGCTTTGAAATTGACGGCGAGAATGTTTATCTTGTTCAGCCGGAAGGAAAAGTGGTTATCGGACAAAACGCAGCCGACAAGGATTTCACACTAAAGGCTATCTTTGATATGGACACAAAAAAGACAGAAATCTATGCTTACGGCAAGTTTGTTGGAAAATATGATTTTACTGAAGCTTGTGATGTTTTAGAACAGGTCAAGGTAGCAACAGGTGAAGCCGGAACATCAACCTTTGAACTAAGATTTATGCTTTTATACATAAACTACCTTGTAAATGAACGATTCATGACAGCATCAGGTGAAGCATTACCTGATGGATGGAGAGAAACACAAGGCGAAGGCTTGGCAAAGATTTATAAAATCAATTCGGGAAACATTGATGACCAGAATTCTATTTTGATTAATGATAAGTACGATTACAAGAGATCAGTGGTAAGACGCGAATTCCCGGCACAGACCAAAAAAATGGTTGGTGAAGTAAGATTTATCGCAGACCCAAAGGCTACCGGTTTTTCTTTCTCACTTAATTCCGGAAATACATTTGCCATAAAGGTAATTGCGAGAAACCGTGGCTTCTACACAACAAACAGTCAGCAGATATATAATAAATATGTTGACAATGTTTGGTATTACTTAAAGTTTGTAGCAGATGTTGAAACACAGACCGCAGATATTTACTTAAACTATAAATTAGTGGCAGAGGATGTGCCTTTTGCAAACAGAGTAAAATCAATTGATAACATTTCTGTTGAAACAGGCCGTAAGGAAAAAACCGCTCTTTTATTTGACGATATTTTAGTTTACGAAAAGCTTCCATTACCTGCTGACTATGTTCCAACTCCGGAACCTGTAGAGTCAGAGGGTGCTGACCTTGGAATGCTTATGTATTCATTGTGGCACGAAGGTATTCACTATGGTTGGGACAGAATCAGCCCATACGAAAACAGAAAGCCATACACAGGCTGGTACACAGAAGGTAGTCCTGAAGTTGCAGACTGGGATACAAAGTGGCTTGTTGAACACGGCTTTGATTATCAGGTATTTACATGGTCAAGAGAAAACGCCAATGCAAACCTACCTGTTAAGACAACACAAAGACATTATGCACTAATGGATGGTTACCTAAACGGTGAGTACAGCCATATGATGAAATATGCACTACTATGGTCATATATCTTTAAGAATGACACTTTGGGCGGTGTTGAAGACTTTAAAGAAAATGTAGTTCCTTATTGGCTTGAATACCACTTCAAAGACCCAAGATATATGCTTGTAGATAATAAGCCGATTATCTATATCTACACATGGAAGTATATGGAAAGCGTATTTGGAACACCTGATGTTGTAAAGCAAGCCTTTGACTACCTTGACAAGGCTTGTAAGGATGCTGGCTTTGACGGTGTTGTAATCGTAGGTGACGGAGCGGGTGCTTGGAAAGAATCAGGCGCAACTTATGAATTTACTTATACAACAGGTCATAAGGCAAGTGCCCTTGACACAATGAAGGATACTATTGAAAAGAGAGTAGACAGCTCAATTATCGGTTATGTACCAAGTATTGCAATGGGTTGGAGTACAGAGCCTTGGATAACAGGTGAAGCAGGTGAATTTGCATCATCTGAAACAGTTGGCGAATTAACAAAGTTTTCAATTGAAAAATTTGACAGTATGGAAGCAGAAGGAAAAGAAGTTCCAAGACAGATTATCTATACCTGCTGGAATGAATTTGGCGAAGGCCACTTCTTCTGCCCATCAACAGCAAACGGATTTGGATATCTTGACGCAGTAAGGGAAGCAGCAACAGATGCCGAGCCTTGCGAACATGATGCAGTTCCGACAGAAAGAGCTAAAGCAAGACTTCAGGTTCTATATCCACCAGAAAGACAGGCACTAAAGATTATGAACGAAGTAGTAACAGAGCCTGATCCTGAAGACGTATATGTATTAAAGGGTTGGTACTTTGATAACCCTGAAGACTACTCCCAGTGGTCAATTTATAAGCAAATTGAATATATCAAGAACGAAGACGGAAAGCTTATCGGTAAATCAAGTGACTATGACCCGCGTATTGCAAATGAAAATATCGCAATTCCGCTTGATAACGTTGCAGGTATTAGATCAAAGCTTTGGGTAGACGGCGGAAGCGTAGGAATGTTTATCTACAGAACCGATTCAGAGCCGACTTACGGTAACGGAAAGAGATTTGATACAAGGCTTACAGGTCAGGGATATACAGAATACTTTGCAGCACCAACAAACAATTCAAAGTGTAAGGGTATTATGACAGGTCTGTTCTTTGACCCTGACGACTACCTGTACCGTGACTATGGTGATTTTGGTCTTGAATATATCGAAATC
>JAZNWI010000142.1:0-2819 GCA_045593305.1 Clostridia bacterium | reverse complement strand
GAATGGAGTGAAGAACATACAATATCCTGCGGACAGAGACAAAAGAATATATTAACTTCGGCGTTTAAGATGTTAAAGGGTGACGGGTATCTTGTTTATTCAACTTGCACTTTTGCACCTTGTGAAAATGAAGAAGTAGTTCTTTGGGTTTTGGAAAATTATCCCGAGGTGGAACTTGTTCCGATTAATGCGGAGGGTGTTTCAGATGCAAATGGTTTGTGGGCAAACACTCAGCTTGACTTTTCAGGAGCAAAGCGTATTTTTCCACACAAGTCAAAAGGTGAAGGACACTTCACGGCACTGTTCCATAAAAAGACAGGAAAGACTGATTCCCATTTAGGGACATATAAATGCGATGGTGAAAAAGCCTTTCGTGAATTTGAAAAAATGGCATTAAATACCTGTATTAAGGGAAATTTCATTGCTTTTGGTGATAAACTTTATCTTATGCCATATAATCTTGATATAGATAAAATCAAAACTGTTTTACCTGGATTATTTTTGGGGACACTAAAAAAAGGTCGCTTTGAACCGTCCCATGCATTGTGTCTTGCACTCTCTGCTGATGAGTTTAAATCAACCATGGAAGTGTCTGATTGTCGAAGCTTTTTTGCGGGAGAAACAATGTCGACAGATAAAAAGGGATGGACTGCAGTTTTGTATAATAACTATCCTGTAGGTTGGGGAAAGGCCTCGGATGGAATTCTAAAGAATCATTTCCCGAAATATTTAAGATTTTAGGAGAATAAAATGGACGGATTAGTGGAGTTGATTGTAGAAAAATTCGGGGGAAGCGTTGCCAAGGAAATTATCGTATTTGTGGTGTCAATGATACCGGTTTTGGAGCTTCGCGGAAGTATCTTAGCTGCAGGTTTTTTAAAGATGGAGTTTTTATCCACATTTATTATTGCGGTATTAGGAAACATGCTGCCAATTCCGTTTATTCTGCTGTTTATTGACAAAATATTTGGTTGGCTAAAACAGACAAAATTTAAGGATATTGTCGAAAAGCTTGAAAAAAGAGCTCTTTCAAAATCTGACCAGATTAGGAAGTACGGAAGATTTGGATTATTTCTCTTTGTAGCAATACCGCTTCCGGGAACAGGTGCATGGACCGGTGCACTTGCAGCAAGCCTTTTAAGAATGAAGCCAAAAGATTCAATTTGGCCTATTTTCTTCGGAGTAGTAGCGGCGGGTCTTGTGATGTCGCTCATTTCTTTCGGATTTATAAAACAAATAATCTAATGCGCATTCAATGCGCATTTTTTTATTAATATAATACATAATTTCCTTGACATTTAATTTGATTTGCTATATAATGTAGACAATAATGCCCTAATATACTTTTTAGGAGGAAATATGAGGAAAGCGGTAAAAATAGTTTTAGCTGTTTTTCTGGCAATTTGCCTGGCTATAGGATGGCTGGTATATACGAATTGGAACAGCATTGAAGCTTTTATTCATTCGATGAACACAACGAATGAAGATACAATTAAAGAACTTGAACAAAACAAACAGGAGCTGGAAAATTTCTTGTCCAGCGAAGAAGATATAACGGTCAGGGATTTGACAGAGGAAGAGGCAAAAGCGCTCAATGAAGGAAATCTGAGTGAAGAAGAATTAATAGAGATTCTGACAGGAAAAACTCCGGAGCCTGTGGCAACGCCGGCACCTACAAAAAACCCTTCAAAGAGTCCAACACCGACATCAAAACCAACACCGACTTCGACACCTAAATCGGAGGAGATTATATCTCAACTCATCGCAAAGTTATATGTGCAGAAAAGTCAGTATTTAAATAAACTCGACGAGATAGAAGAAAGTGTACGAAACGATTACATTGCTAATGAGAATAATTGGGATACATTACAAGCTGCAAAACAAGATTATTTAAAAAAATATCTTCCGGTTGTTGCATCTTGGGAAAAAACCTGTGACGAAATGGTTTATGGTATCTTAGATGAGATACGAACAGAACTAAAGAAACAGGGCAAGGATGATACGATAGTTGAAACTATGAAGTCGTCCTATCGGGAAGAGAAAAAACTTAAGAAAACTTATTTCATAAATAGATACATGGATTAAAAGAAGGAGAATGAAAATGGAAAGAACAATCAAAACAATGCGTAAGTGTTTTGCAATTCTATTGTTGGCTATTGCTACTGCTATGTCAGTAATACCGACAGCTTTTGCAAACCCGGCACAGCAGTTCAGTGATTTTCCTACCGGCTGGTCGAAGCCTGCTATGGAAGCTGCCGTTTATAACGGACTTCTATACGGTGTTGGTGGGGATAGCATTGCACCGAAAAAGAATCTAACAAGAGCAGAGATGGCAGCAGTTATGGTTCGTGCATTTGGCGCAGTAACCAAGGCTGATGTTTCTAAGTTTACTGACTTAGATGCAAACAGTTGGTATTTCAATTCAATTGAACGCGCAGTACAGATGCGTGCAATTGTCGGTGTTAGCGATACTGAAATGGCACCTAACAGATACATAACTCGTGAAGAAATGTTCTCAATCATTGCGAGAATTCTTGCGCTTAGCAGTGATAACACAAGTGCGCTTAACAAGTTTAATGACGCAGGCAGTGTTTCACAGTGGGCACTTTCAACAGTTATTCCAATGGTTGAAAGAGGTTATGTAGTAGGTGACGAAAAAGGCAACATTAACGCTAAGTCATATATTACCCGTGAAGAATTCGCACAGGTTATGTATACAACTATTAAGAGATACCTAACTGAAAGCGGAACATATTCCGAGGATATGCAAGGTATTGTTGTACTTCGTACCGGTAACATTACATTAAAGAATATGTCTG
>JAZNWI010000141.1:0-3366 GCA_045593305.1 Clostridia bacterium | reverse complement strand
AAGACTTTGGTAATGCCGCTTATGCAACAATCCGCAGCTTTGTTCTCAAACTTGAAAAGCTCGGACTTCTTACATCGGTCAAATACGGAACAAGAACTAAATACAAGGTTGCAGAGTAAAGCAATAGCCGTCCGAGATAATCGGGCGGCTTTAGCATTTATACATATATAAGCTCTGTATTTACAATTTCGGTAGCACGGTGGCGGATGTTATTCATTCGCTGTACCCATTCGAGTTGGTTTTGTTCTTTAAGCTGTTCGGTGATGCCTTCGGCATTTGCCATTTGTTCAACCAGCCGAGAGAACATTTCCTCTGCCTGACTGTCGATTTCGACAAGGTGAGAAAACAGAGTGCCAGTCATCAGCATTATATTGAACTGCACGCTTTTGTTGTGTTGGAGATAGTCACGGCGGACAATGCCCCATCTGCCGATGGGCTTGCTGTCTTCGGGTGAAAGTGTGATGTTCGGGATTTTGTAATCGCCGACGGTACGGTAAGTAATATTCATTTCATTCATCCTTTCTTCTTCTCAACAAATGTATCGTAGGTGAATCTTGCGCCGAGTCTGAAGCCTGCAATAAAGCTGTCGGCGTTGCAAAGACTTGAGAAGTTTGTATGGGTCTTTACATAGCTGAGAAACAGCTCTTTCTCTTTGTCAGCTAGTATTGATGTCAGCTGTTCTTCCTTGCCTGCAAGGTCGCTCTGGCTCTTTTTTACCTTTGCCGTCAGTTCGGTGGTACATTCCTGCGGCTCGATATTTCCGTAATAAAAATCCTCAATAAAGTCTGACACGGTATCACCCCTTATCGTTCGGATTTGCTGATGATTTTAATGAGCAGTTCGTCAACATCCTCTGTTGTTATACCCTCTGCGAGAAGCATATTGCGAAACTCGTTCATTCCGTTGATTAAAAGATTGCACTCAAAGTCCGTGAGCTTCAGTTTGGTTTTCCTATTAAACATAAAAATGACCTCCTTGTATTTGGTAACACCATTTTACAAGGAGGTCTGTGTTTTGTCGAATGTGCGGGAACTTTACGTTTATCAAAAATATCATTAGGTTGAAATTTTTAAATTTATATAGTAAAATTATGTTATGGTTGCAGGAGGTTTATATGGAAAGATTTTTTAGTGTATTAAAAAGTTTAATTACCGCTGATAATATTGCTTTATTATCAGTTATATTAACAGCTCTCATTTTTGTTTTTAGCCGCAGAGCAGAAATAAAGCACAAACAAAGAGATGACAAAAAAATCCAATACATAAAACTTATCGCTCTTCTACAAGAAATGCAAAAAGGGTTGAAAACCGATAAAAAGGGTAATGTAATAATTGACGATGAAACAAAAAAGCTTTTCTTTGATACTGGAGCATCTTTGTTGATGTATGGTTCAAAAAAAGTCTATCGATTATACTTGTTGTTCCGTGAATTTTCAACTAATCCCTTAATTAAACAGTGCAAATATTATGACGAAAAAGTTGTAATTTTTATAATTTCAGAAATATTTGTATCTATGCGAAAAGAAGTTGGATTAAGTAATTTTAATAATATTGCGAATAACGAAGCCCTGGCATTCTTTATAAATGATATATCAAGCAACCCTTCCGCTAAAACAAACGCCATAGATGCAAAGTTTAAAATAAAAATGATAAAATTCGAACTTGCTGTAATAGATCGAACGCAGTTTATATGGCTAAAAAAATTCTTCTTTAAATTTATAAAGCCTGTTTTATCAGGGATTTTTGTTATTTTTAAACATCTTATTTTCATGCCATTTGGAAAGCTGATAACAAAACTGTTTCCTGATTTTGCAAAAAAAGCAAATGAATCCGATAAATCAAAAAAATCATAAACATTCATTCTCTTATTTTTAACTAAAACTCCGCTTGCCGATTGCTCGGTAAACGGAGTTCGTTTTTTGTGCCCTATTTCTCAATTTTCTTTCTTACTTCTTCTGCATCTTTTTCTGCCATATCTGCCTCAACATCAAAGCCTCTTTGGCGTAGGGTATCTGCAATCTTCATATACATTTCAACGGATTTTTCGTATTCTCCCAAATCTTCATAAAGACTGGCTTTGCAATAGAGTTCATCGCAGAAATATGAACCTATTTCGCCTGCTCTGTTGTAATATTCAAGAGCTTCATCATATTTCCCGAGCTTCTTTGCAATATCTCCGCCGTGAATATACAACTCCCATTCTTCGGGGAATTTAGCGACTGCTTTCTTGAATTCTTCGTATGCTTCCTCGTAACGTTCGGCATACATATATGCGGCAAGCAAAAGGCTCCACTCATTCACATTGTCAGGATTGTTTTTGACGATTTTTTGTTGTTCCTTAATGTTTTCTTCATCTTCGCCAAGCTGTGAGCAGAGCTTCATTCTCTGTGTACGGGTTTTCCAATAAGCAAATTCATCGGCACTTTCGCCTTGTTCTAAAACTTTGTCAAACCAATGGAAAGCATTTTCTTTTCCATAGTGCATCAAAAAATAATGTATTATTCCGTATTCCCACATATCTCGTGTTGTTAATGAATTGCTTTTTACCAGCTTTTTAAACTCTGCGTCAGCTCGGATAAAATCTTCAATATCATGTGTATCTTCAAAAACCGAAGCCAAACGCTGTGCGTAGTTATCGTAGGCAACGGAATTCTTTTTGTAAAAATCATCAACAGTTACTTCGTAGAGTCTTGCGAGTTCAGGCAATGTCAAAACATCGGGTAAAGTTGTTCCGCACTCCCAACGGGAAACAGTCTGCGCATTAACATTCAGTTTTTCTGCAACCTGCTCTTGGGTCAAGCCTTTTGCAAGACGGAATTTTTTGAGATTATCGCTGAATATATTGTTCATCGTTTTCACCTTTTCATTTTTTCTCGAAGCTTCTGATATGATTATATCATTCAAGTTTGAATTTGATAAGGTCTTATTTTGTGAACAGACTCTTGATTTATGTATAGTCAAGCGCAAAAACTCCCCACCGATTACTCGATGGGGAGTTCATTTTAAATATAGAGGTTAACTTCAATATCTCGCCAGTTTCTTACACGCTTTGTCGGGGATATGGAATAGGCATATTCCTGTGCATCCTCGAGCGTTAAAGTGAACTGAGCGAACTTGAAGAAGTTCTCCATTAGTCCTTTATAGCTGCCTGAGCTGCTGCGAGGCGAGCGATCGGAACACGGAAGGGTGAACAAGAAACGTAGTCAAGGCCGATCTTATGGCAGAACTCTACTGATGAGGGATCGCCGCCGTGCTCGCCGCAGATACCGTAGTGGAGGTTCTTGCCGCTTGCCTTACCCTTAGCAACTGCCATCTCCATAAGAGCGCCAACACCTGTTTGGTCAAGCTTTGCGAAGGGATCGAACTC
>JAZNWI010000140.1:0-1744 GCA_045593305.1 Clostridia bacterium | reverse complement strand
AATCGGGACAAATGACCTGTCCCAGTATTTGCTTGCATGCGACAGGCAGAATGAAAAGGTGGCGGAAATCATTGACCCGCACCATGAAGCTATACTTCGTTCAATCAAAATGGTGGTGGAAAATGGGCATAAGGCAGGAGTATGGGTAGGAATCTGCGGTGAGCTTGGGGCAGATGAAACCTTAATCCCGAAGTTTCTGAAGATGGGGATTGATGAGTTTTCCGTTGCACCAAGCCAGGTGCTGTCGGTAAGAAAGATTGTAAGAAACAGCAGGAGTGTTGATATATTATAAAACATTGTCGAAACTTGTCTTACGATTTTTTGCTAAAAAGGGACAAAAGACTTGAAAAAACAATATAAATGTGGTATATTGAAATTGCAAATCTCAACTCAATAAAGCTTATGCAAGGATAAAGTGTTCCTGTTTTTTTTGTTATGCTAAATTTTGCGATGGCCATTCGTTTTGATAAAAACGAATCCCCTGCCATCGTAATATTTGGAACACATTCCTTTTATTAAGTTGGGATTTGCAATTTGGGGTCATTCGTTTTTGCGCGTGACCTTAGGTTGCGCGTTTTTTAATTTACAAACTTTTTAATATACAAACCAAATACCACAAAAACCCCAAAACTGCGCAACAAAAAATCCGCAAGGAGATAACTCTCTTTGCGGATATTTTTTTAAATTATTCAGCAACGAAAGGTAAAAGTGCAATCTGTCTTGCTCTTTTAATAGCTGTTGTAAGCTGTCTCTGATGCTTAGCGCAAGTACCGCTGATTCTTCTTGGAACGATCTTGCCTCGTTCTGTAACATATCTTCTAAGCTTTGCGGTATCTTTATAATCAATGTGTTCTACCTTATCAACACAGAAAACGCAAACCTTTTTCTTAGCGCGTTTTGCCTTGAAAGGTCTCTCTGTCTTTTCTGACATAGCTATATCCTCCTATCAATTCTTATCATTTAGAACGGCAAATCATCTTCTGAGCCGTCAATTGCCTGGAATCCCATAGTGTCAATATCAGCAAACGGGTCTTTTTCCGGAGCGGCAAAGCCACCGTCTGTAGATGTGTGAGATTCAGACTTAGATCCTGTGAAGTAAACTTCATCAACAACAACATCTGTTGCATACTGCTTCTTACCTTCCTGGTTTTCCCAAGAACGAGACTGCAGGTTACCCACAACGGAAATCATAGAGCCTTTTTGGAAATACTTGCAAATAAATTCAGCTTGCTGACGCCATGCAGTACAGTTAATAAAATCTGCACTCTGCTGACCTTCTTTTGCAAAACGACGATTTACTGCAATAGAAAAGCTGCAAACAGCGACTCCGCTCTGAGTCTGGCGCATTTCAGGGTCACGGGTTAATCTTCCCATTAAAATTACTTTGTTCATAATTTCTACCTCTTACGCGTTTCTTATTTACGGATGATGATTGTTCTTAGGATACCATCAGTAATTCTGTACTTTCTGTCAAGTTCCTTCGGGAAATCTCCGTCAGATGTGAAGTTAACAAGAAAATAGTATCCTTCTGTTTTATCATCAATCTCGTAAGCGAATCTTCTCTTACCCCATTCATCAACAGACTCAACTGTTCCGTTCTTTGCGATGAGGTTTGTGAATTTTTCCTTTAGAGCATTTACTGCGTCTTCTTCCAAAGCAGCATCAATGATAAAAATTGTTTCATAGCTGTAGATTAGTTTTTCAGCCATTTTCGCACCTCCTTATGGACTTATGTCCCAAGTTC
>JAZNWI010000139.1:0-2612 GCA_045593305.1 Clostridia bacterium | reverse complement strand
GTTACCTAAAGGAAATTTGCCACTACAGCGTTGGCATACTTTCCACAAGCGGAACACTTCCGGAAAATCCACCATCCGTTGGAAAGACTATAAAAGAGAAATCAGCTTTTTTGTACCGCTATTTCTATAATTACTGCACATTCAGTTATACATATGCTTTTGATACTTGGAAGGACTGGGAAAAGACACTTGATTACCTTTTGCTTTCCGGATATAATCTTATACTTAATCCTATAGGAATTGAGTCTGTCTGGAAAAAGGTGCTTGAAAAACTTGGATATTCAAAAAAGGATATAAAAGAGTTTTTATGTGGTCCTGCCTTTTATGCGTGGCAGTGGATGATGAATATGACAGGATGGGCAGGCGGAGCACCTGACTGGTGGTATGATTTTCGCGAGGAACTTTCGGGAAAGTTTAACCAAAGACTGCAAAGCTTTGGCGTCGGAATTGTGAATGCGGGTTATGTGGGTATGGTTCCGGATAACTTCGTAAAGTATTTTCCTGACTCTAAAATAATAGACCAAGGGTTATGGGTTGGCGGTTACACCCGACCGGGATTTGTCTTACCGGAGGACCCAAGCTATAACAGGGTTGCAGACCTTTATTACAGCGAAATTCGAAAAATAAAGGGTGGAGATAAAGTTAATTTTTACTCGGTTGACCCTTTCCACGAGGGTGGCAAACGAGAAGGAATAAACTTAAAAAGCTTTATAAGCAAGAATTTCGATAAAATGCGTGAGTACAGCAAAAATGCTGTATGGTTACTTCAGGAATGGGGTGATGATAAGTCGGAACTTGCAGAGCAAATTCCGGACGGCGGTATGCTGATGGTTGCTTTGTCAGCAGACCGAAAAGATCCAACAGCTGAAGATTCCACAGGCGCACCTTGGTGCTACTGTTCCGTTAACTATTTTGGCGGTCAGTATACATTCAGAGGAGATGCGGAGTTTGCGTTATTAAATCCTTTTAAGCATCTTGAAAATGAAACCAGCAACATTGTTGGAATGGGGTTGATGCCAGAAGCAGTAAACTGTGGCGAAATGATATACACCATTTATGCAGAAAATACTTACAGGCAAACTCCGCAAAAACCGGACGAGTTCATAAGAAAATATATGTTGGAGCGTTACGGATGTGCAAACGAATCAGTTTATGAAGCACTAAAAAAAGTGTTCTATAATATTTTCAATACAGAGGAAAATTCAAGTGATGGCGAATCAGGTTTATGCGCACGCCCGGCTCTTGATGTTTGTCATACATCTATGTGGTCACGCTTTGCAAATCCTTACGATAAGCAAGAGGATATGATTTTCTATATCAAAGCAATGCTTCAAAGCTATGATGAAATGCATAAATCAGAGGGATATCGTCTTGACCTTTTAGAAGCGGCGCGTCAAAGTGTGAATAACCTTTCGTGGTATTTCATTGAAAAGATAAAGAAAAGTTATAAGGTGAAAGATGTATCTGAACTTTCATATTGGGGAAAGGAACTCTTAGAACTTTTTGATTTGCAAACTGCGTTACTTAAAACCAATAAAAATTATATGCTTGGTACCTGGCTTGAAAAAGCAAAAAGGCTTGGAAAAACGGATGCGGAAAAAGCATATTTTGAATGGAATGCACGAACACTTATAACTCTTTGGGGTGATAAAAAGGCTGCGAAAGACTTACGAGATTATTCAGCTCGAGAGTGGCAAGGTCTATTGGAAGGCTTCTATAAACCAAGATGGGAAAGATTTATTTCAAGACTGGAGATTAGTCTTCTCACAGGTAAAAAGTATCTTCCGGCAGACGACTATAATGAAGAAGTTGCATTTACCTATGAAAAGAAAAAATATCCTGATAAACCTTCAGGTGACTTAAAGAAGGCAGTGGAAAACATTCTTAAGAAAGTTACAAGTGTTGAAATTGAGGATGGAATAGTTATTAAAGACACCTCTTCACTTGAACAAAAAGTGATGGCAGATATAAATAAGGAAAAGAAATAAAGCTTATGAAAGGATGGAAAAGTTATGTTAAAAGGAATTCCAAAAATCATATCTCCTGAACTTCTGAAAGTTCTTATGGAAATGGGACATGGCGACAGAATCGTCATAGCAGATGGGAATTTTCCGTCAGAGAGCATAGGAAAGGATGCGGTTGTTGTCCGTGCAGATGGTCACGGTGTTCCGGAAATTCTTGACGCAATCTTAAAATTGATGCCTCTTGATACCTATGTTGACTGCCCTGTGTCTTTAATGCAGGTGATGCCGGGAGATAATGTTAAAACACCAATTTGGGATAAGTACAAAGAAATTGTAAAAAAGCATGACTCCAGGGGAGATGCGGTGTTTACAGAAATAGAACGATTTAGTTTCTACGAAAATGCAAAGACTGCCTATGCAATCATCGCTACAGGTGAAACGGCAATCTATGCAAATATAATGCTTCAAAAAGGTGTGGTTACAGAGTAACAGAAAATACTATGTATATAATAGCCAAAAAATGTCCCGACCAACGGACAGGACATTTTACCTTTGAAAAGGTAATGCTACATATGTGAAGTTTCTCTTCTATTTAAATATGTTTGTATAATTTTCTTACATGTGTAGCATTTCCTTATAAATTTAATA
>JAZNWI010000138.1:0-10104 GCA_045593305.1 Clostridia bacterium | reverse complement strand
TGGGAAAACAAGTATTATGAGAAAACAAAAATGTGCGAAATGTACTTGAATTTCTTTGTGAAATCAAAAAATGGCTACCAGCGATTCGGAGAAAGACATCTTCAGCATGCATACACAGAAGATGAAATAAGGAAAATTTTCCTCTCTGCAGGATTTTCACAGGTGGATGCTTTTTCGCCACTCACCTTTGACAGTCCAAAGCCTGATGATATGAGAATTGTATATGTAGCAAGATAAAAAGAGATGCTTCTCGCATCTCTTTTTTTAGCCTAATTTCTGTGTGATATCATTTGCGGCAACTGCACCATCTGCTGCAGCTGTTACAATCTGGCGAAGAGGTGTGTTTCTCACATCGCCGATTGCATAAACACCGGGGATATTTGTTCGCATATTTTCGTCTGTTACAATATATCCCGCATCATCCAGTTTTAGCTTGTCGCCGGCAAGGCTTGTTTCAGGGATTCTTCCAATGGCAACAAATACCGCATCGGTATCAACCACGCTGATTTTTGATGAAAGTGTGTGCCTTAAAACAACCGATTTAACGGCATTATCACCTTGAATTTTTTCCACAACCTCATTGGTCTTTATTAAAATCTTCTGTGAATTTTTCACCTTTTCCAGAAGCTTTGCGTTTGCACGGAAGCCGTCACGGCGATGAATCAGATACACCGCACGGCAGAACTTTGAAAGATAAACCGCATCTTCCAAGGCTGTGTTTCCGCCACCAACCACCATTACGGTCTTATCCTTAAAGAACGCACCGTCACAGGTTGCACAGTAGGAAACCCCTGCACCTTTTAATCGGTCTTCACCGTCAACACCCAAAAGTCTTGGGTTTGCACCCGTTGCGATAACAACCGCTTTTGCACGGTATACGCCCTTTCGGGTTTTAATGGTTTTCCATTCCTTATCCCAATCGCTAATTTCCCTTACCTTTTCCGAAAGGAATGTTACATCAAACTTTTCCACCTGCTTTTTCATTTTCTCGGAAAGCTCAGCTCCCGAGCCTGAAAAACCAAGGTAATTATCAACCTCATAGGTATAGTTCACCTGACCGCCGATACCTGTTCCCTCAAAAACAAGAGTTTTAAGGTTTGCTCTCGCCGTATAAAGCGCACAGGAAAGCCCGCCCGGGCCACCGCCTATTATAATAACATCAAAATCCATAACCGTACCTCCTTATGCCTTTTCCAGAGTAAAGGAAAAGACCGTTTTCATTTTATCTTCATAAGGGTCGCTTGTTACCGTAATCCCTTGCGCATGAAGATTTAAAATATTCTTCACAAAGGATAGTCCAAGACCTGCGCCGGTTTTATCGCGTGTTCGGGACTTGTCTGACTTATAGAATCTGTCAAAAATGTGTGGCAGGTCTTCTTTTGCAATTCCTGCTCCATAGTTAACAAAGCTAATCAAAACCTTTTTGCCCGCTTCTTTTACTGCAATTTCCACCATACTTTCAGGATTGCTGAATTTTATGGCATTGTCCAAAAGATTTATAATAACCCTCTTTATAGCATCAGAATCCGCAAGAACATTTTCCGTTTCATTTTCAAAATCCACCGAAAGCTCAAGATTTTTTGCCTCAAGCTTTTGCTCCGCACTTATAATGCATCTTCTGATTTCTTCGTTTACATCAAATTTGTGTATTGAAAGCTTATATTCCGGCGAGTTCATCTTCGTCATTTCAAACATTTCGCTTGTAAGCTTTGCAAGGCGGGTTGATTCGTCAAGGACAATTTCAAGGTATTCCTTTTGCTTTTCTTTCGGGATTGTTCCGTCTAAAATACCCTCTACAAAGCCTGAAATAGATGTCATCGGCGTTCTTAGCTCATGGGAAATGTCCGAAACAAAGCTTGAGCGCATCTCTTCCAAGCGTTCCAGCGAGTCCGCCATATAGTTATAGCTTGAGGCAAGCTGTGCCACTTCGCCTCGCGCATTTACATTTACCCGCTTATCAAATTTCCCCGATGCAATCTCTAAAACCGCGTTGTTTATTTCCTTAAGCGGTCTTGAGATATGCCGTGCTTCTGCATAAATCAGAATAAGCGACAAAAGCATGGCAATAATCAAGGTCAGGAATATAGTGGAAGAAAATCTTTCAACAGTTGTTGCCCCAACCCCTGGCGGGAAGAAATAGAAAATTCCGCCGATTACTGCATTTCCTCTTCTTATCGGCACACCAATCATGTGACTCACATTTCCGCCACGCTCCAGTTTTGCCACCTTTGCGCTCACCGTTTCACCGGTCATAACCTTTGATGCCAGCTTTTCCGGAGCTGTCAGCGCGGTATTTGTTGATGCAAATACTCTCTGGTTTTGGTTTACCACAGTTATTTCTGCATTAACCAGCATTGACCAGGATTCCAGAGTTGTGTTATACATCATCATACTTCGTGCATCAAGACCGTCACGGGCTATGGAATTGGTTAAGTATTCAATACTTGCCGATGCTTTTTGAGCGGAATAAAACCGCTCATCTTCAACATATTTATTTAAAAGCCCCAGCATAGACACGGACACAACTAAAACCGCAAAAAGCACAACTGCCGTTGTTGTCCAGAAGAGCCTTGAAAAAATAGTTTTAAACATATTTTAGTTCTCTTTCTTTATCTCAAATTTGTAGCCAACCCCCCAGACGGTTTTTAAAATCCAACCGTCCTCTGCACCCTCAAGCTTTTCACGAAGTCTTTTTATGTGAACATCAACGGTTCTTGAATCGCCGAAGTAGTCAAATCCCCATACCTCTTCCAGTAGCTGTTCTCTTGTATAAACACGGTTCGGGTTGGATGCCAAAAAGTACAAAAGCTCAATTTCCTTTGGCGGTGCATCTACCTGCTCGTCTTTTATTGTCAGTTCATAGTTTTCAATGTTGATAGTAAGATTTTTAAAGGAAACCTCCTTTTGATTTTCTGTTTCCTTTGTTCCTGAGCGTCTTAGAACTGCTTTAACTCGTGCCAGAAGCTCCTTTGCCTCAAACGGCTTGGTTATATAGTCATCGGCTCCAAGCTCTAAGCCTAAAACCTTATCAAAGGTCTCAGATTTTGCTGTAAGCATAATAATCGGCACGCTCGATGTCTTTCTTATTTCACGGCAAACCTGCCATCCATCAGTACCCGGAAGCATAAGGTCTAAAACTATAAGGTCAGGCTTTTCTTCCCTGAATTTTGAAAGAGCCTCGTCACCTGTATATGCACAGATAGTTTCAAAGCCCTCCTTTTCCATATAAAGGCGGATAAGCTCAACAATATTTCTTTCGTCATCTACAACTAAAATCTTGCTCATAGCACTCTACTCCTTTTGTAAACCTTCCCTTATGTCTTATTTTACCATAAATTCAGAAAAAATAAAGACTTTTAACAGAAATTTAACTTTTCCGGGGCTAACTCTTGCTAAATTTCGAGATTTCTTCTTCTCTTAATACTTTTTTCTTTATAATAAAATCTACAACTGTATGGTCACAAAGTTGAATAGCCTCTTCAAGTATTCTCTTGCACAATGATTTATCAACAAATTCAATATCAAGATCATTATTAATACAAAAACATTCACCCTTATCTGCCCCTTTTGCATATATGTAACCGTTTTTATAACTTTTAAATTCAGTCAACTCACAATCCCAGCATTTAGAATATATTAAATCACCCTCTTTAAAAGGTAGTGGAATCGACACTGTTGCCTTTTTAAGAAATTGATGTAATTCTTCCGCATCATTACCCAAAATAAACAGCTCTCCAATATCCACGATTTCTCCGTTTGGTGCTAAATCAGCCCAGATACATCTGTAATCAATATCTTCGGATTTCGTTTTGATATAATGCTTTTTTACATCAAATAGTGGATATTTCTTTTCTTGTGCGTCTTGAATACACATATTTATATCCGTATATATATTGCACCAATAAAAGGGTTCCTTTATTATGGGCTTTCTGTTTGGTGTATTTATCACAACTCCTGAAGAGCAAGTATAAACAACATTCTGTTCCTGTTCAAGAAACTGGTTATATAGCTTTTTTTGTATTTCTATGTAGATTTTCAAATACTCGTGCAATGTGAGTGTTCCTATTTTAAATTCTTTTTCTATTTTTTCATCAGGCATCGTGTCAATAATTTCATACCATAATTTAAATTTTTCATTTAAAGTTAATTTCCGATTTTTATCAACAATATACACCGCTTCAAATGTTGAAGGTATATATTTTCTTTCATTAAGGTGCTCTCGTATTGCTTTCGACTCTATCAAACTAATGTATTTGTTCATTTTAAATCCTCCGTTTTTTTACTTGTGTACATTTTATCAATCATAATTTACATTATTATGCGCATCACATTATGAAAAAAGAATGTCATTTTACTGACATTCTTCGTTTTAGCCCACAGGTTGCCTCTTTTCGTTTTATTTTTCTGCTTTTTTATAATTTTCCAAGCTCTTTTTCAGATCTTCTTTTATTTTATCAGCAAGACTTTTCGGCTCCAGAACAACCACATCCGGTGCAAAGCTTTTTGCAAACTGATGCATTGACATTTCGTTGACATTTGCTGTTACGGTAACATGAGTATCGGTTTCATCTGAAAAGCGTATATCTTTGCCGAGCATATCAATAACATCACTTATCATCGGTTTTGTTATCCTAAATTTCACTCGGGAATTTTCACTTGAATACATATAAATATGCTCGGTCATATATTTATGTAAGTCAAGCCTTTTACCATCTGCCCATTTAAGCTTTTCATAAGGCTTTTGGGGAGTATCTAAAATTTTCAAATCCTTAATTCTGTCAAGCCTGTAATTTGAAATATCATCATACTTATCGTAGTTGCATATAAGATAATATTTGCCTTCCTTTGCTGCCATTTGATACGGGTTTATAATATATTCTCTTTCTGTACCGTCAGGTCGTTTTTTTGTGTGCATTTTTTTGTCAGTTCCATATTCAAGATATTTAAAGGATACCTGTCTTCTCTTGCTGATTGCTTCATCGAGCAATTCTATATGATAAAACAACTGCTTATTATCTGTTTTATCATCGGGAAATGTCATTATATGCTTTACTCTGGATTTAAAATACACGCTTGATAATCCCTCAAGCTTTTCAACAAGTTCCTTGCATTGACTGTACGGAATATGTTTTGAGAAAAGCAGACTGTCTATAAGCAAACGAAGTTCGCCATCTGTAAAGCTTCTGTTCATATAAAAATCAGACAGCACAATACTTTCGTCAATGCTCCCATCTTTATTTTTAGTTTTTCTTACAGACTCACTGTATTCAATGTTGTATCCCGAATCAATCAGATTCATCAGATTTTTCTTGACAGTTTTTCTGTCAAGCTTCATCATATATTCATCATTTAATATCTCGCAAATATCCTTCTGACTTAATCGGTGGTCTTCATCGGTGTATTTCTCAAGAATATCAAGTATATTCATAATTATCATTTTTTTAGGTTGTATTGTGTACATTGTTATCACCTACCTGTGGTTTGTTTTTCATTTTACTACAACTGTGTTTTTATCGTTGATTTATGAGTCTTATGTAACCATATTTGCTATCTTTTTTCACCGCCGCAAGACCACGTACAAATCTGGAAGCTTCAGAAAACTGTGGTTTTATCACAAATTTGCCAGTTCGGTCGATGTAACCATATTTGCCATCTATTTGCACCACTGCAAGACCATGTGCAAATGGGGAAGCTCTAGAAAATCGTGGTTTTATCACAAATTCAAAATTTTGTGTTTTTATATCAGTTTTTTTCATAAGTAAATCTCCTCACATTAAGTTTCGTCATAATACTCATCACATAGTTTTTCAAACTCTTTTTCAAAATTATCAATATGTATGTATTGTTTAATAAATGCAATCCATCCTTCCCAAAAATTATATCACCTATATTAAAATTTTACAATACATATGTACGTTTTTTTGAACATTGTCATTTTACATAAAACTCTTCCATTGTATCAAGGCAAATACAGCCCAAAGGTCTTTTAAATACTGCTCCGCAATCAATAGCAATATGGTTATTCCTTCTGTATATTTTTCCGTCATAAGCCTTATCAATCAAACCTGTCGGAGTATGACCGCTGACAAGATAAAAGTCATCAAAGTAGACCTTATTATAATTCATTCTGCCTGTAATAAAATCATAGAGTTCATATTCGTGCAGTTCTTTTCCTTGTATAAAATTATCAATTCCTGCGTGTGTTAAGATAAAAGAATTATCACCAATCTCAACAGTTTCGTAAATACTGAAATCAGTAATATAATCCAATACAGTTTCTTGCTCATTTTTATCAAGCTCCATAAATGCTTTTTCTGTTGGCATTCCCCCGTCAGTCAGCCAGTCCTTTCTTACACTTTCTAACCAGTCAGGCTTTTTTTCTTTGTGTAAATGTTTTAATACAGAATATGCTGTGAAATCGTGATTCCCAAGTAGCGGCACAATATTTTTTTGCCTCATCATATCTAATAGAATTTTAATTCCGTCTTTTCCCCTGTCCACAATATCCCCAATAATATATAAAGTATCATTTTCGCTCAAATTAATTTTTTCTAGCATCTTCTTGTATTTGTCATAGCATCCGTGCAAATCACTCACCACGTAAATCATTCTATCATCTCCGTCATTTGATATATCTATTTTATCATGACTGATGTACAAAAAAACGGACAAAAAAAGAAACCGCTTAATGCGGTTTCAAGGTTGGTTGCATCTATTACAATATTTATTTATACAACAATCTTCACAATTTGGATTAGCTACACAGATTTCGCCATAACCCTCCGCACAATAACTCCAAATCAAATTATCTATTTCTATTGCTGTTCTTCCCGTTTCTTGTGTTAATAACTCGACTTGTTCAAAGACTTCTTTCTCTGTTGCAATTTCATTTTTTGATTTTCCCATGCGTGCATTACCAAGAAATCGCCTTAAATGTGTATCGGGTTTTACTAAATCCACGCCAACATTGCGAAGATATTCAGAACAAAGTCCAATGCCCATTTCCTTTAACTTATAGTTAGATGTACTTTTAGTCAATTTCGTTAAAATTTCATAAATTGATTGAGAAGTTATAAAATCATCAATGCTATTGAACTCCTGTTCTATTTTTTTAAAAATCTCGATATTCCAAAACATGGCTTGCATTTGTTTTTTTATACGTCGATTTCCGCATTTAATATTTTTTAACGCTTTTTCAAAATATTCCGCTGTATGTTCTTCTATTTTTTCTGGCATGTAACCAAAAAATATCTTGTCTATTTTCGTTATATTTTCTTCAATATCTTTCCACTCTCTTTGATTGCTCAAAAAAGAAAGAACCATAGCTCTAATATGTTCTTGGAATGTGAACTTTTTTCCGTTATTTCTATCTCTTGACAATTCAATATTCGGTTCAGTATATCGTAAGTTTCTTTTTCCCAAATAATCTTCTATTAAATCAAAGTATGAACTACTATTCATATTTTCACCCCTCCATTTATGAATTACAATTAGATTATATCACACATGCTATTTTTTTTCAACAAATTCTCCCAAACGTCCTTCAGTATTTGTTTGATTTCATTTTATCAATGTTAATGTACTAAAATGTGTACATAGTTTTTCAAGCAAAGCAACAGCAGTCCTTATATCTCAAATGAAAATCACAATTTAAAACATTTCTCTTGCTAAATTCTTCCCATTGTGATACAATTATACGAGAAATTTTGGCCATTTGGGCTTAAAAGGAGATATATAATATATGAAACTAGGAATTGTCGGACTTCCAAATGTTGGTAAGTCAACACTTTTTAATGCAATAACCCAGGCAGGTGCAGAATCTGCAAACTATCCATTCTGTACCATCGAGCCAAATGTAGGCATCGTTGATGTGCCGGATGAGAGAATTGACCGCCTTGCCGAAATGTATAACCCGAAGAAAGTTACCCGTGCATACATCGAATTCGTTGATATTGCAGGTCTTGTTAAGGGTGCATCAAAGGGCGAGGGTCTTGGAAACAAGTTCTTATCTCACATCCGTGAGGTTGACGCTATCGTTCATGTGGTTCGTTGCTTTGAAGACTCAAACATCACTCATGTTGACGGAAGCATTGACCCTCTTCGTGACATTGAAACTATCAATTTAGAGCTTATTTTCTCTGATGTTGAGATTATGGAACGCCGAATTGACCGTACTAAAAAGGCAATGAAGGGCGACAAAACTCTTGCAAAAGAGCTTGAACTTTTAGAGCGTGTAAAGGAAGCTTTAATGGAAGGAAAGCCTGCCCGAAGCCTTGACTATTCAGATGACGAGCTTGTTATCATGAACGAAATCGCTCTTATCTCAATGAAGCCGGTTATCTATGCTGCAAATGTTGCGGAAGACGACTTTTCAAAGGGCATTGAAAACAACAAGTATGTTAAAATGGTTGAAGACCTTGCAAAATCAGAGAATGCTCAGGTTATGCCGGTTAGCGCAAGAATTGAAGAAGAAATCTCACAGCTTGATGCTGACGAAAAGGCTATGTTCCTAGAAGAGCTTGGCATGGCAGAGTCAGGACTTGACCGACTAATCAAAGCAAGCTATACACTTTTGGGACTTATCAGCTACTTAACAGCAGGTGAGCCTGAAGTTCGTGCATGGACAATCAAGAACGGCACAAAAGCACCACAGGCGGCAGGTAAAATCCACTCTGACTTTGAGCGTGGCTTTATCCGTGCCGAAGTTGTTCACTATAATGACTTAATGGAGCTTGGCTCAATGACCGCTGCAAAGGAAAAAGGTCTTGTCCGCTCCGAGGGTAAGGAATATGTGATGAAAGACGGAGACATCGTTCTTTTCAGATTCAATGTATAAGTAAAAAGGTCGCAGAAAACTGCGGCCTTTTTTGTTTTTCTTACATTATTACTATTTATTGTACCTTTATTTATATTGACACAATTTGTGATGGTGTGCTAAAATTGTGTTGAATTTGACATAAGGAGAAAATAAAATGAGTATTCCTGTTGCAAAACAATATATTCTGGACTTTGAACAGCTTGGCTTTGGTATGTTTGTTCATTGGGGTCTTTATTCACAGGTTGGAAAGGGCGAATGGCTTCACTACCACAATCAGAGAGATAAATATCTTGAAGATTGCGCAAAAAAAGGCATTGCTCCAAACGAGAAAATCCCTTTTGAAAACCGTCTTTTAACTGACGATTACAAAAAACTGATTGAAACTTTTACTGCCGAGGACTTTAATGCAGAAGAGCTTGTTTTAACTGCAAAAAATGCAGGTTGTAAATACATAACATTTACAACCCGTCACCATGAGGGCTTTTCACTGTTTGATACCTGTGGTCTTAACGAGTTTGACGCACCGCACAGTCCTGCAAAACGCGATTTAGTCTGCGAATTTGTGGACGCCTGCAAAAAGCACGATATTATTCCGTTTTTCTATATGGCAACTCATGACTGGTATCACACAGGTACTTTTGAAGATTTTGATGCATTTCTTGACTACTTGAATAAGAGCGTTGAAATTCTTTGTAAGAATTACGGAAAAATCGGCGGATTCTGGTTTGATGGAAACTGGTCATTGCCTGATGCAGACTGGAAAGAAGACGAGCTTTATAAGGTCATTAGAAAATATCAGCCGGAGGCTATGATTATAAACAACACAGGTATGGCGGCAAGAGGGTACATCGGAAACCCTGAAATAGACTCTGTAACCTTTGAAAATGGCAGACCAACACCGCTAAACCGCGAGGGGATGCCAAAATATATTGCCGCCGAAATGTGCCATACCATCAATGACCACTGGGGAATCGGCAAGTATGACTATAACTATAAATCCCCCAAGGAGCTTATCGAAAGCCTTTGCAACTGCCGTAAGGTTGGCGCAAACTACCTTTTAAACATCGGACCTGAGGGGCAAGGTAAGGTAAATGACTATCAGGGGCAACTTATGGCAATAATCGGGGACTGGATGAAACTGAATGGAGAAGCAATTTATAACGGAAGACCATATAACTCATATAGCGTCGGCAAAAACTTCATTTTGAAAAGCTATGACGGAAAACACCTATACATATTCGTGTTTGACCTTGGTATTGAGGGTAGTGCCAATGTAACAGTTGGCG
>JAZNWI010000137.1:0-2247 GCA_045593305.1 Clostridia bacterium | reverse complement strand
AGTTTTCGATCCGTGCTGTGGCACGGCAGGTTTTTTGATTGCGGCTATGCATAAAATGTTAAAGCAAGCAACAACCGACAACGAAAAGCGGAACATAAGACAAAAGCAACTGCACGGCGTTGAACTTCAACCCTATATGTTTACAATAGCTACAACTAATATGATACTCAGGGGCGACGGCAAGAGCAACCTTATAGACACAGACTTTTTGAAGTTAAACCCCAATCAGTTGCAGTTAAAGGGTGCGACTGTTGGCTTTATGAATCCGCCATACTCACAAGGCAGTAAAGCAAACCCCGATTTGTACGAGATAGCTTTCACGGAGCATTTACTGAACAGCTTGACAGTCGGTGCAAGGTGTGCTGTTATCGTTCCGCAGTCTGCTATGACCGGAAAGAGCAAGGACGAGCAAGCCGTCAAAGAGAGCATTTTGAAACATCATACTCTTGAGGGTGTTATCTCATTGAGCAAAGACACCTTTTACGGCGTGGGTACTGTTCCGTGTATTGCAGTCTTTACAGCAGGCATACCGCATGAAGCGGACAAGATTTGCAAATTTATCAATTTTGAGAATGACGGCTACAAGGTAGCTCCGCATGTAGGACTGATTGAAACTGAATCAGTAAAGGACAAGAAAGCACATCTGTTGAGTGTATGGCGTGAGGAAATGGAAGCCGAGAGCAAATTCTGTGTATATACAACAGTAGAAGCCGCTGACGAGTGGCTACATAGTTTTTACTATTTTAATGACGAGATACCAACCGAGGAGGACTTTGAAAAGACAATCGGAGACTATTTGACATTTGAGTTTTCTATGATAATGCAAGGGCGAGAATATCTGTTTGAGGAGGACGGCGACAATGCTTAATCTTAATGACAGAGAATGGAAAGCATTCAAGGTTAAACACATATTCTCAATAGAAAAATGCAAATGTTCAAGCGTATCAACTCTAAAACAAGGAACTTTCCCCTATGTAGGAGCAACTAATAGGAATAACGGCATAATGTCATTTGTTGAAAAAAAGGATAAATGGGTCACAAAAGGAAACTGTATTGTCTTTATCTGCGACGGTCAAGGGTCGGTTGGTTATTCCATATATAAAAAAGAAGATTTTATCGGCTCAACAACATTAAAGGTCGGCAGAAGCGAACATCTAAACAGATATACAGCACAGTTTTTAGTTAGTGCATTAGATAAAAACAGACAAATGTATAGTTACGGATATAAACGCAACGAAAACAGATTATCAAATGAAAGTATTATGCTACCGACAACAGACGACGAGCAGCCGGACTATGCTTTTATGGAGCAGTACATCAGGGAGCGAGAGGACAAGCTCAAACAGAAATACATTGATTTTGTCAATGCGGAACTTGAAACGCCACCGGTACCGCTTGCAGAAAAGACATGGGGCGAGTTCTTTATTGGTTCTTTGTTCGCAGTCAAAAGGCCTAAAGCCCGCTCAGAAAAGGACTATGAAAATGGCAAATATCCTTTTGTAGCATCAGGAAACTTTAACAACGGAGTCATAAGGTGTTGTGAGCCACACAATGAAACTCTTGACAAAGGAAACTGTATCACAGTCAGTCCGGTCGACGGAAGTGCTTTTTATCAACAAAGCGACTTTTTAGGCAGAGGCGGTGCAGGTTCTTCCGTTCTTTTGCTTTATTGTGATAATATTAACGAATATTCCGGCTTATTTATTGCACGATTGATACGGCAAACTTGCTCAAAATACAATTATGGGAAAATGGGGAACCAAGACAGTATTAAGCGTGAAAAAATACTGCTCCCGATAACCGACGATGGACAGCCAGACTATGAATATATGGAGCAGTACATCAAAGCTGTTATGTTCGGGAAATATAAAAAATATCTTGAATATCAAAAATGTCCGCTACTTTAACGAGCAGGGAAGATGTGCACCATCTTCCATACATTTAGGATATCCTAAGACCTTATACAATAAAACCCGAAACAAAACTTTGTTTCGGGTTTTAAACTGTCCTTAAGAGTACTCGCCTTAATCTCCTTCTTTTTTTTAATGTTCTTTGGCTATATAATATTTTTGCTTATATTCAAGGTACATTTTGTTAAATGAAGAGCCTTCATCTGTTCTTATATTATTTAGATAATCATGTGCCTCAAAAGAATCGTTTGCAATTTCAATTATGCAAACAGCAATATTTGAACAGTGGTCAGATATTCTTTCAAGATTTGTAAGCAAATCTGAAAGAATAAAGCCA
>JAZNWI010000136.1:0-27583 GCA_045593305.1 Clostridia bacterium | reverse complement strand
TCACGGACAGTAAGGCTTGCATTTAGTAGCAAAACCCCCTGTTTTGCCCATTTTTCAAGGTTACCGTGGTTTGGGATATAAAGTCCCAATTCCTGATTAAGTTCCTTATAAATATTCTTAAGTGACGGCGGAATATCCACGCCTTTTTTAACAGAAAATGCCATTCCGTGTGCCTGATTTTCTCCGTGGTACGGGTCCTGACCGAAAATTACCACTCGCACATTTTCATAGCTTGTGGCAGATAGTGCGCTAAAAATCTCGTCCTTTTCAGGATGGATTATGTATGTCTTATACTCTTCCGCCAAAAAATCCTGTAATTCTTTATAATAATCCTTGGAAAATTCTTCTTTCAAAAGAATATCCCAGCTATTTCCTATTTGTCCCATTAATCTTTCCTCTTTGCTCTCTGAAAATGGTATGCAAATTCGCCAATCACTGCGTCAGGCAGAATTTTTGTGAAAAACTTGCCGACTTTCATTAAACTTCCGGGGATAATAACAGTTTTCCCTGACATCATACCGGAAATTCCAATCTCGGCACACTTTTTAGCATCCATTCCAACACCTTGAAAATCCACACCTGCCACAGAGTCAAACTCGGTTTTAACAGGTCCGGGGCAAAGTGCCGATACAGTAACTCCGCTCTTTTCCTTTTTAAGCTCCTTTGCAATCCCCCTAGTTAAGCTTAAAACATAAGCCTTGGTTGCATAATATGTTGAAAGCATCGGGCCTTCCGGCATAAACCCTGCAGCCGATGCCACATTAAGTGTCTTTCCACAGTTCTTTTTCTTAAATTCCAAAAGGAACAGCTTGGTCAGAATGTGAAGTGCTTTCACATTCAAATCAACCATTTCCATATCCTTTGAAAGATCTAGCTCTGTAAACTTTCCAAAGTTTCCAAAGCCCGCATTGTTAACAAGAATTTCCACATCCCTATCCTTGCATCGTTCATACAAGGAGTAGCAGTTTTCTTCTTTGGAAAGGTCGATTGTCATAATTTCTGCAGGGTTTGTAAGCTCCTTTGATACTTCCATAAGCTTGTCGCCTCGGCGAGCCACAAGGACAATATCATAACCCTTTTTTGACAGGATTATCGCCATCTCCCTGCCGATTCCTGAGCTTGCTCCTGTTATAATTGCTGTTGGCATTTTTCTCTCCTTATTTTGACATTTCTCTATATGCCATTATAGCGGCATCCTCTGTCATATTGACACCAAGGCTGTAAACCGGCACATTTTTCAAAACAATATCTACATACTTCAGTAGTGCGTCCATTTCTTCCATTTGCGGCGGTCTTACGGTCTGCTTTAAAAGCCTGCCCACAACTTCCGCTCCTGTTTTTCTCTCTATCCAGTTATTTTCGCTTCGCTCCAAAAACCCGATTGCACCGATTGGCACAATTTTGTTTATATTACGGTCGGTCTTTCCGCTCCACGGCGTTCCGCAAGCAAAAATGCCGTCACTTCCGATTCTTATTGCAGGCTTGTCATCGTTTAGTATCTCGGCTTTATCTTCGCCAAAGGCTTTTTGCCATAACGATGTGTGGGTAGATTTTCCCGTACCGCTGTCAGCAGTAAAAAGGTATGCCTTGCCGTCCATTACAACCGCCGACGAATGAAGCATAAATCCGCCGAAGTACAAAAGTCCCGAATAAAAGGCTGAGCCTGTAAAAAGATACTCGCAGTTATCAAGGGTCAGGTTCGGCTCTTTTTTTTGCTTTTCCAAAAGCGCTTCATCAGGAATATATATTTTCATGTCGGGCTTTTGGCAAGCTCCGTCAATCTTATATGCCTCCGCCTGCTTTAGCATGGTTTCGTATTTATAACCCATATCAACCGTAAGGCCTGCTATTTTGTGCAAGTTCATGCTTTTTTCCTTTCGTATGTGCAGAATGTCAAGATATGTCCGTTATCTTCGATTTCTTCCGATTCCTCCGTAAGCTCCCATTCTTGATGCTCATCAAGGTTAACCATAAACTTATCGGCATCCGCCTCTTCCTTTACCTTGGTAACATAGCAAAGGTCACAGTATGGTAAAAGCTGACGGTAAATTTCTTCTCCGCCGATAACAAAAGCATCATCAAAGTCGATCGGCATTTTCAAAAGCTCTTCAATGCTGTTCACCACGGTTGCACCCTCTACGGCAAAGCTTTTATCCCTTGTTAAAATTATATTCGGTCTTTTTGGAAGTGGCTTCTGCCCCGGAAAGCTCTCCAAATTTTTGCGTCCCAAAATAACCGTCTTTCCCATAGTGGTTTCACGGAAAAATTTCATATCTTTTGGAATTGAGAAAAGCAAATCGCCGTCTTTTCCAATTCCCCAGTTTTTAGATACTGCAACTATAAGTTTCATACTGGTTTCCTTTCTTAAATAGCAACAGGGATTTTCTCTGAAAATTCGTTGAATTCGTAGCCTTCAATGTGGAAGTGGTCCGGTGTTACCTTATAAAAATCGTCAAAATCGTCAATCACAAGCTTTGGTGCTTTGAAAGTTGGGCGTTTAATAAGCTCTTCCACAATCGGGATGTGGCGGTCATAGATGTGAGCGTCCGCAATCACATGTACAAGCTCGCCAACCTCAAGCCCCGATACTTTTGCAAAAATGTGAATTAAGAACGCATACTGCACAACATTCCAGTTATTTGCTGTTAAGAAGTCGTTACTTCTTTGATTCAAAATTCCGTTCAGCTTTCCGTCCTTTACGCTGAAGGTCATGGAATATGCGCAAGGGTAAAGACCCATTTCGGAAAGGTCCTGATGATTATATAAATTTGTGATAATTCTGCGTGAATTTGGGTTGTTTTTAAGGTCGAAAAGCACCCTGTCCACCTGGTCAAACTCGCCCTCTTTATACTTGTGCTTTATTCCAAGCTGGTAGCCGTATGCTTTACCGATTGAACCGTTTTCGTCTGCCCACTGGTCCCAGATATGGCTCTTCAGGTCGTGAATGTTATTGGACTTTTTCTGCCATATCCATAAAAGCTCGTCAAGGGCAGATTTCCAGTAAGTTCTGCGGAGTGTCATAATCGGGAATTCTTCCGCAAGGTTATAGCGGTTTACGATACCAAAACGGCTTATTGTATAAGCATCAGCTCCGTCATCCCATTTCGGACGCACATTCATATCGGCATCGGACACGCCTTGCTCTATAATCTCTTTGCAATTTTTAATAAAAATCTCGTCTGCGTAACTCATGTTATTCTCCTTAACTTTCTTTTATTTGAATAAGTGATAGTAATGCACCGGCACACTGCTCCAGCCATGGCAAAGACTACCTGCATTTTCAAAGGCGGTTGCACCCTCAAGGGTTTCCCAGACAGTTGTGCTCCCAGCGTCCAGCATCACTTTATATGTTCTTCTTATCTCGTCTAAAATACAGTCTTTGTATTTTTCTTTATTAACCTTAATCAGCGCATCGTACTTGAAAACTTTCATGGAAAGTGAGCAGGTTTCAAGCTCTCCTTTTGAAAGCTTTTCGCAGATGCCGTCTGCTACATCCCCTGTTGCAACCCCTGACACCACCGCTAAGCTGTTTGCAAGCTCGGTTGGTGCTTCGGTTTCTTCCTGCACGAAGTATGTACCCGTTTCGCTGTTATAGTATTCCCTGTTCAGTCTTTCCGCAATTTCATTAGAAAGCCCTGCAAAACTGTTGGTCTTGCCAAGGATTTCACAGATTTTGCCATAGGCGTTAAGGCCTATAACAAATATTACATTCAAAAGGAAATCAGGCTCATTCTTTCCCTGTCCGCGTCTTATGTAGCCAAGGTGTGACCAATCGTAAAAATTCCAGTAGCCAAAGCCTTCAAAACGACAGGCAAGTCCATTTTCCATTTGGTTTTTAAATACCGAAAGTATGGTTTCAAGCTTTTCAAAAACCTCTTCTCCAAGGGTTTTGTCACCGCTTTTTTCTATGTACTCTTGCACCGCAAGGATGAAATATAGGGAAAAGCTCGGTATTGTTAAATCTTCACCGCTTGGGAAACAGATGGACAAAAGTCCGTCAGAACGCCTGTCCTTACTCATCAAAAGAAGCATTGCTCTTGCATAGTCAAAATTTGCATCTTCATATACTGCATATCCTGAAAGCATCTGATTTCGGGAGTCAAAGGCATACAGGCACTGCTCACGCCATGGGCAGTCCACATAATGCTCCATCATGCAAAGCTTTAAGGTGTTTACGCAAATATCGTAAATTTTTTGGTCAAGCTCATTTTGTAGCCTTGTTTCTTTTGTTTTCGCAGGGTAAACCTGTGGGATTATTCCTGCAAATTCTATGGTGATTGGCTCGTCCGCCGTTATTTCGATATACCTACAAGCAAAACGAAGCATATAGCTTGTAAAGTCGTTCTTTCCCGCTTTTGTCACATAGTCAAAGCTGAAATCACGGTCACCGATAAAGCGCTTAACATGGCCCGCTTCCAAAAGCTCGCCATAGGCAACATTTATTGTCTGTACTTTTTCGCTAACCACAGAAAATGTCGGAAGACCCACAATTTCTTCGCCTAAATCTATGATATATGAGCTGTCGGTTTTTGTAATATTGCCTTTTCTTACTTCTTCTAGAACCAATTTTTTTGTTGGTCTTTTTGTGAAATTATATTCGCTTTCAATTTCAATTGATGGCTCAAAATCAGCCTGCCAGTCATCTTCTTTTGTGGCATCATATGAAAAGCTGTAACCGAACTGTGCAGATATTTTTCTAGTAAATCCGCTTTGGTATGCCTTGCTTTTTCGTGATGGTGTTTTTTCGCTTGAATATGAAACTGTTTTGCCGTCTATTTCAAGCTCATAAATCAGCATCGGTGATGGAGAAAAATATCTCATTCCTGATTTACCAAAATACCACGCCAGAATACAAATTTTGTTTTCGCCTTTTTTAAGAAAATCGGTTATGTCAATTTCGTCATACACCTTATAGTGCGGAAAGTCGCCATACTGGTTTGATTCCACATATTTTCCGTTTATAAAAAGGGTGTAATCTCCGGCCACAGACACGAAGAAAGATGCCGAACCGCCGTTGTAATTTACGGTATCATAAAATTCAGCAAAATCGTTCTCGGAATATTCTTCCCTGTGCCATATCGGGCGCGCTTTTTCAAAACTCATAACCGCTTCTCCTTAAAGAAATGTATACATAATTATTGTAACATATCCTGGCAGAAAAAACAATAACTATATTATATAAATTAGCAGTTTTATTGCTCAAATTTGCAAGGAGAAATCTATGAATTATGTATGGTCAGCACTTATAATTCTGTCGCTTCTTTACGGAGCGGTAAACGGTAGATTGGAGGAAACAATGCAGGCGGGTTTAGAGGGTGCAGCAAGTGCGTTTACTGTCCTTTTATCCTTTGCGGGGATGATGTGCTTCTGGTCGGGAATCCTTAAAATTGCAGAGGATAGCGGAGCGGCGCTAGTTTGCGAAAAGCTTTTGTCGCCCATAATATGCAGACTTTTCCCAAATGTAAAAGACCGAAGCCACATCACCATGAATATTATCGCAAACCTTTTGGGCATGGGCAACGCCGCAACCCCTGCCGGAATCTCCGCTATGAAACAGCTTGATGAAGAAAATGAGCATCGCCCACACCCGTCCCGTGAAATGTCGCGGTTTGCGGTTTTGAATACTGCGAGTCTTCAGCTTTTCCCAACCACAATTATCGGTATACTGGCATCCTTTGGCGATGCAAACCCCTACCGCATTGTACCGCTTATCTGGGTAAGCTCGGCAGTTTCCCTTATTTCTGCACTGTTTATGGATTTTATCCTTTCTAAAAACGCAAGGAGGTAGTTTCTTGGTTTACATAATACCCGCTTTAATAATTCTTGTTTTAGTTTTCGGATTAAAAAAAGGAGTTCCTGTTTATACGGCCTTTATTTCAGGAGTTGAAAACGGTCTTAAAACGGTGATTTCTATTCTTCCGGCACTCGTTGCCATACTTTCCGCATCCGCTATGCTTCGTGAATCAGGCTTGATTGATGCACTTTCCAAAGCTTTAGCACCGCTTTTTAACACCCTTAAAATCCCCGTTGAAATTCTTCCTCTTGCCCTAATCCGTCCCATTTCCGGCGGTGGCTCAATCGGACTTTTAACCGACACAATAAAAACATTCGGTGTCCATAGCCGTATCGCCCTTTGCGCCTGTATTTTGTGCGCATCCACCGAAACCACTTTTTATACCGTTTCGGTATATTTTGGCGGCACAAATGTAAAATACACAAAACGGGTAATTTTTGCCGCCGTTTTTGGCGATTTTGTGGGAATTTTATGCGCATCTTTACTTAGTATGATAAAATTTTAACAAATTTTTATAAAAAAGTTATATAACACTTGAAAAAACTGGCATTTTGGGGTATAATATTATCGTATGGGTTTATGCCCTAAAATATTTTTAGAAGAGGTGTCCGATATGTTAAACAAAAAAAGCGTAGAAGATATTGCTGTTAACGGAAAAAGAGTCCTTGTTAGATGTGACTTTAATGTTCCGCTTGACGAAAACAGAAACATCACAGACGATACAAGAATCGTAGGTGCACTTCCTACAATCAAGTATCTTATCGAAAACGGAGCAAAAGTTATCCTTTGCTCACATATGGGTAAGCCAAAGGGCGAGCCAAAGCCTGAGCTTTCACTAGCTCCTGTTGCAAAAGCTCTTTCTGAAAAGCTTGGCAAAGATGTTGTTTTTGCAGCTGATGACACAGTTGTTGGCGAAAACGCTAAAAAGGCAGTAGCTGAAATGAAAGACGGCGATGTTGTACTACTTGAAAACACAAGATACAGAGCGGAAGAAACAAAGAATGTTGATACATTCTCTGAAGAGCTTGCATCACTTGCTGATGTGTTTGTAAACGATGCATTCGGTACAGCTCACCGTGCACACTGCTCAAATGTTGGTGTTACAAAGTATCTTGATACTGCAGCTTGCGGCTACCTTATCCAGAAAGAAATCGAGTTCCTTGGAAACGCAGTTAATAACCCTGTAAGACCTCTTGTTGCCGTTCTTGGCGGTTCAAAGGTTTCATCAAAGATTTCTGTTATCAATAACCTTTTGGAAAAGGTTGATACACTAATCATCGGCGGCGGTATGGCATACACATTTATGAAGGCACTTGGCGAAGAAGTTGGTGATTCACTTTTAGAGGCTGATTACCTTGACTATGCTAAAGAAATGATGGCAAAGGCTGAAGCAAAGGGCGTTAAGCTACTAATCCCTGTTGATACAGTTGTTGCAAAGGAATTTGCAAATGATGCAGAATCAAAGACAGTTGGCCGTGGCGAAATCGAAGCAGGCTGGCAGGGTCTTGACATCGGCGAAAAGACAATCGAGCTTTACTCAGATGCTCTAAAGAACGCTAAAACTGTTGTTTGGAATGGACCTATGGGCGTATTCGAAATGCCTAACTTCGCAAAGGGTACAAACGCAATTGCAAATGTTTTAGCTGACATCGATGCTACAACAATCATCGGCGGCGGCGATAGCGTTGCTGCTGTTAACAAGGCAGGTCTTGGTGATAAGATGAGCCACATCTCAACAGGTGGCGGTGCTTCACTTGAGTTCCTAGAAGGTAAGGACCTACCGGGTATCGTAGCAATTAATGACAAATGATCCCGCAACATTTGGGCTGGCTAAATTTCTCTCAGCCTTGAAAAATGCATATATAAAATCTTAAAATAAAGCTGAGGAAAATCACGGCTTCTCCTTTAGGAGAGGCTCCGCCGTAGGCGGTGGTGAGGTGTAGCCATTTATGGCGTTTTCTCCACCTCATCCGAGTTGCTTCGCAACCCACCTTCCCCTCAAGGGGAAGGCTCTGCAATCTGTAAAAATTTTCTTCAGCCTTTGAAAAAACACTTTGCAAAACGCAAGTTTTGCAGTGAAAGTTTTTGCGTAGCTTTTTTCGAAAAAGCTACCGGGTATGGGCAGAGCCCATAAAAATACTATAGAGGAGATATTACAATGGGTAAATATATTATTGCCGGCAACTGGAAGATGAACAAGCTTCCAAGCGAAACTTATGACTATATCAAGGAAGTAGCAGCTGCTACTAGCGGTTCTAACTGCGAAGTTGTTTGCTGCACACCTTATGTTTGCCTATCAGAAGCTGTTCGTGCTTCAGTTGGCACACATGTTAAAATCGGTGCTGAAAACCTACACTTTGAAGACAAGGGCGCATTCACAGGCGAAGTATCTGCTGACATGCTGAAGGACCTTGGCGTAGAATATGTTATCATCGGTCACTCAGAAAGACGCGAATACAATAACGAAACTGACGAAACAGTAAACTTAAAGACAAAGAAAGCTCTTGAAAAAGGTCTTATTCCAATCGTTTGTGTTGGTGAATCACTAGAACAGAGAGAAGCAGGCATCACAATGGACTTAATCGCTATCCAGATTAAGAAAGCATTCGCTGGTATTCCTGCAGACGAAGCTAAAAAGGTTGTTATCGCATACGAGCCAATCTGGGCTATCGGCACAGGCAAGACTGCAACAGCTGAGCAAGCTGAAGAAGTTTGCAAGGGCATCCGTGACATTATCGCAGAACTTTACTGCCCTAAGTGTGCACTAGAGTACACAATCCAGTACGGCGGCTCAATGAACGATGCAAATGCAGCTGAGCTTCTTGCAAAAGAAAACATCGACGGCGGCCTTATCGGCGGTGCATCTCTTGTTGCTGACAAGTTCGCAGCTATCACAAAGGCTTGCTAATTTTTTAAGTAACCAGAATATTTTATATGGAGTCTTTTGAAAAATTTTGCAGATTGCCATTTTGCAGGCGACGGTGCCGTACTCCGTGTACTGCCCTCGCCAAAAAGTGGTGAGATGCGGAACTTTTTCAAAAGACCATTATTTTAAGGAGAAACAAATATGGCTAAATCACCTATTGCTCTTATTATCCTAGACGGTTTCGGTATGAACGACGAAACCATGGGTAATGCAATTAAAGCCGCAAAGACACCTAATATTGACAAGTATTTTGCGGAAAACCCTAACACAATTCTATATGCAAGTGGTATGGCAGTTGGCTTACCTGACGGACAAATGGGTAACTCCGAAGTTGGCCACACCAACATCGGTGCAGGCCGAGTTGTGTATCAGGAGCTTACAAGAATCACAAAGTCTATTTCAGACGGCGACTTTTTCTCAAACGAAACCTTGCTTGCAGCCGTTGAAAACTGCAAGAAAAACGATTCCGCTCTTCACTTAATCGGTCTTTTATCTGACGGCGGTGTTCACTCACACATGGACCACCTTTTCGGTCTTATTGACCTTGCTAAAAAGAACGGTCTTACAAAGGTTTTCGTTCATCCTATCATGGACGGCCGTGATGTTTCACCAACTTCAGGCATCGACTTTATAAAGGAACTTCAGGCAAAGCTTGAAAATACAGGCGTTGGCAAGATTGCCACAGTATCAGGCCGTTACTACGCAATGGACCGTGACAACAACTGGGACAGAGTTAACAAAGCTTACGATGCTATGGTTAATAGCATTGGTGCTGAAACAACTGATGTTGTATCCGCTATGGCAACATCTTATGAAACAAAGGACGAAAACGATGCACTAATAACAGACGAATTCATTCGTCCGATGGTTGTAACTGAAAATGGTGCACCTGTTGGAAAAATCGGTGCAAATGACAGCGTTATCTGCTTCAACTTCCGTCCGGACAGAGCAAGAGAAATCACAAGAACTTTCGTTGACCCTGATTTTAAGGGTTTTGCCCGCGAAATGTTCCCACTATACTATGTTTGCATGACACAGTACGACGCTTCAATGCCAAATGTTAATGTTGCATTTAAGCCACAGTCACTAACAAACACCTTCGGCGAATACATTTCAAAGCAAGGTTTAAAGCAACTTCGAATTGCAGAAACCGAAAAGTACGCTCATGTAACTTTCTTCTTTAACGGCGGTGTTGAAGATGTATATGAGGGTGAAGACAGAAAGCTTATTGCTTCCCCAAAGGTTGCAACTTACGACATGCAGCCTGAAATGAGCGCATACCTTGTTGCAGATGCTTGCTGCGAGCTTATCAATGAAGACAAGTATGACTGCATCATCTTGAACTTTGCAAACTGCGACATGGTTGGTCACACAGGCGTGTTTGAAGCAGCAGTTGCCGCTGTTGAGGCGGTTGACGAATGTCTGGCAAAGGTTGTTGATGCTATAATGGCAAAGGGCGGTAAGGTTTTGATCACTGCTGACCACGGAAATGCAGACAAGATGTTCGAGCCTGATACAAAGGATGTGTTCACAGCTCACACAACAAACCCTGTTCCCCTAATCGTTATGGGTGCAGGCGATGTTACTTTGGAAAAAGGTAAGCTTTGCGACTTAACACCGACAATGCTTGACCTTATGGGACTTTCCCAGCCGGAAGAAATGACCGGAAAGAGCTTGATAGTTAAGTAATTTAAAAGAGATGTGAAATTCACATCTCTTTTTTGTTGCGGTTTTTCTTTTGTGGAAAAATGTATTTTAATGCTTTTGGTTTTTTAGTATAACGCTTCAGTATTTATGGAAGTTAAATACTGCTTTTTAATTAAATACAGGGAATTAAAAAACGCGCAACCATAGGTCACGCGTGAAAAACGAATGACCCGTTGTAGTTGCGAAATACAAATTCAATACGCAAATTTAAGTCACGAATGAATAGGCCATCGTTTTTTCCATAAGAAAAAAAGCGTGACTTATATTTGCCAATGATAGTATTTATTTGTATTTCGCAAGTTTAGTATATCATAATAAATTGATTTTTGCAAGTCAAATCGTAAGACAAGTTTCGACAAAAATGCTACACAAGGGAGCCTTTTTTAGATTTCTTCTTCCAACAAAAAAACAAGCGGTTTAAATTCCGCTTGTTTTTGCAAGTTTTCTTTCATAATATATATACGCGCTTGTGTATGCCGCACCGCAAAGCACCCAGATAATTGCGTCTGCTACAAAGAACATCGGCAGGGTTTTATGCATTGGCAGTATCACAAGCTGCCACAAGATTTTGAATCCGCAGCTTACAAAAAGTCCTACCAAAAGGGATACCATAGTTTTGCCCATACCTTTTAAGATATTTCCAGGAATTTCCGCAAAGGCAACAAGGAAATACGGAACTATGTAAAGCATAAAACGCAGGTTTGAAATCCTCATAACCTCGTCCTTTATGGCGTAGTCGCTTTCCGACATAAACATATTTATAAAGCCATCTTTGAACAGGCAGAATATACCGATAAACAGCAGTGTTATGCCGATTCCAAGACCCCAGCCCATATACAGAAGTTTATTAATCTTGTTATATTTTTTAGCACCGATATTCTGACTTGTAAATGGTATAACCGCCGCTGTGATTGCACCAACAACGGTATTTATAATGGTAACAAAGCTATTCACAATGGCATTGGCCGCAACTGCCGCCGCACCAAATGAGTTTAAAACCGAAACGCCTATTACCGCCGTCAAAGATACAAGGGAGCTTTGAAGACCTGACGGAAGTCCCACTTTTATGGTTTCAACAAGCATTCTTTTGCTTGGTTTCATCTTAAAAAAGCTAAACCCTACATCACTTTTTATAAGCGCAACCGCTCCCGTAACCGCAGCTGCCATATGGGCAAGCATCATGGCAAAAGCCGAGCCTTTTACACCAAGGTGCATTTCCTTTACGAACACGATGCTGAAGAACAGGTTTACAAATCCTGCAATAATTGATGCGTACATCGGTCTTTTTGCATCGCCGATTGCACGAAGCACAGCAGAAACATAGTTATAAAGCGCATGAAAGGGCAAACCGATAAAATAAATCTTCATATATTCCACTGCCATTTTATGTATTCGGGGGTCAAGTCCCATGGAATTAGCTATTGGAATGGCGAAAATCTGACCGCCGATAAATACGATAACACCGCTTAAAATTGCCATAACCACGCCGGTATCAGCAATGGTTTTAACTCTTTTCAAATCCCCTGCTCCGTAGCTGTTTGCCGCAAGAACATTTGTTCCCAAGGACATTCCCCAGAAAATCGTCTGGATTATGTTTATAATAGGAAGTGCCGAGCCAACAGCACCAAGCGCTACCGAGCTTTCGTATTTTCCCACTACAATATGGCTTACAATACTATAAAAAGCCTGGAGAACATTTGCAATAATTACAGGAATTGCAAAACTCACCAAGCTTGGGAACATCTTTCCGTTTACCATATCAACATTTTTAGCCATAACTATCACCCGCTAAATGCTTTCTGTTTCACCGGTTTTATTTTTCTACAGACATTATACACCCATGGCCTTTAAAGTCAACCCTTTTTTGACAAAAAGATAAAATTATTTTTCAAGAGCTTTTTGTGGTGGTTTTTTAACAGAAATCGCGAAAAATAGTGCGGGAAGAACGAAACGAAAAAATGCGAAGCATTTTCTTCCCGACGGCGTACAAGTGTACGCAAAGTGGTTCGTTTTGTTCTTAGTTTTACAAACAAAAAAGAGAACCCAAAACTTCGGATTCTCTTTTTTTATTATTTGGCACTAAATTCATCAAACGTCCCGTGCATTTTTCACGGTTTCATTATTAGAATTTTGGTCTTGCTACATAGTGTGTGTGTAGTAGTTCGTGAGCCTTGTGTGAACCTGGCTTTTCGAAATATTCCTTATAAAGAATATCCATGTCAGGGTTCTTGTGTGACTGTCTTACAGTTGCGTTCTTATCCTCTGTGTAAAGAGCCTTTGCACGCTCAGCCTTAACATCAACATTCATCCATGTCTTAGCATCACAGATTGGCTGACCGCCACCTGTTACACAACCACCAGGACAAGCCATTACTTCGATGAAGTGGTATGTCTTTTCACCGCTCTTGATAGAATCAAGAAGCTTTCTTGCATTACCAAGACCGTGAGCGATTGCAACATTTACATCCATTCCGCCCATCTTAACTGTTGCTTCCTTAATTCCGTCTGTTCCACGAACAGCCTCAAAGTCAAGCTTATCAAGTTCTTTGCCCTCAAGGATTTCGTAAACTGTACGAAGAGCTGCTTCCATAACACCGCCTGTTGCACCGAAGATGTGTGCAGCACCTGAAGCTTCGCCGAATGGCATATCAAACATTTCGTCAGGAAGCTTATCGAATAGGATACCCTGTTCCTTAATCATCTTTGCAAGTTCACGAGTTGTGATAACTGCGTCAACATCACGAAGACCGTTATTTTCCATTTCAGGACGGCTGTTTTCAAACTTCTTAGCTGTACATGGCATTACAGATACAACATAAATCTTCTTAGGGTCAATGTTGTTCTTTTCTGCAAAATAGCTCTTAATAACTGCACCAAACATCTGGTGTGGTGACTTACAGCTTGAAAGGTTGTCTAAAAATTCAGGGAAGTTGTGTTCACAGAACTTAATCCAACCAGGAGAACAAGATGTGATCATTGGAAGTGTTCCGCCGTTCTTGATTCTCTCTAAAAGTTCGTTACCTTCTTCCATAATTGTAAGGTCAGCACCTGTATCTGTGTCAAATACCTTATCAAATCCAAGTCTGCGAAGAGCTGCAACCATCTTGCCTGTTACAGGTGTACCCATTGGCATGCCGAATTCTTCACCAAGTGCTGCACGAACTGCAGGAGCTGTCTGAACAACAACATATTTATCAGGGTCAGCGATTGCTTCAAAAACTTCGTCAGTTGCATACTTTTCGTGAAGTGCGCCAACAGGACAAGCTGCGATACACTGTCCACAGTTTACACAAGCTGTGTCTGCAAGGTCAGCTTCGAATGCACAACCGATTTTTGTTGCAAAGCCTCTCTCCTGAGCGTCAATAACAGCAACTGTCTGAACATTCTTACAAACATTGATACATCTACGGCAAAGTACACACTTATTGTTATCTCTTACAATTGATGTGCCTGATGCTTCGATTTCATATTCGTTTCTAACACCTTCGTAAGCGATATCAGTTACGCCAAGTTCGTCAGATAGCTTCTGAAGTTCACACTTCTGGTTTCTTGAACATGTCAAGCATTTTCTGTCGTGGTTTGAAAGAATAAGTTCAAGTGTGCTCTTTCTTGCAGCCTTTACCTTTGGAGAGTGTGTAAATACTTCAATACCTTCTGCAACAGGGTATACGCAAGCTGCCTGAAGTGCTCTTGCACCGGCAATTTCAACCACACACATTCTGCATGAGCCTGTAACAGATGCATCTTTTAAATAACATAGAGTAGGAATATCAATTCCGTTAGCCTGAGCAGCTTCCAAAATGGTAGTACCCTCCGGAACGCTGATAGGCTGGCCGTTTATTTTCAAGTTTACCATATTATCATAATCCTTTCTTAAAATTACTTCTTATAGATTGCACCAAACTTACATGATGACTCACAAGCACCACACTTGATACACTTTGTCTGGTCAATTACGAATGGTGACTTAACTTCACCGGAAATTGCGTTAACAGGACACTTTCTTGCACATAGGCTACATCCCTTACACTTTTCAGGGTCGATTGTGTACTGAAGAAGTGACTTACATACGCCTGCAGGACATTTCTTGTCAACAACATGAGCTTCATACTCGTGTCTGAAGTACTTAAGTGTTGAAAGAACCGGGTTTGGAGCAGTTTGTCCAAGACCGCAAAGAGATGATGCCTTGATTGCGTGACAAAGCTCTTCCATCTTATCAATGTCTTCAAGTGTTCCCTTACCGTCTGTAATCTTTTCAAGGATTTCAAGAAGTCTTCTTGTACCGATTCTACATGGAGTACACTTACCGCATGATTCGTCAACAGTGAACTCAAGGAAGAACTTCGCAATGTCAACCATACAGTTGTCTTCGTCCATTACGATAAGTCCGCCTGAACCCATCATTGAGCCGATTGCCATAAGTGAATCGTAGTCGATTGGTGTGTCAATAAGCTCTGCAGGGATACATCCGCCGGATGGTCCACCGGTTTGAGCTGCCTTAAACTTCTTGCCGTTTGGAATACCGCCACCAATTTCTTCGATGATTTCGCGAAGTGTTGTTCCCATTGGAACTTCAACAAGACCTGTATTATTAATCTTACCGCCAAGGGCGAATACCTTTGTACCCTTTGACTTTTCTGTACCCATTGATGTGAACCAGTCAACACGCTTTAGGATAATCTGCGGAATGTTTGCATAAGTTTCAACATTGTTAAGTAGTGTCGGCTTGCCCCAAAGACCCTTAACTGCAGGGAATGGAGGACGCGGACGAGGCTCACCACGCTTACCTTCGATAGAAGTTAGAAGCGCTGTTTCTTCACCACATACGAATGCACCGGCACCAAGCTTAATGTCAAGGTCGAAGTTGAAGCCTGTTCCAAAGATATCTTTACCAAGTAGGCCATATTCTTTAGCCTGAGCAATAGCATTTCTTAATCTTTCAACTGCGATTGGGTACTCAGCACGGATATAAACATAACCCTGGTCAGCACCAACAGCGTAAGCTGCGATTGCCATAGCTTCGATTAGAGCGTGTGGGTCACCTTCCAGGATTGAACGGTCCATGAACGCACCCGGGTCACCTTCGTCGGCGTTACATGCAACATACTTCTGATCTCCAGCCGCATCATGTGTAAACTGCCACTTTAAACCTGTTGGGAATCCGCCGCCGCCACGGCCACGAAGACCTGAATCCTTAACAACCTGAATAACTTCTTCTCTTGTCATTTCGGTTAAAGCCTTACCTAAAGCCTGGTAACCATCAAGAGCGATGTATTCTTCGATATTGTCAGGGTTAATAACACCACAGTTACGAAGTGCAACACGAAGCTGCTTTGCATAGAACTGTGTTTCGTTAAGTGACTTGATGCTGTCCTCCTGAACAGTTTCATCATAAAGAAGTCTTGTAACGATTCTACCCTTTAATAGGTGTTCTTCAACAATTTCCTTAACATCGTCCTTTTCAACACGGCTATAAAAAGCACCTTCCGGATAAACAACGACGATTGGGCCTAATGCACAAAGACCGAAACAACCTGTCTGAACAAGCTTTACTTCGTTTTCAAGTCCGTTTTCTTTAAGGCGCGCTTCAAACTCTTCCTGAAGTGCAACTGAACCTGAGGAAGTACAGCCTGTACCACCGCAAATCAATACATGAGATCTATAAATGTTCATTTACTATACCTCCCTATTAACCCTGTGCACCAACTGTGAATTCAGTTACAGGGTTTCCGTTAACAAGGTGCTCTGCAACAACGCGTGCAACCTTTTCCTCTGTCATTTTAACATAAGTTACCTTTTCCTGACCAGGCATATACACTTCTACGATAGGCTCTAGTCTGCACATACCGATACAACCTGTCTGTGTAACTGTTGCACCCTGTACATTACGCTTTTCAATCTCCTGCAGGAATGCGTTTAAAACAGGACGAGCGCCTGCTGCGATTCCGCAAGTTGCCATACCTACAACAACACGGATTCCATCCTCACGCTCTTTGCGTAAATTAACCTGGTTTAACGCCTTGTCACGAATTGCCTGCAATTCTGCCAAACTTTTCATAAGTTCCCTCCTGAATTTTTTTATTTTTATTTTTTTTATTTCTTTTATATATCTCTACGATACCGAAATATCGCTGAGTCCTTCACTAATATACTCGTCAAGCCACGCAAGAACCTCCGGATTATCAAGGGGTACTCCGCCCAGGACATTTCTTATCTCTCTGGTATCAAGGACAAATTCCTTGCCGTTTTTCGTGTGACGGTATAAAAAGTCAATTTCAGGTGACCCCCAGATAAGGGTCTTTATTGTTCCTGTCATATCACCAAGTGGTGCGCGGTCAATGTGGTTATGCTGGAAGGTTACCCGCATCTTTGTTCCAACACCGACCTCTGATGTAAGCTCCATTTCTCCGCCGCACTGCACGCTTGCCGCTTCAAAAAGCGGTATGCCCATGCCAACCTTTCGGGTGGTTCGTGTTGTTGAGAATGGGTCTCTGACAGTTTTCAAAAACTCCTCGCTCATTCCGCAGCCGTTATCGTTTATCTCGATTTCAAGAAGATTTTTTTCTTCATCCTCCGTTACAAGAATTTCGATAAGGCTTGCTTTTGCTTTCACCGAGTTTTTAGCAATGTCTAATATATGAAGTGATAATTCTTTCATAATTATCCTCCAAACAATTCCGATAAATCCTTAAGATATGCACCAGGTGTGGCGATATCCTGAAGATAATGTGCATCGGAATTTCTGAATATTTTGTATTTTTTTAGCTCTTCTCTTGCCGCAAGATAGCTTTCAACATCTTCGGTCATTCGGGATATTTCGATATTCTTAATATCAATATCATCCGGAATGAATCCAAGGTTTGTTAAAACGCTGTAGGAGTGACGGTCAACATGTGCCGGAATGTAAATTCCGCCTACTGATTTTACCAAATCAAATAAGTAGTTCATACTCATAGCAGCCGGTGAAATCAGCAGTTTTTCTTCATAACCTGTTATGTTATCGCCACTATCCATAAAAACCTGTTCCCCAAAGATTTCAGGGCGGTTTTTTATGCCAGGAAGCTTTTTATAAACCTCGGCCGCTGCCGTCTGTGCCGCTTCCAGCGTAGGATAAAGGGTCAGAATGTGAACTTCTTCCTCCGTTTCAACCTCCATACCGGGTATAACGGTTATCCCTACTTCCTTTGCAACTTCCATACAGGCTTTAGCGTTACCCACCGTGTTATGGTCGGAAACTGCAATTGCATTAAGCCCCAAAAGTGCCGCCATATTAACAATGTTGTTAGGCGTCATATCTTTGTCTCCGCAAGGAGACAGGCAGGAATGAATGTGAAAATCGTAGTAAATCATAGTACTTTACTTATTTCTGCTGCAAGCTGATATGCGGTTTTCTCGCTTTTTAGAATCACGATACCCTCGCTATCCGCTTTTTCGATTATCTTCTCATCTGCACCGATACCCTCTGAGAGGATTATGCAGGCGGCTTCTGTTAAAGATGCAACGGCAACAATATTGATGTTGTTCATTATTGTTATCCAGGCATCACCACAGGTGGCCTTTCCCATAACATGACTCAAAAGGTCACCGATATAACAGCCACAAACATCACGGTCTTCATAACTCCCGCTTGTTACAAGGTCAAGATTAAGCTTTTCTATTAGTTCAGATACCTTCATATTGGAATACCTGACTTTCTATTATTTTTTTGAGGCCTCAAAGTCCTCATTAAGCTCGAAAAGTTTTTTAGCGAGCTTGTTAACTTTCTTTCTCATAATGAAAACGCAGTCGTTTTCCGTAGCATATCCACGGACAATGTCCTCAGCTAGTGCCTTACAGGACGGTGCACCGCAGGAACCGCAGTCAAGCTGTGGGAACTTTTTGCAAAGCTCATCCATTCGCTCCATTTTTTTCATTGCTTCCTCAAAATCATCATCAAGGCCGGAATGTACTCTGCCGGTTACTTCTTTCTGCCACGAGAATTTTTCTACATCTGCGGGAACGCATACTTGCTGAACCTTTGCTTTCTTTGATTGCTGGGTTATTCTTCGGGATGCAAGAAACGGATTTTCGATATTGAGTGCTCCGCCGGAGCATCCCGAAACGCAAGCTGATAATTCAATGAACTCAACCGCATTCATCTTTCCGTATTCAAGCTCTTCCATAACCTGAAGCACATTGTTTATGCCGTCAACCGCCATATAATCATCAACGCCGGTTGCTCGGCATTCGCCGCCGCTTCTTGCCCAGACAATTCCCTCTCTGCCTGAAACCGCAAGGTCTTTCTTTTCCTCCACCTTATCAATCAGCGGAATTATCTTTCTTGCCACATCCCTTACGCTAAGCGCTCCGTCTACATTGGATTTTTCCAAGGTAAGCGGTGACTTTATGCTTGTCACCTTTGCAGGACATGGGGTAATAAAGAAAATACCGATTTCCTCCGGTTTTAGACCTGTTTCCTTTACCGCCTCTTCTCTTGCAAGCATTCCAGCTGCTTCCATTGGAGAGATTAGGCTTAAAACATGCTCCAAAAGTTCCGGGAATCGTTCCCTCATAAGCCTCAAAACAGCAGGACAAGCAGAGCTTATAACCGGCTTTTTCAAAGTGCCGGATGCAATCTTTTCTCTTGCTGCCGCGCTTATGTACTCAGCACCTCTTGCCACCTCGAATACATGGTCAAAACCAATCTCCAAAAATGCATTCAGGATTTTGTTAACCGCAATATCCGATGAAAACTGGCTATAAAAGGAAGGTGCCGGCATGGCTATATTGTATTTGAAATCTTTAAGCATTGAAAAATCGTCTGCAGCCGCAATTTTTGCGTGAGACTGGCAAACTCTTATACATTCGCCACAATCAATGCACCGTTGTTTTATAATCTTTGCCTTTCCGTGCCTGACACGAATTGCTTCGGTGGGACAATGGGAAATGCAGTTTGTACAGCCGTGACATTTATCTTTGTCAAGCTTTACCGAGTGAAAATAAGCCATTTTTTTCACCTCACAGATTTATAATCAGCGTAAGTGTCGTTCCCTTTCCGGGACTGGTATCAATTTGCATATCGTCTGTGTATTTTTTTATATTCGGAAGACCCATTCCGGCTCCAAACCCAAGCTCACGAATTCGATCTGTTGCAGTAGAATATCCCGCCTGCATAGCAAGATCAATGTTCGCAATACCGGGACCCTGGTCACGGAAAGTAATCTTTATCTCTTTTCCGGAGATTTCAGCATCACATTCACCGCCACCGCCGTGTATTATGGTGTTTATCTCCGCCTCATACATAGCAATCGCTACCTTGCGGACTATATCTGCCGGAACTCCCAATCTTTTCAGTATTGCCTTGAAGCTGCTTGACGCCTCTCCCGCAACAGAAAAGTCGGTACCAGAAAGGATATAATTCTTAATCATTCTCAAGCCCTCTTATACCCTTTTCGTATAAAAGCCCACAACATGTGTACATTGTTTTAGAGGTTGATAAAAGTGCAATTTCCTTTTCCTTTGCAAGCTCAATAACATCCTCTGCCGGCATTTTGCCCCTTACGAAACAAATTGCCGTAATGTCCATCATTTCTGCAGTTCTTATTACCTGTGAATTGATAAGACCTGTTAAAAGCATCGCCTGTTCATCAACAAACGCCAAAACATCACTCATCAAATCGCTGCCGAAAGCAGTTTTGATGTCTTTTTCAAGAAGTGTCTCATCGCATCCCAAAAATTCGGCTCCCAAAATATTTTTAATTTCAGACAATAGCATATCTAATTCTCCTTAGTTATATTTAGCAAGAATTTCGTCTACGTCCTTAACTTCAAGTCTTCCGTAAACTTCGTCGTTAACAGTAAGAACCGGTGCTAAGCCACAAGCTCCGATACAACGAGTTGCTTCAAGTGAGAACTTTCCGTCAGGTGTACATCCGCCAACATCGATTGAAAGGCGTTCTTTGAACTTATCAAGGATAGCTCCTGATCCCTTAACATAGCAAGCTGTTCCAAGACAGATACCGATGTGGTGTTCTCCCTTTGGCTCAAGTGTGAACTGTGTGTAGAAAGTTACGATTCCGTAGATTTCAGCAAGTGGTGCGCCAAGACCTTCAGAAATCATTTCCTGAACTTCAATTGGAAGATAACCATAAATTTCCTGTGCCTTATGAAGTACCGGAATTACAGCACCCTCTGTACCTTTGTACTCAGCAATTACTTTCATAAGTTCTGCTTCTTGTTCTTTTGTACCTTTGAAAGGTATTGTTGTTGGTTTACTCATGTTTTTCCTCCTTAATTGTTTTATTGCAAAATAGCTCGTTATAATTATAACATACTTTTTTTTGAAAATCTACATTATAATCAAAAAAAAATAGTAATTATATGTCTCTTTTTGTATGTTTTCCCTTTTATAATGGGGATTTTCGGGGGTTTTTACAGGTTTTATGTCCCCGAAATGTTCCGTATTAAAAACCGCACAAAAAATCGTCCGGTAATTTCTTCCGGACGATTGCTTGTTTTTTCGTTATTCTTCGGTGTCTTCTATGACTTCTATTGCTGTTTCTGTTGTGCTTTGAACATTCTTAAGACTCTTGATAATTGAGCGGGTTCTTACGCCTACAAGCTTATCAAGCTCTTTGTTTGCCTGGTCAAGTCTTGTCTGAGTTGCCGAAAGCACCGCCTCGAATTTATCAAACTCGGTTTTTACTGCTTCTAAAACTTTCCACGCTTCTGCGCTTCGCTTTTGAATTGCAAGGGTTTTAAAGCCCATCTGCAAAGAATTTAAAAGTGCTGCCATAGTGCTTGGGCCTGCCACATTTACCCTGTAAGTATTCTGAAGCTGCTCCAAAATTCCTTCGTTTACAACCTCTGCATAAAGTCCCTCAAAGGGCAAAAACATTATGGCAAAGTCTGTGGTATATGGCGGTTCTACATATTTATCGTGGATGTCCTTTGCAAAGGTTTTGATTCGTGTAAACAATACATTTTTTGCCGCTTTTATGCTGTCAGCATCTCCGTTTTCATAAGCATTCTGCAAGTCATGGAACGCATCTCCCGGGAACTTTGAATCAATCGGAAGATATACAAAACCATCATCGTTTGGCATTTTTACCGCAAACTCAACAGGGTTTTTGCTTCCCGGAACAGTTACCACATTTTCCTCGTATTGCTCAGGGGATAGAATTTCACGAAGTATTGCACCAAGCTGAATTTCCCCTAAAATTCCGCGTGTTTTTACATTTGAGAGAACTTTCTTAAGGTCGCCGACTCCGGTTGCTAAGGTCTGCATTTCGCCAAGACCCTTATGCACCTGCTCAAGCCTTTCACTTACTACCTTAAAGGATTCGTTCATTTTCTCTTCCAAGGTTTTCTGAAGCTTCTCGTCAACAGTTTTTCTGACATCTTCAAGCTTTTTGGTATTGTCCTCCTGCATGGATGTCAGGCTCTTTATCATAACCTGGCGCATGGCTTCAAGCTTCTGCTCGTTTGTCTGCTCAAAGGTTTTAAATCGGTTTTCCATCTGTTCAAGGCTTGTTACCACAGCCTTGTTCATTTCGCTCTGTTTTTCAGTTATGTTCTTATCAATCTCTTTAAACTTCGCGGATTGATATTCATCGGTTTCCCTTTGGTTTTTGGAAATCATATCCCCCAAAAGCTTCACCGTTTCGATAATTTTTCCGCTACCTGAATCTCCCTTTTTAAGCAGGGACACTAAAAGTATAATTACCGCAAGAACTATAAGTACAATCAATAAAATATCTGTCATCTTTTTTCTCCTTATTTAAAGGTATTTGAACACATCTTCGCTGTCCTGCCAGAAAACCTGAATGCCCATGTCACAAAGGATTTGGGCAAATATTTCTGTCACAATAATCTCTGTACCAAAATGCCCTGCATCTATAATGTTTATGTGGGCTTTACTGTCAAGCATCTGGTGATATTTTGTATCCCCTGTAACAAGAACATCTGCTCCTTTTTCTATTGCACAAGGCAGTACATCTCCGCCGGCTCCGGAGCAGATTGCCACACGCTTAATCTCTTTTTTTGTGTCCCCGCAAAAACGGATTTTTATATCAAGCTTTTCCTCTACCAATTTTGCAAATTCACAAAAAGACATTGGCTCCAAAAGGTTTCCGATTCTTCCCAGACCGTCCTCTTCCAAAGGCTCAACTTCTACAAGCCCAAACATTTGGGCAAGCCTTGTGTTTATGCCATTTTCTGCCTTATCACAATTTGTATGAGCAGAATAAATTGCAATCTTGTTTTCTATTGCATCCATTAAAAGCTTGCCAGTTTTAGTGTCCCCATTTATGCGGTTGATTGGTGAAAATAAAACCGGGTGATGCGATATAATAAGCTGGCTATCAGCATTTTTTGCAAATTCAATTATGTCTTCTGTAACATCAAGACAGGTAACAACATTTTTTACTTCGCGGTTTCTGTCACCCACCAAAAGTCCCACATTGTCCCATTCATAGGCAAGCTCCGGCGGGAACTCTTTTTCAAGTCTTTCAATTATATCATTTATCTTCATTTTATCTACTCCTTGATTTTATCAATTTCCAAAAGCAGTTCTTCTAGTTTTTTTATTTCATCAGGGTTTGCATCCTTGCTTTTTTTAAGTCCCGAAAGAATTTTTGAAAATTCACGCTTTTTCTTACTATAAAGTGCATCAAAGCAAGGGTGACTTCGCAAGGCTTTTGGCAAATGCATTTCTATATCACTATTATAGGAAAGGGCTTGTGCCATTTTTTCCCCATCTTTTGTTGCTACAATCAAGTTGTAAACCTTAAATCCCTCAACTGCCAAATCTTCTTCTATGATGTAGAAACCATTATTTAAGAGAAACTCTCGCAGTTCGTACTGACTGTTCATTGGCTGGAGAATAAAGGTTACGCCCTGAGTTTTGTCATCCCCCTCGGAAAGAATCTTTTCAATCATCTCTCCGCCCATGCCTGCAATTATAACGGTGTCAACTTCACCTTTTTTTATAGGAGAAAGTCCGCCGCCAAGCCTTAGCTCAACCCCGGCATTTTGTTTTTTTACATTTTCCGCCGCAATTTTAAGCGGACCCGGCATAATATCGGTGGCAATTACCTTAATTCCTGCCTCGGCAAGCTTTATTGGAACATAGGCGTGATCCGTTCCGATATCTGCACAAGTTTTGCCGCAAACATGCCTTAAAATCATTTCAAGTCTTGGTGTAATCATCAAAAAATCCTCTTATGCATAAAAATTCAGTTATGCAACATTTTATCAACAGGTGTGGATAACTTTTTAATACCGACAATCCGCACAAATCTGCGGTTTGGTCTATTTCATAAACAGTTCCATTCACCAAAAAGTGCTTTTTTTCAACACTTTTTACAACATTGTCACATAATTTTTTGTAAACCATCTTTATTTTTTCACATTTACGAAGTTATGCCGTTTTTTTAACCCCTCTTTTTGTGGGATAAGTATGTGGATAAGGTGGATAACTTCAAGAAATCCAATTAAATTAACGCTTTTTTATGTTGAGAACATTTTAATGCCCTGTGGATAGTTTTATACAATGGTTTACATAATATTTTTATATTTTCCTTGTCATTTTTATATATTTTGTTAATTTTTTCCTCTTGACAAGGTATGTTTTTTCTATCTCAATTTTTATTTTTTTAAGAGAAAACGAGGCAAAAATTGCCCCGTTTATATCTTATTTAATAATGTCGCATCCCATATAGCCGCGAAGAGCTTCCGGAACAGTTACGCTTCCGTCATCATTCTGATAATTTTCAAGAATTGCTGCAACAGTTCTTCCTACTGCAAGACCTGAACCGTTTAGTGTGTGTACAAACTGCGCTTTATCCTTAGGGCCGTCCTTATAGCGGATATTTGCGCGTCGTGCCTGGTAATCCTCAAAGTTTGAGCATGATGAAATTTCTACATATCTGCCATAGCTTGGCATCCATACTTCAATATCGTATGTGCAAGCTGATGAGAAGCCCAAATCTCCTGTAGACAGGCAAACCACGCGGTATGGAATACCAAGTCCCTGAAGTAGTGTTTCTGCATCACGGGTTAGTGACTCAAGCTCATTATATGATTCCTCAGGCTTTGCAAACTTAACAAGTTCAACCTTATTAAACTGGTGCTGACGGATAAGACCGCGTGTGTCACGGCCGGCAGAACCTGCTTCTGCTCTGAAGCATGCTGAATATGCGCAATATTTAACAGGAAGCTTTGTACCGTCTAAAATTTCATCACGGTGAAGGTTTGTTACTGGAACTTCCGCTGTTGGAATAAGGAAATATCCGTTATTTGTAACCTTAAATGCGTCCTCTTCAAACTTTGGAAGCTGTCCTGTACCTGTCATAGATGCACGATTTACCATATATGGCGGGAAAATTTCAGTATATCCGTTTTCTGTATGTGTGTTCAGGAAATACTGGATAACACTACGCTCTAAGCGAGCACCAAGGCCCTTATATACGGTAAATCTTGTTCCTGCAATCTTTGCACCACGGTCAAAGTCCAGAATGTCAAGGTTTGTTCCTATATCCCAGTGTGCCTTTGCCTCAAAATCAAATTCTCTAGGAGTTGACCAGCGTCTTACTTCAACATTATCGCTGTCATCTGTGCCGATAGGGGACTTGTCTGACGGAATGTTAGGGATTCTTAGCATGAAATCTCTTAATTTTTCGTCAATTTCTGAAACCTCTGCATCAAGCTCCTTGATTTCGTTTGATAATTCCTTCATTTCGGCAAAAATAGCGTCTGTGTTCTCGCCGGCTTTCTTCATGGCAGGAATCTGCTTTGTAATTTCATTCTGTTTTGCCTTCATTTGCTCAACTTTTGCAAGGATTTCGCGTCTTTTTGCGTCAAGCTCAATTGCAGGCTCAATGTCCAGGTCATTTGCCCTGTTCTTTAGTGCCGCTTTAATTTTCTCCGGTTCTGTTCTAAGTAGTTTTATGTCTAACATTCTAATTTCTCCAATCTGTTTTTCTTCCTATTATATTATTGTGCCTCTTTTACAAGAAAATCGTACATTTCCTTTTGCTCAGGCGTTAAATCCTCGGTATAAATCCCCTCAAGAAGCTTACGGGCTGATGTTTTTTTGCCATCTACCAGCTTTTCATACACCTCAATCAGTGCCTTATATGCCCCTTTTTCCTTTAAAAGAGCATCCTTTTGGGCGGTTAGCACCTGATTTTCTTCTGTAAGCACTGTATTGGCGTCCTTAAGGGTTTTATTAAGCTCTACAAGCTGCATATTTTCTTCGCTTACCTGTGCCGCTTTGTTGGAAAGGGTCACATTTTCCGCCTCAGTTTCGCTCACCCTTAGCTGCTCTAAGTGCTGCTGCGCAAAAAATGAAATTACTATCATTACAATTGCCGCAACAAAGATCAGGGAAGTGTACATAATAAGGGATTTATTGTCTTTTTTTATATCCATGCTGCTTACCCCCGTTTAATGATGTCCAAAAGTCTTTCAAGGTCTGCATTTCCGTAGTATTCTATTTCAATTTTTCCCTTTTTTGATGTTCCGGATAATTTTACCTTTGTGCCTAAAAACTGCTCTAAACTGCGGGAAATTCGCTCCATTTCAATCTTATAAGCACTCTCAACCCGTTCCTTTTTCGGTTGTTTTGGGTTTGCAAGGTCTTTTGCAAGATTTTCAGCCTGGCGGACATTAAGTCCCTCTTCAATTATGCGATTGATAAAAAATTCACGAACCACGCCTGCCGGTACAGAAAGAGCGCATCTTGCATGTCCCTCCGATATTTCGCCTGCCACAAGCTTTTCTCTTGCATAGTCATCAAGGGTAAGAAGACGCACAGAATTTGCGATAGCACTGCGGCTTTTGCCCAATTTTGTGCTGATTTCTTCCTGAGTAAAATTGTACTCATCCATAAGCGCACGATAGCCCATAGCTTCTTCAATCGGGTTAAGGTCCTCGCGCTGAAGGTTCTCAATCAGTGCGATTTCAGCAGTTGTCACATCGTCATATTCGCGGATGATTACCGGAATTTTCTTGATTCCCGCCTTTTTCGCAGCACGCCATCTGCGTTCACCTGCCACAATTGTGTATAAATCGCCTTTTTGTGTTACAATAATCGGCTGAATAATGCCGTGTTCTTTAATAGAGTCGGAAAGTGCTTCAAGTTTGTCTTCGTCAAAGCTTTTTCTCGGCTGATTCTTATTAGGCATTACCTCGGTTATTTTTACTTCTATAACGCCGCCTTCAGCTTCTCTTGTATCTTCCGCAAAAAGCGCGTCAAGGCCCTTGCCTAAGCCTTTTTTAGCCATTTAACCACTCCTTATTATTTGAAATAATTTCTCTTGAAAGTGCAAAATATGCCTCTGCACCTTTTGATGTAATATCATATTTTATTATAGGCTGACCATAGCTTGGGGCCTCGGAAAGCCTTACATTACGCGGAATAGGTGATGAGAAAACCTTGTCCGGAAAATGCTTTTTAACTTCATTTAATACCTGCTCGGAAAGATTTGTTCTGCTATCATACATAGTCGCGCAAATTCCCTCAATCTCAAGCTTTGTATTTAATGACTTTTTTATGCTTTTTACAGAGTTTATAAGCTGGGAAAGCCCCTCTAACGCATAATACTCACACTGAATAGGTATTAAAATACTGTCTGCTGCTGTCATAATGTTTATTGTAAGCATTCCAAGGGCAGGAGGTGCGTCAATAATTATGAAATCATAATCATTCTTTACCTCTTTTAAGGCTTCTTTCACGAAAAATTCTCTGTTTTCCTCGCTTGCAAGCTCGATTTCAGCAGCGGAAAGCTCAGGAAGTGACGGAATTATAGAAAGTCCTCTGCAGGCCGTTTTTATTACTGCTTCCTTTGTTTTTGAGCTGTCTGCAAGACAGTCATACAAGGAAAATTCAATTGTATCCTTTGAAACGCCTAGTCCTGATGTGGCGTTTCCTTGCGGATCGCTGTCTACAACAAGCACCTTTTTTCCCTTATATGCAAGGCAGGCTGCAAGGTTTACCGCGGTTGTAGTCTTTCCAACACCGCCTTTTTGATTGATTACGGCTATTATTTTTCCCATAAAACATTTCCTTTGCTAATTATTTTCTTCTTATATAATTATTATAACACAAAAAAATAAAATGTAAATGTTTCACATGAAACATTTTTAAATATTTTTGCATATTTTCGTAATTTTGG
>JAZNWI010000135.1:0-5513 GCA_045593305.1 Clostridia bacterium | reverse complement strand
CTTGCAAGAGGATATATGTTTGACGAAGAAGGAAATGCGGATATAAAGCGTGCAGAAAAGGCAATCCGTGCATGGTGCAGTGTTCCTGATAAGAAAAATGCCAAGCCTTTAGAGGATTGGCAATATATAACCGATTTTCGTGCTTTGCATGATGAATTCCCTGAGCTTGTTGATAAGAATGGCAAAGGCTGGCTTTGCAGGCATATAGCGAACATTGTAGCTTATGTAAAAAAGAACCCTGACAAGGTAAGCCAAGCTGCAACCACGAAAATGAAAGGGTATTTAAACAAATTCAAAAATGATTGGCGAGAAAAGATTAAGCAATTTCATACAACCATTTATGATGTTAATACCATAAACGGTTGGATAATACGGTTTGACGGAATTATATCCGATGCTCTTGAGCTTGGCCCGCTTCGTAAAGATGAAATTGATATTCCCGATACAATTCTGCATAAGCTCCACGAGAATCTCCCCGAGAATTGTATTGAGGGGATTGAGGTCTTAATCAAGTATTATATTGCAAACAGGTAGCCGGATACTGATTGGGTTGTGATCTCGCACATAAATCTTGACGGATATCTTGGCTACGGCACATTTACAAAGAAGCTCCTTGCAACAATCCCCGAGGACATTTTAATTCGTTCAACAAATCACGGCGTTAATAGATATAAAATCATGCCGGAATTTTTACCGTAAAATGAAACAAGCGGAACCGAGATTTCTTTCGATTTCTCGATTCCGCTTTTCTTTGGTTCCAGCGTGTCATATTTTGGTATAGGTCATCATTCCACCAATCCATATTTAATTTTAATTCTTTCGAGCTTATCAATCATAGGTTCTGATATGAACCAAAGGAAGAACGCTGTTCCGAGTGCATGGACTAGGTCAAACGGTATTCCCATAATGTATGCATAGATTATCATTGCTTTTGTAGGATTAGCCTGATACATTATTACGGATGCAGGATTCATAATTCCTCCGTATATCACAAGCGTTGCAATAAAGCCAAAGATGCAAAGAGATGCTTTTGTCTTACGAAGAAATCCCTTTTTGAAAAGTATTCCTGCAATAAAACCTATAATACCAAAGGCAAACATTTGCCATGGTGTCCACGGTCCTTGTCCAAAGAAAAAGTTTGAAACAAACCCGGTAATTGCACCTACCAAGAATCCCGTTTCGCCGCCAAAGCAAACACCTGCTATTATTACAAGCGCTACAACGGGTTTGAACTGCGGAAGCATAAAGAATGCCGCTCTGCCTGCTACTGCGATGGCACAAAGTACGCTTATCACAATAAGCTCTCTTGCTTTTGGTTTTCTTGATTCAAATATCATACAAAACGGTATCATTGTTTCGAGAATGATGAGTAAACTTATAAAATAATACTTTCTGTCACCCAAGAAGAAAACACCGATATAAATGGTAAGCGGTATTAAAAGCAGTATCAGGAATGTTGCCATAAGAGTTCTTTTTGTCAGTTTCCTGTCTGACTTTGGAACTTGTATTACTTCTATTCCAATATCCCTTTGGGGAAAGAAACAGAGGCAAGAGGCAAACAATACCATTATCATAACTATCTGATAAACGCCAAGTCCTGCAAAGCTTTTTACATTGATATTTAATATATTTATATCTGTCTTAAACGGCAGATACATTAACGCGAAAAGCAATGCAAATATGCTACCGATGACAATTCTTGCAGGAGTAAGTTTCTTTGCTTTTTCTTTTTGTGGTTTGTTTTCCTTTTCAATCTTACGCCATTCAACAATTCTTGATGGTTTTTCTCTCTTTTTCACACTACCACCACAAGCAAGGATTATATCTTCTGCTAAAACTGCATCGGGTAGCCTTGTTCTTGCCATACGGTTTGCAGATGTGGTATAGAAATTCTTGCCCTTAAAGAACTCCCTCGGTGTATCAACCGATGTTATGCTTCCGTCAAATACAAGCGCACATCTATCAGCGAATTCTGCACAGAATTCTATATCGTGGGATACCATAAGAATCGTTACACCGTTTGCTTTCAATTCTAAAAGAATATTTGCAAATTCTTCTTTGAAATGTGCATCCATTCCTTTTGTCGGTTCATCAAGGAGCAATATTTCAGGTTCCATAAGAAGTATTTTTGCAAGTGCCGCACGTTGCTGTTCACCGCCTGATAAATCGTAAGGATGGCTATCCAAAAGATTTTCTATTCTGCAAAGAACAGAGATGCTTTGTACCTTTTGTTCTTTTTCTTCCTTTGTGAGTTTCTTGTCAGAAAGTATTTCCATTAAATCAAGATATACCGTTTTCTTTACAAACACACTTTGCGGATTCTGAGGAAGAACACCGAGTAGTCCGTCATATAAGTTCTTGATTTTAGAAATGCTTTGTCCTTTTATCAGGACATCGCCTCTGTATGGCGTATTAAGACCTGATATAAGTGAAAGTGCCGTTGTCTTTCCTGTGCCGTTACCACCGACAAGACAGAATAGTTCACCTTTATTTACACTTAAATTAAACCCTTTAACTACATCGGGTAATTCTTTTTCATATCTGAACCAAGCATCCGTGATTTCAATTACCGTATCAGCGCTATTCTGTACCTTATCTTTCGGAATAATCTCGGTGTTCAATGTATTCTCTTTTGAATATTCTGAAAGCCACACTCTGCCATCCCTGACAGTTAAGGGGCACGACAGAGTGTTTTTCACTTCGCCGTGAACTCGCATAGGAGTCGGAAGTGCTTTATACATATCGTGATTTTCTACTTTCAAAATCCTGCCGACTTCAGTTGGTACTTCGTCAGCAATGATTTTGCCACTATCCATAACGATAACTCTGTCAGCTATCGGGAAAGCATCTTCTAAACGATGCTCGGTGAGAATAACGGTCGTTCCAAGCTCACGGTTAATCTTCTCTAAAGTTTTTAAAAATTCTCCTGCAGCAATTGGATCAAGCTGACTTGTAGGCTCGTCAAGTATCAAAACCGATGGTTGCATCGCCATAACAGATGCAAGATTTAAAAGTTGTTTCTGACCGCCCGAAAGCTCGCATACTTTCTTGTAAAACCAATTCTGTATACCAAAGAATGATGCCATTTCGGATACTCTCGTTCTTATTTCGGTCTGCTTGTATCCAAGACTCTCTAAGCCAAACACAAGCTCGTGCCATACTTTATCAGTTACAATCTGATTGTCAGGATTCTGCATTACAAACCCAATGCCTGATGCTTGTTCTTTGGTATTGTAGTCTGCAAGAGGTTTGTCGTTAAAAAAGATATTACCGCTTATCTCGCCGTGTGGTGCAAGCGTTGATTTTAATAATCTTAAAAGCGTAGTCTTGCCACACCCGGATTTGCCGCAAAGCAAAACAAACTCACCTTGATTAACAGTAAATTTTATATCATCAAATGCCTTATCCGTTCTGTTCGGATAAGTAAAACTTAAATTTTCGATCTTAAAGCTTTCCATTTTCTCACCTCCCACAGTTCAATTATTATAGGGCATATACAAAGCAGTAAATATGCCACGAATACGCTTATACCAAATACAGAAGCTTCTGCCATTTTCATAGAGGGGAAGAATCTGAAATACATTCCTCCCATTAAATTTCCGGCAAGTGTATATATACCCAAAAGTAAAATGAAAATAAGTGCTTTTTTATCTCTCTTATCAAATGTAAATATTGAAAATGCAGTTCTTCCCGGTATTCCATAGCCGCGGGATTTCATACTGTCGGCGGTTTCAATGGCATTCTCTAAAGACCATGTTGTCATAATTGACAGTATATTAAGTCCGTTCTTTGCACGCTTTATGATACTTCCGTTTGAAACATCACGTCCCATACACCTTTGTGCGTTTGTTACCACTTTAAGCTGCGATGTAAACTTCGGTACAAAGCGAAGTGTCATTGAGATTATAAGTGACATTGCCGGAATGATTTTACCGAACAGATAGATAAATTTGTCGCTTGTCATAACCTCGTTATAGCAAGAAAAATGACAGATAACACTCACAATCATTATAGCGGCACAAAGTCCGTAAATGATAGACTCAAGAGTCAACGGATTACCACTTGGAAGATATGTAATAATAGTAATACCTTCGTGATTGAAGGCAGGGTTTATAAGTGCCATCATAAGCAGCATCGGAAGCATATATATTAAGTTTGTTTTTATTGCCTTTTTGCCCTTCAGCATCACGGAATATGTAAAACCACTTGCAAGTGAAATACATAAACACACAGGATGCATGAAAAAGCAACTGAACCCAATTACAAATACGAAGTACACGAAATTTACAATCGGGTGATATGTTTTAAATTCGCTCATGTTAAAATTCAATTCCTTCTCGTGGTGAAACACCTTTTGTATATGGATGATTTATCTCCTTAATTTCAGAGATATAGTCTGATACATCTGCTATTCTTTCTGTTAGGTTGTGTCCTGTAAGTATGATTTCCGATTGTACTTTCAGTTCGGAAAGCAACCCTAATAACGCATCTTCATTTATGTACCCATACTCAACTGCATCAAGTATCTCATCCAAAATTATCATTTGATAAGTGTCTGCTTTATTTTTTGTATCTTCGAAAAGAAGTTTAGTGTATGCTTTTGTAAGTGCAGGTGTACGGTCTTTATTTCTATTGTCGTAAAGCTCATAGTGTTCATCGGAACATAAAACATCTATGCCTTCGATTTCACTCAGAACATTAAATTCCGCAGAATCATTGTTTTTTAGGAACTGCACAAATAGTACCTTGTTACCGCATCCCGCACATCGAACAGCCGAACCGACAGCAGCAGTTGTTTTTCCTTTTCCGTTTCCAAAATAAGTTTGTACCATAACATAATCTCCTGATTTATTTTCCGTTTCTTGCAGAATAATGACCGCCCACATCATTTCCTAAGTCGCAGGTATATACCCATTCAATTCTGTCACCTGCTTTAAGCTGATAACGGGAGCAACCGTAATTTGGGAACCAATCATTGACCTTATACATCCAACCTGAAAGCTCTCCACAATCAAACTCATAAAGGTTTGCTATGCCTTCAATATATGCACTGTTATATATGGGCGTATTCTCAAATTCCATATGTATTTTATTCCGTTTCATTTCTCTTACAAGAACATTAAACACACTTTCGCCTTCATAGAATGTAACGGTCTTTTCAGCAAATATAACACCGTCTTTAGGGACAATGCAGGCCTTCTCACTATCAAGCCAACCGATGTTTTGTAAAATCGTATCGCATCTGACAGATAAAGTACAGGTAAGCTCTTTATCTGTAATTACTGCATTTTCAGGCTCGATAGGCACGGGTTTTCCCTCGGGTACGGGTTCGGTTCTGTATTGGTCTTTCCCCGTAACCTCGTTTATAACCATTCCTTGTTCTTCGGAATACTCTTCGTTGCTTTGCTTGATTTCGGGAGAAGATGTTGTTTCTTCGGCAGAGCTTTGTGTGCTTTCAGCAATTTTCTCTGCCAAAGCAATCTTTTCTGCAGGAGTCATAGGTGTTCCGTCTT
>JAZNWI010000134.1:0-9830 GCA_045593305.1 Clostridia bacterium | reverse complement strand
ATGGTGCTATTATTGGAAAAGCATACTACCTGGGTGCAATTTCCATAAAAGAAGCAATTGAGGTGGCAAAATGATAACAAAAAGAATTATCCCTTGCCTTGATGTTAAAGATGCAAGGGTTGTTAAGGGCGTAAACTTCGAGGGTCTTTCCGATGTTTCCTCCCCTGTGGAGCTTGCCAGATTCTATTCAGAAAACGGTGCGGATGAGCTTGTGTTTTATGACATCACAGCTTCCTCTGACGGAAGAAAGCTCTTCACCGATATTTTAAAGGAAGTTGCAAGCACAATTTTTATTCCGCTCACCGTTGGCGGCGGCATAAACACAATTGAAGATTTTGACCGCGTATTAAAAAGCGGTGCTGATAAGGTCAGCGTAAACTCAGGGGCTATTAAAAACCCGAACCTTATATATGAGGCGGCAAAGCTTTACGGAAATCAATGTGTTGTAATTTCCGCAGATGTTAAACGAGTTGATGGCAAGTTTTGCGTCTTTGCGAAAGGTGGCCGTGAAAACACAGGAATTGAGGCAATTTCCTGGATTAAAAAATGCGTTGATTTAGGTGCCGGTGAAGTTGTTTTGAACTCTATTGACACAGATGGCGTAAAAGGCGGATTTGACCTTGAAATGTTAGAGGCTGTATGCAATGTAGTTGATGTTCCTGTAATTGCATCAGGCGGTGCAGGAAAGATTGAGGACTTTGTGACGCTTTTCAAAACTCTTCCAAAGGTGGATGCAGGTCTTGCCGCATCTATCTTCCACTTTGGTGAGGTTTCAATCACTGACCTTAAAAATACACTTTTAAAAGAAAATATTCCTGTCAGAATATAAAGGAGAAAAGTTATGCTAAATATTGATGAGTTAAAATTTGACGAAAAGGGGCTTATACCTGCCATTGTGGTTGATGCAATTACAAAAAAGGTTTTGACCCTTGCATATATGAACAAGGAAAGCCTTGAAATTTCTATAAAAAAGGGCCTCACCTGTTTTTACAGCAGATCCCGTAACGAACTTTGGCTAAAAGGCGAAACAAGCGGAAATTATCAACATATTGTTTCAATTACTGCAGATTGCGATAATGATGCATTAGTTGTAATGGTGGAAAAGGACGGGCCTGCCTGTCACACCGGCACAGACTCTTGCTTTACAAAGCCTGTTTTTGAAAGCGAGGATTTACACGAATTCTCATATCAGGGTTTAATCGACCTTATCCGTGGCAGAAAGATTGATAAAAAGGAAGGTTCATATACCACTTACCTTTTTGAAAAGGGACTTGACAAGATTCTTAAAAAAGTTGGTGAAGAATGCACCGAAGTTATTATTGGAGCTAAATCTGATGATAAAAAAGAAACTATTTATGAGATTGCAGACCTTGCATACCATGTAATGGTTTTAATGATTGAAATGGGCATTTCTCTTGAGGATATACACCGTGAGCTTGCTTCCCGCCATGTAATTGACCACAAGGTTAAGCAGGAAAAAATGACAAACTGATATTTAAAAAGACCGGACAATTTGTCTGGTCTTTTTTAATCCAAGTAAGCTTTGAATATTTATACCAATTAAAGCTATATTTCTATACCATATTTTGATAAGTCAATTCCTAAAGTTTCTGCTAACCAAGTCAGGTTATATATCGTAAAGTTTGCACCCATTCTTCCCTTGAATGCTTTCTGATCGTCCTCTGACATTTTATCATACACGGCACGGACATCATTAATTTCTTCTGCATAAGTATTTTTAATGAAATCAGCATCTAGCTCATCTGCGTGATTTGCAAGTGCTTCTTTAATGCAATTATTAATTGGTCTTAATATGCCATTCTTCTCATTTGTTGTGAAAATTGTATATTCCTGTTTATTACGGTCAGTGTATATGTCAATTTCTTCAGATACAGACTTCAGGATTTCAATCAGTTCTGATCGTACACTTTCGTCTAATGTATTATCCTTATCCTCGGTGTTACCGTCGTTTCCGGTGTTACCGCTGTTTCCGGTACTACCACCAGAAGCGCCACCACCGCCAGATGATCCGCCTTCTTGATCTTCAGGCTTTTTATCTTCGTCCTTATTTTCAGTGGTAAATGCATCATCCTTTAGTATATCGTCATTGGCAACGGTTGTGTTCTCAATTTTTATAAAATCTTTGCCTTCGTTATCAATCACAAAATCGCTTTCGATTTTAGAGCCTGTAAAGGAAACTTTTCCTGTTTCAACACCCTGAGTGATAATAACTTTTCCCTTAATCTCTGAGTCTTTAACAGTAACATCTCCAGTACTTATAACAAGTATTTTGTCGGTACTAACCTTTTCAAAAGTTCCTGATTTAAGAATTGGGTATACTGCATTATCAAGAATCTTTACAACCTCAGATCTCATAATTGAATTCTTCGGATTAAGTTTTCCATCAGCTCCGTTCAAAAGGCCTTTGTTTACCAATGCATTAATATATGCTTTTGCCCAGCTTGAAACATTTGCTTCGTCAGAAAACACTTTATTCATTTTATCAGCAGTTTCGATTCCTAAAGCTCGACAAATCATAACTGATGCTTCTTCTCTTGTTAGTGAAGCTTCAGGGCTTATAGCTCCATCATATCCCTGCATTACCCCTGCCTGATAAAGTTTCAAAACTGAAGTTGTATAAAACTTATCAGGAAGGTCTCGGAATATATTTGTGCTTTCTTTTTGATAATTCATCAAGCGATTTAATACTACCGCAAATTCACCTCTCGTTATAAAACGATCTGGTGAAAACTTTCCGTCATATCCGCTTATAACGCCGTAATCGCTCCAGGCTTCTATTTCCTTTTCTGCCCAGTGCCCAGTAATATCGGTGTAATGTGCTGCGGATACTGCACATGTAGTTATAAGCATTGCTATTATCAAAAAAATGCCAAGTATTTTTTTCATATTTTTCTCCTTTTTTGGTAAGAGAAATGGATAGGCTTTCTATCCATCTCTCTTATTGGCTTAGTATTTTAAGCTTTTTATAAAAGTAACTTCTTCATCACCAAAATATAATTGGTATTTGCTTAAAATAGTTATATCAGATGTTTGTACTTTGTAATAAGCAGTTCCATATTTTGCAATATTTTCAAATATTTCAACAATGTCATCAAGAGCTGCTATATCCGCATTATCGCCCATTGAACCGTTCTTTATTTCTTCAACTGCATCATATAGCTCTTCTGAATCAACAACTTCTTTAATTTCAGCCTGTATATTTATATCACCGCTAAATATAGGCTTAATATTTAAGAACATGTCGTTAATCTTCTGAATACTCTTCAACGCTTTCATAACCATATCCGGAAGATTTTCGTATTGAGAATCAGCACAAACAGCATCAATTCTGGTATTAACCGCACTTACTTTCGCAAGTATTGCATCGCTTATTGTGTCATTGTCAACACTTTCGTTATACCATGAAACAGTATCGTCTGCTGCGATAAGTAGCTTTACCATATATCTGAAGTAATCAACTATATCGCTCATTTTATATGCAGTATTCCCTGATGCTCCTCCGCCATCTTTTTTGAATAGTTCAGAGAAAATATCAAGTTCCTCTGTAAGATACTGAAGATATGGGTTTTCAGCATAACGGATATTTTCATCAAATTCGCTAATAGCCTTTTCTTCTGCTTGTTTGTATATAGGCTTAAAAATGTCTTCGATAGGTTCAAATTCCAATGTAAGCTCTGCTGGCACTGTTCCTGAACCCACATAATCTGCTCTTGCTTTATCAAAAACTTTCTTACATACATCATATCCAACCAAAGCAACCATACTTGCCAGTGTTGATTCGCTTTCCATTTCTAATACTTCGTCAAATGTGATAGTTTTAACTTTTTCATCATTTTCAAAATCAAGTACGATATTGATTGTCTTAATATAACCATCGTCATCAGTCAGATTAGCACTATTTAGCATTCCGTGAATTGAAGCGGTTAGATCTTGATACACCTGAGGTTTAAATCCGTCAGCAGCAGTAAGCTGAGAAATAGTTTTATCTAAAAACGATATCAGGGTGGCTATATTTTTGCCGCCTTCATAACTATATCTTATTTCAACCCCTGTTCCGAATATGGTTGCATTAAAGTTTTTAAACAACAAGCATGCCTCCGTATTTTCTGTAAGGACAGTAGTTTCGTCAAAAACCTTCCATTCGCCGTTAGCTCTATACAAGTATTCAGATTCCACTTCATATTTTCCGTTATAGTCTGCATAACCTGATGGCATGTAATCCTTCTTTTTGTATCCACTCCAAGCAAATCCCTTTGATGGAATATCACTTTCTGCTAAACTTGCTTTTCCTTCTGCATCAAGTGTTAGTTCGATTTTCTCAAATTCATAAGCATGATCGCCATACCCTTCAAAAAATGTCACATTTATTGCAAGTTTTGCAAATACTGTCATATTGTCATTTGCTATCGTTGATTCTGTAACAGGATTTCCATTCTCATCTATCCAACCCTTGAATTTACAGCCTGCCACTTCAGGTGCTTTTAGTAATTCACTTCCTATTTCTTCACCTTTGGCTATTCTGACTTCGTTGTATTTCTGGCCTTTTACTTTAAAAGTCACTGCTGCTCTATTAACTAAAACATCACCACTTACACATTCTATGGCTACACTGTTAACATCCTGGTCACATGCAGATACAAGTTTTACTTCAATTGGATAATCTCCTGTTGGAGCTGTGTCCGCCACCTTAAATTTTAGTAGCAGTATTTCTCCGTTTGAGTAGTCTGCATCTGTTTTATCCCACAGGAAGTATAATGTGTTTTCAGTCATACTTGGTGGCTTTGTAAGCGACATACTTCCAAGACCTGTGCCTTGTTTAGCTTCAATCATAGTAAGTACTTCGTTATCATAGTCAATTGAGATTTCTAATCCAAGCAAGCCTACATTTTTTTCAATTTTTACAGGTACTGTTATTTCTTCACCTGAATATGCGCTTACATTTTCTACTGTTATTATTGGACTAGGAATCTTTTCGATAGACTCTGTTTTTATTATATTGCATGCTGTACAGGTGAATGTCTTAACACCCTCTTCTATCGTCGTAGCTTCTTTTGTTACCACTCCTGCATCCCATGTGTGGGCTTTCGTTTCAATTTCACCACAGTTGCATTCTCTCTTATGGTTTGCTTCGTCTACTTGTTCCCACGCTCCATATGTATGGCCTGTCGCAGGAATCACTTCTGTTTTTGTTCCGCTACATACTGAGCAGGTATAGGTCTTAACACCAGTTTCTGTACATGTTGCAGTTTTTGTTACCACTCCTGTATTCCATGTGTGGTTTTCCCTTGCTACATCTCCACAGCTACATGTCTTTTTGTGGTTTGTTTCGTCTTCCTTTTCCCATGCTCCATATGTATGGTCTAAAACAGGAATCACTTCTGTTTTTGTTCCGCTACATACTGAACAGGTATAGGTCTTAACTCCAGTTTCTGTACATGTTGCAGCTTTTGTTTCCACTCCTGTATCCCATGTGTGGTTTTCCCTTGATACATCTCCACAATTACATGTCTTCTTGTGGTTTGTTTCGTCTTCTTTTTCCCATGCTCCATATGTATGGCCTGTTGCTGGGATTGTTTCTGACTTCGTTCCGCTACATACTGAACAGGTATAGGTCTTAACTCCAGTTTCTGTACATGTTGCAGCTTTTGTTACCACTCCTGTATCCCATGTATGGCCTTCTCGCTCTACACTTCCACAGCTACATGTCTTCTTGTGGTTTGTATTGTCTTCCTTTTCCCATGTTCCATATGTATGGCCAGTTGCAGGAATTTCTTCTGTTTTTGTTTCGCTACAGTTACATGTGTATGTCTTAACTCCAGTTTCTGTACATGTTGGTTCTAGCGTTACTATACCTTCATTCCATGTATGAGCTTCGGTTTCTTCATGTCCGCAACCACAAGTCTTCTTGTGAGTATCGGCATCAATCTTTTCCCACCCAACATAAGTATGTCCTGTTGCAAGAATTTCTTCTGTTTTTGTTTCACTACATACTGTACATGTGTATGTCTTAATGCCAGCTTCTGTACAATTTGGAGTCTGAGTCACTTCACCTTCGTTCCAGCTATGACCTGTAGCAGGAATTACTTCTGTTTTCGTTCCTCTACATACTGTACATGTATATGTCTTAACACCATTTGTTGTACATGTTGGCTGAGTTGTTACTGCTCCACTATTCCAGTTGTGTGCGGTTCCGCATCCGGTAGTTGAACTACCACCAGAGGATCCGCCTCCACCTCCGCCTCCACCTCCGCCAGAGGATCCGCTTTCTTTGTCGTCAGGCTTTTTCTCTTCTTCCTTTTTTTCAGTGGTAAAGGCATCGTCCTTTAATATATCGTCATTGGCAACGGTTGTGTTTTTTATTTCAACAAAATCATCACGATCGTTATCAATAACAAAACTGTTTTCTATCTTAGAGTCTGTAAAGGAAATTTTACCTGTTTCAACACCCTGAGTGATAATAACTTTTCCGCTGATTTCAGAATTTTTAACAGTTACATCTCCCGTACTTATAACAACTATTTTGTTTGTGTTAACATTTTCAAAATTTCCTGATTTACGGATTGGGTACACCGCGTTATCTAGTATTTTTACAACCTCGGATCTCATAATTGGGGTTTTAGGGTTAAGTTTTCCGTCGGTTCCATTCAAAAGTCCACTATTAACCAAAGCGTTAATATATGTCTTTGACCAACTTGAAACTTGCTCTTCGTCAGAAAATGTTCTGTTCATTTCATCAGCCGTTTCAATTCCTAACGCTCTGCAAATCATAACGGATGCTTCTTCCCTTGTTATTGAAGCTTCAGGTTTTATAGAACCATCATAGCCTTGCATTACCCCAGCTTGATAAAGTTTTAAAATTGAACTTGTATAAAATTTATCCGATAGGTCATTAAATACATTTTTGCCTTCTTTTTGATAGCACATTAATTGATTTAATACTACCGCAAATTCACCACGTGTCATATAACGATTTGGTGAAAATTTTCCATCAAATCCGTTTATAACGCCGTAATCGCTCCAAGCTTTAATTTCATTTTCAGCCCAATGGCCGTCAATATCTGTATAATACGCTGTAGCTACTGTACCTGTAGTTACAAGCATTGTTATCACCAAAAAAATGCTAAGTAATTTCTTCATCTTCTCCTCCTTTTTTTGGTAAGAGAAATGGATAGGGATTTCCTATCCATTTCCTTTTTTGTGCTTAGTAGATAAGGCGTCTTATCAAAGTGATCTTTTCATCGCCAACGTTCACTTCGTACTTGTCGATAATAGTCTCGTCAGAGGTTGATACTCTATAATAAGAAATTCCATACTCTGCGATATTTTCTACTATTTCAACAATATCATCAATAACCTTTGTTTCTACATTCTGACCTATTGAGCTATTCTTAATCTTCTCAACTGCAGTATAGAATTCTCCAGAGTTAAGAAGTGTTTGAAGTTTATCCTTAATGATTTCTTCATTGTTAATAATAGTTTCAAATAAGTCATCAATTGTTAATACAGGTGTTTCTCTTCCTGTAATGATGTCAACAGCACTCTGAATCTTATCCTTGTCATCCATAGAGCCATTTACCATATCGTTGTAAATGCTACTGTCTAGATACATACCGATAAACTTCTTCAAAGTTGGTTTAACCTTCAAGAATATGTCGTTTGCCTGCTTAACACTATTTAGAGCAGTTTCAACCATATCAGGAAGTTTGTCAGCATAATAGAAGTCATTCAAAATGTCGTCAATTCTGTCATGGACAGCGTAAACCTTTGCAAATACTGCATCATATACAGTATCAAAGTCAACGTCATCAAGATCACCATACCAGCAAAGAGCGTCATCTGTTGCAATAGCAAGCTTAGCCATGTATTCAGTATAAGCTACTAAATCCTTCATCTTATATCCTGTGCGATCTTCTGTTCCATTGTCTACCTTAGTGAATAGTTCTGCGAACATATCATGATCCTCTACAAGATACTGTAGATATGGATTTTCATTATAACGAATGCTTGCGCCAAATTCATTAATAACATTTTCTTCTGCCTTTTCGTATAGAGGCTTCAAGATATCGTCAATTGGATTAAATGCTAATGAGAATGCGGATGCAATTGTTCTTGATGAAGCTGTTCCGCTTTCTACATCAGTGATAAGATCCACTAAGTCATCACAATAATCTTCTCTACCGCCATCGAAAATATCTCTACATACTGTATCTCCGATTATAGAAACCATACCTGCAATAGCAGATCCGCTTCCCTTATCCATTACAGTATCGAAGGTAATAATCTGAAGTTCTTCGCGTATTGCCTTCATTAGCTCAAGGTTTTCCGGTATAATATCAAAGTCGCCATTATTCTTAATAGCTGATATTACATCCTTGTATTCGTTTGTAGCATAAATAGCATTCTTAATACCAGTTACATTAGCCAAACCATTTATGTATGCTACGACTGCATTTTCATCGCTTATTGAAACTCCATTTGCAATCAAGTATTCCTTAACGCCAGGCCATTTTAATAGTGTATTAACATAACCAGCGTTTGCAATGTTGTCCTTTAGGTTAGTAATACGGTCGTTTACAACTCTCTGAACATCAGATTCTCTTAATGCATTTGAAAGAGCTAGTGGGAACTTAATGTTCTTAATGAACTGTTCATCGTCAAGTAAGCTATAGCTTTCTAGAGTTCCCATAATTGTTGACATTAGCTTTTCGTAAATTGGAAGTCCGGCATCCTTTGCAGCCACAAGTTGGTCTGTTGCCTTGTCTAAGAATGACTTCAATGAATCCATTACTCGTGAATCATTGTCATATCTTATTTCAACCGCAGTTCCAAATACGTTTACAGATACAGTCTTAAACAATAAGTATACTTCTGTATTCTCTGTAAGGACAACTGTTTCATCAAATAGCTTCCATTCGCCGTCAACTCTGTATAAGTATTCAGCTTCTACATCATATCTTCCGTTATAGTCTTCATAGTCGGATGGCATATAGTCGTCCTTTTCGTATCCATTCCACGGAACTCCCTTTGGCGGAATGTCACTTTCTGCTATGCTTGCCTTTCCTTCTGCATCAAGTTCTAATTCAACTTCCTCGAAGTCAAAAGCATGATCGCCATAACCTTCAAAGAATGTTACCTTAATTGCAAGTTTTGCATATACAGTCATATCTCCAGATACTATTGTCGTATCATTTACAGGATTTCCTGATTCATCCATCCATCCCTTAAATACGTAACCTGTTACTGTTGGATCTACTGGGAAGTTGCTTCCAATAGCTTCACCATCAGTTACCATGATTTCTTCATATATCTGGTCTTTGATCTTAAATGTTACAGTATAAGTTGCAGCAACTCCTGCAATTGAAGCTTTACCATCTACATCAGTAATAGTTACATCGTTAAGATCCTGATCACATGCAGATACAATTGTTACATCAATTGGGTAATCGCCTGTTATTGCTGTGTCTGATACCTTGAATGTTAGTAGTAGTATTTCTCCATTTGAGTTGTCTGCTTCTGCTCCATCCCATAAGAATTCGATTGTTCCTAATGTATAGTCGTCTGGCTTTGTAAGATATAGACTTGATAGAGCTCCGCCATTTGCAACATCGATCAAGGTAAGTGCTCCGGTATCGTAGCTTATGGATAGGTTTAATCCTGTCAAGCCGTTGTTTCCGTCAATTCTAACAGGTACTGTTACTTCTTCTCCTGCATTTGCACTTACATTCTCTACTGTAATGATTGTTTCGGACAACTTATCAATAGATTCTGTCTTTGTTCCATTACATACTGTACATGTATAGGTCTTTATT
>JAZNWI010000133.1:0-7010 GCA_045593305.1 Clostridia bacterium | reverse complement strand
TCTGCCATAATTACTCCTCCCTCTTTTTCCTTAGCATTGCGGCATTTGATACCGGCTCTTTCATTGGCATTTTTAAAATCATCTGTGCATGTGGAGCTGATTCAATACTTTCGCCTTTTTCATTTTCCATATACTCTACTTTTTGTGTAAAGAATGGTTTTCCCGGTTCTAAAACCTCTATTTCATCACCAACAAAAAATCTGTTACGCTGACTTATTGTTGCAATTCCGGTTTTTTCATCGTAGGATTCAACCATACCGATAAGGTCATACTCACGAATATATGAGCTTGATGTATACACCTGCCCTTTATCGCTCGGTTTTCCATAGTAAAAACCTGTTGAATATGGTCTGTGACTCACCTTGCAAAGCTCATCAAGTTGCTTTTCGTCAAACTTATAGTTTTCAGGGTCTTTAATATATCTGTCAAGCTCTTCACGGTATGCTTTAACTACTGTTGCAACATAGTATGAAGTCTTAACTCTTCCCTCAAGCTTTAAGCTGGTAATACCGCTTTCAACTATTTCAGGAATATGCTCTATCATACATAAATCTTTTGAATTAAAGATAAATGTGCCTCTTTCGTTCTCAAAAACAGGCATATATTCGCCAGGCCTTGTCTCTTCCATTAAAGTATAGTTCCAACGACAAGGATGTGAGCATGCCCCCTGATTTGCATCACGGGATGTAAGGTAATTTGAAAGCAGGCATCTTCCTGAATAAGAAACGCACATAGCACCGTGAACAAATGCCTCAAGCTCCAAATCTGCCGGTGTGTTTTCCCTTGTCTCGCGGATTTCAGCCATTGACATTTCGCGGGCAAGAACCACTCTTTTTGCTCCCTGTTTATACCAGAACTCCGCACTTTTATAGTTAACATTATTTGCCTGAGTACTAATATGGATTGGAAGATCAGGTGCATTTTCTTTGATAACATCCATCATTCCGGGGTCTGCAACTAAAACCGCATCAAACCCAAGAGGAGCAATCTCTTTGATATACTCTGCGAATTCTTTAATATCTTTATTATGAGGGATTATGTTTGCGGTAAGATATACCTTTTTTCCTCTTTCGTGTGCAAAGGAAAGACCCTCTTTCATTTCTTCAAATGTAAAATTTTCTGCAGCAGTTCTAAGGCTAAAAGATTCTCCTCCAACATAAACTGCATCTGCACCATAAAGAATCGCTGTTTTAAGCTTTTCAAGGCTTCCGCCAGGTGCTAAAAGTTCAGGAATTTTCAAAATGTCTTTCCTCCTGTTTATTTTTTTACCGCAACAGTTACACCATCTCCCAAAGGAAGAATAACTGTTTCAAGTTCTTCTCGTTGCATTTGTGCTGATATAAAGCGCCTGAGACGCTTTACAATAGTTATTTTTCGTCTTATAACATGTTCATCGTCTGCAATCATTCCTTTATAAAGAATGTTGTCAGAAATAAGCATTCCGCCTTTTTTTAACAGGCGTATGCAGTCATTCAGCATGTATATGTAGTGAGCCTTAGGGCCATCCAGGAATATTACATCATACTCACCTGTAAGAGTTGGGATAATGTCCTTTGCATCGCCTAAAACCACTTTAATTTTATCGGAAAGTCCTGCTTTTTCAATGTTGGTTCTTGCAATTTCACAAGTCTCAGCATCCCATTCAAGGGTTGTTATGCTTCCGCCATCCGCAAGATACTGTGCCATCAAAATTGCAGAATAACCAATAGCGCAGCCCACTTCTAAAATTCTGGTGGGTCTTTTTATGCACATCATAGTTTCCAAAAACTTTGCAGTTTCCGGCTGAACAATCGGTACAGAATTCTTTTCGGCATATTCCTCAAGCTCTTTTAAAATTCCGCATCGCTCAGGAATTTCGCCGCGGATATATGATGTTATATAAGGATAGACAATGGCGTCTTTATCATATTCAACCATTAAAAATCTCCTCACAATACTTGATAACTTCTTCTTTTATTTGTTCTAATGTCTTACTGCGAACTGCAGCACCTGCTGCCATAATGTGTCCACCACCGCCAAACTTTTCAGCCAGACTGGATACATCATATTTCCCGTTGGAACGGAAACTGATTTTCTTCTTTTCCGGCGTTTCGCGGATTGAAACTGCAATTTCGCAAGACTTAACACCTCTTGGAATATTCACTATATCCCCTGTGTCCTTTTCTTCAATTCCGTATTCTTTTAACAGGCAGTCAGTTGCCAGAACAATATTCAGTTTACCGTCAAAATATTGCTCCATATTGTTCATAAGGTAGCCTTTAAACTTTACTACTCCAAGACTTTCAGTATCAAACAGCTTTCTCGCAATTTCTGCATGGTCAATGTCCTTTTTTATAAGTTCTGCTGCTATATTAAAAGTTTCCGGTCTGACATTTGAATATTTAAAACTTCCCGTATCAGAGCTTATTGCAGCATATAGCTGTCTTGCAATATCCTGTGTAATCTCCACACCCAATTCTAAAAACAAATTATATAAAATCTCACCTGTTGCAGGAGCTTTTGGGTCAATAAAATCTGCATCACAAAAGCCCACATTAGTATGATGATGGTCAATGCAGGCAGTTTTTTCTGCCATTTCAAATATTGCTTTCCTCTTTCCTATTCTTTGCACATCTCCGCAGTCAAGGCATAGGCAAAGATCAGCTTTTGGTATGTCATTTTCATCAAAAACTGTATAGTCCTCACCTAAAAATCTTATACGCTCTTCAGGAATTTCCGAAAAAATACATTTTGCATCCTTTCCCATTTCCAAAAGTGCAAGGCGCATAGCAAAAGAAGAGCCGACTGCATCGGCATCTTCACTGTCATGGGATAAAATTACCACACTATTTGCTTGTTTTATCAAATCAATAACTTTATTCATCGCTTTGATCCTTCATAATATTGCTTAACACCTGATTGATATAAGCACCATGTTCAATTGAGTGATCAAGTTCAAACAAAAACTCAGGTGTATGTCTTAAATCAATTCGTCTGCCAATTTCGCGGCGGATGAAGCCGGCAGCAGATTTCAAGCCCAAAATAGCCTGTTTCTGCACTTCTTCGTCACCCATTACGCTTATATAGCACTTGGCATAGCTTAAGTCATTTGTAACATGCACTGCCACAACGCTTGTCATCATAGGTATTCTTGTGTCCTTTAGCTCACGAATAACGGACGCAAGCTCGCGGCGTACCTCTTCATTTACTTTATCAATTCTGTTTTTTGCCATAGTTATACCGTCCTTTTTGCGGTTATCTTTCTATTTCCTCCATTACGAAGCATTCGAATACATCGCCTTCTTTTAAGTCATTGTAATTTTCTATACTCATACCGCATTCAAATCCTTCAGAAACTTCCTTAGCATCGTCCTTAAATCTCTTAAGGCTGGCAAGTTTACCTTCATGAAGAACAATACCGTCACGAACAACACGAACTTCTGCATTTCGTGAAATCTTACCGTCTGTAACATATGCTCCTGCAATTGTACCAACACCTGAAACCTTGAATGTCTGTCTGATTTCAGCGTGACCTGTAACAACTTCGCGGAATTTAGGATCAAGCATACCCTTCATAGCAGCTTCCATTTCCTCGATTGCCTGGTAGATTACGCGGTAAAGTCTTATATCAACTTCCTGTGCACTAGCTGCTGCTAGTGCTCCTGAGTCCGGACGCACATTAAAGCCTACAATAATAGCATTTGAAGCGTTTGCAAGCATTACATCAGACTCGTTGATTGCACCAACACCACCGTGGATTGCTCGAACTCTTACTTCTTCGTTTGAAAGCTTTTCAAGGGACTGACGAACAGCTTCAACAGAACCCTGAACATCAGCTTTAATGATAACATTAAGTTCTTTCATGTTACCTTCGTCAATCTGGTCAAACAGGTTATCAAGAGAAATCTTAACTGTCTGATTGAATCTGTTTTCCTTCTGTTCCTGCTTTCTTGCTTCAGCAACATCTCTTGCAAGCTTTTCGTCTTTTACAACATAGATGTGTTCGCCACCCATTGGAGCTTCAGAAAGTCCCTGAATCTCAACCGGAGTTGCAGGGCCTGCTGTCTTCATGCGTCTACCCTTATCATTAACCATTGCACGAACATGACCAACGGCAGTTCCGGCAAGTACAATATCGCCAACATGAAGTGTACCTTCCTGTACCAATACAGTTGCAACAGGGCCTCTTCCCTTATCAACCTTTGATTCAATAACAGTACCCTTTGCAGGCTTATTTGGGTTAGCTTTAAGCTCCTTCATATCTGCAATAAGAAGTACCATTTCCAAAAGGCCATCAATATTTATTCTCTTCTTTGCTGAAATTTCAACACATACTGTGTCGCCGCCCCATTCTTCAGGAACAAGCTCGTGTTCAACAAGCATTTGCTTTACTCTTTCAGGGTTTGCACCGTCTTTATCAATCTTATTGATTGCAACAACAACTGTAACTCCAGCTGCTTTTGCATGGTTAATAGCTTCAATTGTCTGTGGCATAATACCATCATCCGCTGCAATAATTAGTATTGCCACATCAGTAACCTGTGCTCCACGGGCACGCATTGTTGTAAATGCTTCATGACCCGGTGTATCTAAGAATGTAATGTCTCTGCCGTTTAGCTTAACACTGTAAGCACCGATATGCTGTGTAATACCGCCTGCTTCTGTATCTGTAACTGATGTGTCACGGATAGCATCCAAAAGTGAAGTTTTACCATGGTCAACATGACCCATAACAACTACAACCGGTGGACGCGGTTCTAAGTCTTCCGGCTTATCTTCTTCATCAAGTGTTGCAAATAGTATATCCTCTTTTGTAAGAACTATTTCAGGTTTTACTTCAACACCAAAATCTGATGCTATAAGGGTTGCAGTATCAAAGTCAATTGTCTGAGTTATTGTTGCCATAACGCCAAGCATCATAAGCTTTTTAACAACTTCAGCAGCACCCTTTCTAAGTTTAAGTGCTAAATCTCCTACTGTGATAAATTCAGGCACTTCAATTTCTGTCGGACCTGCCGGAACCGGTGGCTTTGGCTGTTCCTTATGCTTATTAACCTGTTCCTTTTCCTTTTGTGGCTGCTTTTTGTTGTGCTTTTTGCCCTTGTTTTCAAACTTAGAAACATCATCATCTGTAACCATGTGCTCTAAGCGTTCTCTTTCATCCACCTTTTCAAGCTCCAAGGTTGATGTTCTTGTGTCAACATAACGCACCTTTTTAGCGTCATCTGCTTTAATTACATATTCCTTTTCACCATCTGTATTGGTAGGAGTAATTCTTTCTTCATTTCTCTTCTTTGCAGGTGCCTTGCCACGCTTTTCCTGTGGCTTTTGTTCCGGCTTTTTAGCTTCCGGTGCAGGCTTTTCTGCCTTTTTAGGCTCTTCCTTTTTAGGTTCTGTCTTTTTAGGCTCTTCCTTCTTAGGTTCAGCCTTTGGAGCCTCTTCTGCTTTTGGCTCTTCCTTTACTTCTTCCTGTTTTGGTTCTTCAACCTCTAGTGCTGGTTTTTCAATTGGTGCATCACCCACATCATAAAGTGTTGTATAGATATCAAAAACAAGACCAAGCTGTTCATCAGTTAAAACGCTTGTTCCTTTAACCTCAATACCAAAACCTGCAAGTCTTTCAACTATATCTTTTCCGGTCACCTTTAAGTCTTTGGCAATCTGACTTACCTTAATTCCGTTTTCTGCCATATTATTCATCAATCCTTTCTATTTTGGATAAAATTGCATTTTTAAAGTTGTCATCATTTACCGAAACAACTACTCGCTTGTCGCTTCCTAATAGTTTTCCGATTTCCTCACTCTTTGCGTATTGGATATATTCTACTCCGTAGTAATTACAAGCATCACAAATTGATTTTTTGCTGTTTTCGGAAATATCTGACGCAATTATTATCAAACGAGATTGTCCGCTTTTTATGGCTTTATCGCACATAAATTCACCCGATGCTATTTTCCCTGCTCTCTTTGCAAGACCAATCATTCCTAAAACCTTATCCATTCTTTAGCTCCTTTTTGATATCATCAAAAATGCTGTCATCGGCATTAGTTTTGAAATGTCTTGACACAGCTTTGCGTTTCTTTGCATTTTCGATACATTCTTCGCTTTTGCAAATATACGCACCTCTGCCAAACTTCTTTTGGCAAGAGTCAAGCTCTATATTATTCTCATTTTTTACAATCTTTATGAGCTCGCCTTTAGGCTTCATCTGCCTGCAGGCAATACACATCCGCATCGGTGTATGCATTAAAAATCTCCCTTATTATCTTATTCCTGTCCTGCTGAAATATCAATCTTCCAACCGGTTAAGCGTGCCGCCAAGCGAACATTCTGACCTGATTTTCCGATTGCAAGTGATAACTGATGCTCTGGTACTGTAACCTTCGCACTCTTTTCTTCTTCGTCTATCTCAACAGTAAGTACCTTAGATGGTGAAAGTGCTGCTGAAATGTATTCAACAGGGTCTTCACTCCAGTTTACAATATCAATCTTTTCGTAGTTAAGCTCTTCGCCAATTGCCTGAACTCTTCCGCCTCTTGGACCGATACAAGCACCCTGTGCATCAACATCAGGGTCCTGTGAGTAAACCGCAATCTTTGAACGAGAACCTGCTTCTCTTGAAATCGACTTAATTTCAACGATACCGTCCTGAATTTCAGGAACCTCCTGGAAGAAAAGTTTCTTCACAAGACCAGGATGTGAACGGGAAAGAATAATCTGTGTGCTCTTTGTTCCGTTTCTTACTTCACTTACATAGCACTTAATCATTCTACCTACTTCATAGTATTCGTCAGCAACCTGTTCGTTTACAGGCATTACAGCCTCAACCTTGCCGATGTCAACATAAATGTTTCCGCGTTCAATTCTTTCTATTTTACCAGAAACAAGTTCATTTTCTTTTCTTGTATATTCGCTGTATAGAATTCCGCGTTCTGCCTCTCTTATTCTTTGTGTAACAACCTGTTTTGCAGTCATTGCAGCAATTCTTCCGAAGTTTGCAGGTGTCACTTCTATATTAACGATGTCACCC
>JAZNWI010000132.1:0-2288 GCA_045593305.1 Clostridia bacterium | reverse complement strand
AGAATAATTGCAACTGGCTTACAAATGCCCGGAATCCTTTGAAAGAAGGGCTCCGGGTATTTGTGCATTTTGCAAGAGAACTATGATAGTTTTACAGATAAACGATATAACTGGAGGTAATGATGGGCAAGTGTGTTATTTGTGGCAAAAAAGGTCTGTTTTTGAAAACTGATGCTAACGGAAGGTGCGCTGCATGTGCCGAAGCATTAAGAGTGGAAGAAACAAAAAAAGAAGAAATTGAAAATGCTGATTTCGAGTCTTATTATTCCAATATCTTACAGCTTTTAAGAAAGGTACAGGAGCCCATAAAATTAGGAGTGGATCCTATTGCTGCTTTAGGACTTATTCCGATATTTCAAGAAAGATTGGAAATGTGTAATACCATACAGTCTCAATTTAATAATCAAAAACACAAAAATCGATTAATTAAAAAGTTGGTTAATAACATCTCCTATCGTGACGAATTTAGTAAGCGCCACGGGATGGACACTTTAAAGGAATGGGAAATTAGTGTTTTTGCAGACCCAATAACGAACAAATACACACTCGAAAAAATAGTTGAAGATATCAACAAACAAATCAATTCTTATAAATTCAAGTGGAATAAGGCAATTAAAAGCATAAATGATAGTGCTTCTTTCCAGAAAACGATAGAGGCTATTCCGTCTGTTGAAATAATGTTATCCGAAACCGTGTACGCAAAAAAGCCTGTTTCAGAATTAGAAGAATTAGTTAAATATTCAAATATTACTTCAAAGACAAGCTTTGATAGAATCGGAAGTTTTGTAGTTGTTGATACAGAAACAACAGGATTGAGTTCTACAAGGGATAACATAATTGAGTTGGCGGTTATAAAATTTGAGGATTGGATACCTGTTGCTAAATTCCACACATTAATCAATCCTAAAAAGCACATTCCTGATGATGCTTCGGCGGTGAATGGTATTACCGACGAAATGGTAGCAGAAGCTCCAACATTTTCTCAAATCGTAGAGTCTTTAATGGATTTCGTCGGAAAATTCAGTCTTGTAGGGCATAACCTTCCTTTTGATTTAAAGTTTCTTTATCGTTATGGATACGATTTTACAACAGAAAAAAGGCGATATTTTGACACGTGTGAAATAGCGAAGAAAACACTTAAGAAACCAAAAATGAAATGGGATAAGGAATATGGAGAATATGTTATCAATGATAATTACGACTATGACGTAGAGGATTATAAACTAACAACTCTATGCGACTATTATGGTATTCGTGATAACACTTTTGCGCATAGAGCATTGTCGGATGCGTTGGCGACAGGCTTGTTATTTAAAAAGCTTGCTCAAGACAAAATAGATTAATCCAACCATTCCATGGCAACAGTACGGCAACAAAAAGTCAGATAGCCTCTGCTGTCTGAATAATGGAAATAATCCTAAGACCTTGAACTAAATCCCATAAGCAAATCTGTTTAAGATTTATTTTTCAGGAGCGAGTGGGAGTGACCCAAAGTGGCTGTTAAGTAGTCGAAAAAACTTTGATATCACAAGGGTTTTTGGCTCTCACAATTTGAAAAAATCAGCGAAAATCGCTCGTTGATACCAAATTGATACCACCACTATCCGGGGATAGAATAATACCAAAGTCTCTCAAAGCTCGCAAATTCGTTTTTCTCAAGACGAATTTGCGGGCTTTTTTTACTGTAATTCTCCGTATTCTCTGAAACACCATGAAACGAGGAGCAAACAAAAATTTTTCAAAGATTTTCGTTGATACCGTTGATTTTTACCCTCTGAAATTCCGAATCAGTGAAAGGACTTGAAACCTTATCACGATTTAGGAGGTTCAGAACATGGCTGAATGTTTGTTTATTAAAGCTGATGAAGTTGTAAAGATGTTGGGAGTATCCCAGTCGGAGGCATATAGAATCATTAAGAAATTGAATGAGGAAATGGCAGCGAAAGGATACATCACAATAAACGGTCGTGTAAATCGAAAATACCTTGAGGAGCAAATATACGGCTATGAGTCGGTAAATCGTCAAGGAGGTAAAAAGTAATGGCTGTTTACAAAGACAAAAACGGAACGTGGTATGTCTCCGCAAGATATACCAACTGGAAAGGCGAAGCAGATCGCAAAGTAAAGAGAGGCTTTCAGACCAAGCGTGAAGCCGCCGAATGGGAGAAGAACTTCTTCCTCGAAAACGCAGGAAACCTCGATATGACTTTTGAGGCTTTCTATCAGCTCTACAAGCAGAACACCAAAGACCGCATCAAGCTCAACACTTGGAAGATGAAGGAGAGTGT
>JAZNWI010000131.1:0-2036 GCA_045593305.1 Clostridia bacterium | reverse complement strand
AAATAATTATCGTGGTCCGAAAAAGCAACTATGCTGTATCCCTGTGCCTTATATGCATCGCGAATCTCCTCAGGTGTTTTTCTACCGTCTGAGAGTGTGGTGTGGCAATGCAAATTAGCAATATATTGGTTTTTTTCTTTAGAAATCAGTGTGTGCTTCATAATCTTCTCCTTCAATAACCACTGCGTTTTTCTCCATATTTTACCATATTGAACCCATATAATCAAGCAACCAACCAAATAACCTTTGATGTTTATAAAATAAAAATTTCCCACAAGGGAAACAAGTTAATGTGCTGACACAAAAAATATCCACCCGATTTCAATTTCTCGGGTGGCTTTTTTGTATTAGGGATTAGTCCTTGATTGCTGCCTGGGGTGTGGCGAACAAATAAAGGAATTCAAAGCATTGTTGTACCTTTAATAAATTACTACCTATGTATTTTTAGTCGCTTAAAGCACCTGAAAGGCGGTCAATGGTATCTTCCCTACTATTTTTAATAGAGGAAACACTATCAAACTTATATATGTAATTAAATACTTTTATCTCTATTGGCTTATCCCCACTTTCAAAAACTGTGTCTGCGACAGGAATAAGCATTTTAAATTCTTGAGCACCGGATTCTAATGGAGTCAATAGAACGCCACCTTCGTAAAGTTTAAATGTTTCTTGTTCATTACCCGACACATCAATATATGAGGAACTTTCAAGATACAGATATTTGGAAGAGAACACATATCCGTCATCAAAATCTACTGAAAAATCATCTCCGGAAACTGTCTTTTGATTTTTACTTATGTTTTCGAAAACTCCCTCAATTGCAATGCAAGGGCTGTTATCCACCTCATAAACACCTGTTTTTGCCCCTCTGTAAAAGCTTATTGATTCAACAGTAAACTCAAGTTCGTTTTGGTTATAAGTTTCACCAATTGTACCTGCTTTGGGTCTTGCGCTAAACACTAAAATTCCTACTAAAAGAGCAATAATTAACAGCGGTGTTGTGCAACCTATTGCAACCTTTTTGCCCTTTTTCTTTAATTTGTGACCACATTGAGGACAACTACTTGCGGATTTTGATACAACATTTCCGCAATTTGGACAATTTTTTCCTTTCTTAACATTGCTCCCATTGTTATTTACAGCCTGTGTATTAACACTTTCTGCATCAGTAACGTTCATTTGGTTGATGTTTGAATTTTCATTCATCGTTTTTTCCTCCTAAAATTAAAATAAAAAATGCGTCTACCGAAGCAGACGCACAAAAAACGCAAACCCCGATAGTCGCCAAACTAATTCAATATAACAAGCATTACTGCACTCATATCGTCGGAATTTGCATTTTTATCAAATTCATGAAATGAGCACAATAACACTATTCCAAATGGAACACTATCCCCTTGGAAAATAATGCTTGTTATGTTATATTTAATTAGTTTGGCACTATTAAGTTTAGCATAATTTACAGAATAATTCAATAGGATTTTTTCAATACAAAAACTCCCCATATTCTTTCGAATACGGGGAGCTGATTGCACATTTAATAGCTGTTATACAGCTACAACTATTGTAGGAGAAGTCGCAAAACCCTTGATATTACTGGGGTTTCAACTTATTTCATCTCAGCGATTGCTGCCTGTGCAGCAGCAAGTCTCGCAATCGGAACACGGAAGGGAGAGCAAGAAACGTAGTTAAGACCAATCTTGTGGCAGAATTCAACGGAAACGGGGTCGCCGCCGTGTTCGCCGCAGATACCGTAGTGAAGGTTCTTGCCGCTTGCTTTACCTTTAGCAACAGCCATTTCCATAAGAGCGCCAACGCCGTTCTGGTCGAGCTTTGCGAAGGGATCGTTCTCGAAGATTTTGCTGTCATAGTAAGCTGTAAGGAACTTACCAGCATCATCACGGCTGAAGCCGTATGTCATCTGAGTAAGGTCGTTTGTACCGAAGCAGAAGAAGTCAGCTTCTTTAGCAACTTCGTCAGCTGTGATACAAGCTCTGGGGATTTCGATCATTGTACCAACTTCGTATTTGAGGTCT
>JAZNWI010000130.1:0-1986 GCA_045593305.1 Clostridia bacterium | reverse complement strand
ACCTTTGCTTCGGGATTTTCCTCGGCACCATCACCTAAATCTACAGCAATCTGGCCTTTAGAAAGCTTACCGCTTATTGAGTAAGTACCCGCCTTGGTGATGTGTACTACTGTGTGAGCTTCAGCTTCCTCCTTACTATGTTCATCTTTTTCAGTGCCTTCACCGTAAGTGAAATCTTTGCCTGACTCATAGTAAACAATGTCATTTGCGATATATACCGCTTCCGCTGTATCCTCTGATATAGTCTGCCCATCAACCTTGATTACATCATCGCTGAGCAAAAGCTCAACAGCTTCATAATCAGTTGATGAATCAGGTATCTTGCCACAAGCGGTAAGCACTAATAGCAATGCAAGAATAAGTGCTAATGTTTTTGTTATTTTCATATTTTTCTTCCCTTCAATATATTTTTGACTTTATATTAATAAGAAAACTTTAATAATTCTTAAAAATAAGCATGAATTTTTCCCGCAATTACTTTCTATCGGAACACAGGGGACGGTTAGCGTGAAAACCCAACCGTTAACCCCTGAAAAATGAAAACACTAAACCAAGGCTGTTGCAGAAATGCGACAGCCTTCGCTATGTAAAAATCAAGCTCATTCTTTAAGATAAGGCCTCATAGCAATATCGTTATCATAAAATTTATCGTTAGTTAAAAGATAATAAATAGTTGAAAGAATTTTTCTTGAAACAGCAACAATAGCTTTCTTTTTACCTAAACGCTGTTGATTAGCCCAAAACCATCTGCCGAAAGGATTTTTTCTGTTTTTCGCCGCAACCCAAGCAACCTGACAAAGAATAGACTTGATATACGGATTACCGTGCATAACCTTTTTAGACTTGATTTTTCCTGCACTTTGGTCATTTCTCGGTGATAAACCTGCCCACGAGCATAAATGTGCAGCTGTTTTGAAATTTTGTTGGACATTTGAACCGATTTCTGCTAAAATAAGCAAAGCAGCGGTAATATCAATACCAACAATAGAATCCATTTGTTCCAAAGCCTTTGAGTAAGGTTCAGCAATCTCTTTCATTTTATCTAAAATCAAGTCAATGTGCTCTTGTATTAGTTTAAGTTGATTGAGAAAGTCTGCGAGCAAAAAGCACTCATGTTTATTAAGCCTTCCGCAAATAGCATTTTGTATTTCTTGGGGTGTCTTTTTGGTATTACGGCTGATAGCGTTTTGAACGTCGTCTATCGACAAACTGCCTTTTTGACTTAAACCCGTGAGAAGATTTATGCCCGAGACAGAGTTGATGTCACTCAAGACGCTTGAAAGTTTAAAGCCGTGTGTTTGAAGAAACTTTTCCAGTCTGTTCAAGCAGCGGCTTTTCTCATTTACGGCATTTTTGTAGGTTCTTGAAAACTCTCTTAAATCTCGTATAGTTCTTTCGGGAACAAAGGAAGCTTCAAGTAAACCGTGTTGTAAAAGAGTAGCAATCCATTCAGCATCTTTAACATCTGTTTTTCTGCCGGGAATATTTCTCATGTGGTGGGCATTTGCTACAATGATAGATTCATAATACGGAGAATACTCCTCAATAGCCTCATACACAGGTCGCCAATAAACACCGGTGCTTTCCATAGCAATATGAAAACAATCGTTATTATATAACCATAAAACAAATTCTTTCAACTCATTTTGAAAAGTGCCGAATTGCCTTCTGATAAATTCAGGCTTTTCTACACCTTTAATAATACAAGCTTCAATGATTTCCTTGTGAACATCAAGTCCACAGCAACATTCTAAAATTGGTTGCATAATCACACTCCAGATAAAATATATTGCAGGAATGATTATCTGAAATTTAGAAGTTTAGCGTACGCTGTATATCAGCAGTTCTGTGTACTCAAAGATAATCCGGTCATGTTCTAAAGGCGTGATTAAGTCTACAAACCGTCCCTCGACCTGTCCTGCAAATACATTATATCATAAGTGGTTTTCATCTGTTGTGTGCGATGCAAAAATCATGCGGTGTTCT